>JAYVUU010000068.1:0-17343 GCA_043787635.1 Synechococcales cyanobacterium | reverse complement strand
GCAGTCTGGAACTCCCGTTGCAGAATTTATCAGCATTCTCCTCACCGCGACGTTGGGCGGAATGTTTCTGTCTGGAGCCAATGAGTTGGTGATGATCTTTGTTTCCCTAGAAACGTTGAGTATCTCGTCTTATTTGCTGACGGGTTATACCAAACGAGATCCCCGATCGAATGAAGCTGCGTTGAAATATTTGCTCATTGGGGCATCCAGTGCGGCAATTTTCCTCTATGGTTCCTCGTTGCTCTACGGATTATCGGGCGGGGAAACGGAACTTGGGGCGATCGCGGCGGCCATGAAAGATGCAAATCTTGGTTCGTCCATTGGCATTGTGATTGCATTGGTATTTGCAATCGCGGGGATTGCCTTCAAAATTGCGGCGGTCCCATTCCATCAATGGACTCCGGATGTTTATGAAGGATCGCCTACGCCCGTCGTTGCCTTTTTGTCCGTTGGGTCCAAAACAGCAGGATTCGCCCTCGCGATTCGATTGCTGGTCACGGTTTTCCCATTGGTAGATGAGCAGTGGAAGTTTGTGATGACGGCGCTGGCGATTCTCAGTATGGTTCTGGGAAATGTTGTAGCGCTAGCCCAAACCAGTATGAAACGGCTATTGGCTTATTCATCGATCGGTCAGGCTGGGTTCATCATGATTGGTTTAGTCATTGGCAGCGATGCGGGCTATTCCAGCATGATTTTCTACTTGCTGAGCTATCTGTTCATGAACTTGGGTGCCTTTAGCTGCGTCATCTTGTTCTCCCTCAGAACGGGAACTGACCAAATCAGTGAATATTCGGGTCTGTATCAGAAAGATCCGCTACTGACGTTGGCGTTGTCGCTTTGCCTGTTGTCGCTCGGTGGAATTCCGCCGCTGGTTGGGTTCTTTGGAAAGTTGTACATTTTCTGGGCGGGCTGGCAAGCGGGAGCCTATGGTTTGGTGCTGTTGGGTCTTGTGACCAGTGTGATTTCCATCTATTACTACATTCGTGTGGTGAAAATGATGGTGGTGAAGGAGCCGCAGGAGATGTCGGATTCTGTTAAAAACTATCCGTCTACTAGTTTTGATGGCGTGGGGATGCGTCCGTTGCAGGTGGGTTTGATTAGCGCGTTGGTCGCAACTACGATCGCGGGTGTTCTTTCTAATCCATTGTTTACGTTTGCTAATGCGGCGGTTGCAAAAACACCCATGCTTCATGCGGTTAAGAGTAGTAAAGCGATCGCCCAAACGCCTTCGCCCAAGCTTGTTAGTAGTGTTCCAAGTTCTAATTCATAAGATTTAGAATTAGTATTTCAAAAAGTCGATCGTTTCTTTATTGGGACGATCGCTTTTTTGCTTATTTAAGGACGATGCCCCGATCGATGGCTAGCGAGTCGGGGATGATCGTGCGTTCTGAAGATCCGCTTGAGCTTCATCGGGTTGGTTGAGGTTTTGATTGGCGAAGTCCTCCATGAGATTGAGCGATCGGTTACACTTAAAAAATAACTCATTAAGGTTGGGATGTAGTGAAAGATGCCGCAATTGCAAATGGAGCTTTTAGCGAACGGTAGAGTCACAATTCCCCAAGAGCTTTATACGAGTATGGGGTGGCAGATTGGCGAAAGGCTAATTGTGCGCGTTGAGAATGGGGAAATGAAGATTGTTTCTCAGGCACAGGCGATTGTACAAGCTCAAGAATGGGTTGCAAGTTTTATTGCTACGGGTCGATCGTTGTCGGAGGAGTTGATTGTGGAGCGGCGACAGGAGCAAATTGGTGCGTAGTTGGGTTTTGGATGCTTCGGCATTGTTGGCTATGCTGAACCGTGAGCCGGGTAGTGAACGTGTTGCGGCTGCGTTGGCTGATTCGGTGATGAGTAGTGTGAATTTGAGTGAAGTGGTGGCGAAGCTTGCGGATCAGGGGAGGGCTGAAGCTGAAATTCGATCGTATTTGGATGCTTTAGGCATTGTGATTGTGCCATTTGATATGGAATTGGCTTATCGATCGGGTTGTTTACGATCGTCAACGAAATCAGCGGGTTTGTCCTTTGGCGATCGTGCCTGTTTAGCATTAGTAGAATCATTGAATGTTCCTGCTTTGACCTGCGATCGGGCTTGGACAACCTTAAATCTGAATATCCAAATTGAGCTAATTCGATAAATGTTGACGTAGCCTCTCGAAGAGAATCGCCCCTCCAAAATCATAAGTTCAAAATTTTAATCGTTTCCCCAATTCTCAATTCAGCATTCTCAGTTCTCCATTCTCTCAAGTCTTCCACTGCCATTTCAATCATTTCCTGCGGCGCATTCACTTCACTGCGATAAAGGCTTTCGCTTTCCTGTTGATGACCTGCTGCAAGATGGTAGAGCGTGAGATTAAAGGTGTTTTGCCAATCTTCAGGTTCAGTCGCATACTTCGCCTGAGCAAGATCGATCGCGTTCTGAAGATCCGCTTGAGCTTCATCGGATTGATTGAGGTTTTGATGGGCGATCGCAAACTTTTGCTATGATTAGGCCACTGGTCAGTTCTATGGGAGTTTTGGTCAATGTCTCTAACTGAATTATTACCGATCGTAAATACTTTAAGTGATTCAGAGCGCTTAGAGTTAATGAATCTCTTGGTTAAACAATTTGCAGAGCAGCCTTCTCGATCGCAAGTTCAGCCAATCAGTCGTAAAGATTTATTTGGGATCTGGCGGGGAGAAATTTGGATGGCTGATGACTTTGATGCACCACTAGATGATATGCAGGAGTACATGTAGTGACTGTTTTTTTGTTAGATACTCATATATTTTTATGGTTTATTCAAGGCGATGTACGATTGAGCGATCGAATGAAAGCGTTAATCAATGACGATACAAGCCAGCTTTATCTGAGTTCTGCTAGTCTTTGGGAAATTGCGATCAAACTCAATATTGGCAAGCTCAAAATAAATCATACGATCGATGATCTATATCAAATCTTGGATCAACTTCAAGTGGAAGTCTTATCGATTGCAAAGTCTGACCTAAATGTTTATCGTGAATTACCACTCCATCATCGAGATCCATTTGACAGGTTATTAATTGCTCAATCGATCTCACGTCAATTGATTTTGGTGAGCGTAGACGAAGTCTTCACCGAATATTCAGTTCAACGGTTTTGATAAATCTCTAAAATCACAAACCCAAAAGAGAAATCGTCTCTTCAATTCTCAATTCAACATTCTTAGTTCTCCATTCCCTCAGATCTTCCAAATCCCTCACTGCCATTTCAATCATTTCCTGTGGCGCATTCAAACCACTACGATAGAGGCTTTCGCTTTCCTGTTGATGGCCTGCTGCAAGATGGTAGAGCGCGAGGTTAAAGGTGTTTTGCCAGTCTTCAGGTTCAGTCGCATACTTTGCCTGAGCAAGATCGATCGCGTTCTGAAGATCCGCTTGAGCTTCATCGGCTTGGTTGAGGTTTTGATGGACGATCGATCGTAAATAACATTCCCATTCACAATCATTATCAAGTTCGATCGCTTGATTGAAATCGTCTAGCGCTTGTTGCTGTCGGGATAGTGAAAGATTGATTTGCCCACGTTGACTCAACGGCCAACCTGCTGGTTCAAGCTCGATCGCCCGGTCGAAATCTTTCAATGCTTCTTCATAACGCTTAAGCAGCCGATAGATCTTACCACGGCGTGCAAATGCTCGTACATATTCAGGATTGAGTTCGATCGCCTTTCTATATGATTCAATTGCCTCTTCATATTGTTTCTGTGCATTGTATGTAATTCCTAGATTGTAATAAGCAGATGCATCTTCAGGATTGAGCTCAATCGCCTTTTCATATGATTCGATCGCCTCTTCATAGCGTTTCTGTCTTTTGTAGGTAATTCCCAGGTTATAGTGGGCATTTGCATCTTCAGGATTGAGTTCGATCGCTTTTTGATAGGCTTTAACAGCCTTTTCGTAGTTTTTTTGATCATCATAAGCATTTCCCAAGTTGACATAAGCAATTGCATCCTGAGAATTGAGGTCTATTACCTTTAGATAAGCTTCAATTGCCTTTTTATAACGCTTTTGATTATAGTAAGTAAGCCCTAGATTGCCATGAGCGGTTGCATCTTCAGGATTGAGTTCAATCGCCTTTTTGTAGGACTCGATCGCCTCCTCATACTGTTTCTGGGCTTTGTAAGTACTTCCTAAATTATTGTAAGCGGATGAATTTTCAGGATTGAGTTCAATCGCCTTTTTATAGGACTCAACCGCCTCTTCATATCGTTTCTGGTCGCTGTAAGTTGACCCAAGATTGTTGTAAGCGGTTGCATCTTCAGGACTAAGTTCAATCGCCTTTTTATATAATTCGGTCGCCTCTTCATACCGTTTCTCGGCCTGATGCGTATAGCCTAAACTCAAGTAATGTTTAGGATTTTCCGGATCAAGCTCGATCGCCTTCAGAAAATCATTCAGTCCCAAGCTTCCTTGTTTTGACAGACGATACCAATTTCCACGCCAGTCATAAGCCACAGCCTTTTGTTTCGATTCAACCAGCCTAGACTCAATCAACTTCGTCAAACATGGAATAGCATCACTGTAACGTTTCTCTTTGTGTGCCACCATTCCATCTTGCAGTCGTTCACTCCACAGCTTCATCTCCGTCCACTCTGTCTCCTTCCCCACCATCACCATCACCTCTGCCCACTCCAACGCAAACACCCTCGACTCCTCCAGCGCCACCAAAAAACCATTCAACGCCATCCCAATCTGCGCCTGCCGCCCCGCACACAGCGAATGATAAAACCACTCCAACGACAACCGCTGCCACTCCTTATCTTTAATCTCCTTCCCACTCTCCAACCCTAACCCAACCCGCATCGCCTCATAGTGCGCCGCCAACTTCCCATGCACAGCTGTCCAATGACTCCGCGACTTCTGCCACTGAAACCGCACCATCAACTCCCGCACCACCGAATGGTAACGCCACACCGATCCCTCACGGATCACAAACGGACAACCCCGCAACCAATCAAACAACTCCGAACCCAACGCCGCAACCACATCTGCATCGATCGCCCGTCCCAACGCCCCATCCAACGCCAACCCCTTCTTCGCCTCATCCGTTTCC
The DNA here is from genome assembly GCA_043787635.1 of Synechococcales cyanobacterium. Lineage (GTDB taxonomy): Bacteria > Cyanobacteriota > Cyanobacteriia > Leptolyngbyales > Leptolyngbyaceae > JAAFJU01. The sequence continues at coordinate 12,278 of JAYVUU010000068.1, read as the reverse complement.
CACCTCAAAAACCGCGTCACCGCATCATCACAAGGATCAATCACCGCATCAATATCCGTCGGAGCATTCAACGCCATCATCGAAACCAACAACGGCAATCCCCCCGCCGACAACCGCCAAATCTCCGCAATCACCGCCTCCCCCAAAATCCCCTTCTGCCCCAAAAACAGCCGCGCCTCCGCCTCAGTGAACGGCTCAAGGGGCGATCGGGCAATCTCCTCCTCAAACTCCGTCCATACATTCCGATCCAAAGGATTCCGCCCACCCATACAAACCATCAACGCTGTACGCACATCCCCAAACTCCTCCTTCAGCACCGCCAAAATCCAAGCATCCAAAAATACACTCGTCACCTCATAAGTATCCAACAACAACACAACCGTCTTATTCCCCCCAGCCCGATTAATCCCCTCCAAAAACAGCGGAGTCAGCACCTCCAACGTCTCCTTCATCAACCGTTCCTCATCCTTATTGCGAAACCGATCGATCCCATAATTCATCAACTCCCCCGCCTTCGTCGCCACCATCTCACTATCAATCATCCCGCCAAACGGAATCGCCCCCTTCGCGGCCTCCAGCCCCACTTTCATCACCCCCCGCGTCGCATCCCCCACAAACCCCTTCGGCGCTTCCGGATCGCCCTCCATCTCCTGCTTCTTCACCCGATACGCCTTATAACGCTCTCGAAACTTCTCAAACTTCAACCCATGCCCCTGCTCCAAATCCTCCACCAACCGCCACATCACCTCCGGCACATCATTCACCGGATTCATCGCTACACCCTCATTCACGTAGCCACACAGCGCCCCATTCTCCTCCGCAATCCGCCGAAACTCCCTAAGCAGAGTTGTCTTCCCAATCCCACCTTGCCCCGAAATACTAAAAATAGTCTTCGCGTCCCCATGCTCCGGCTGAAGCAACGATCGTTCAAACCAATCCTGTTGTTGTTTACGACCAATCAACACCGTCCGACTTTTCTTCGCCGCCCGCCGTTCCTTCAAAGATTGCACACGATGATCGATCGCCATAGCCAGCCCAAAAGATAAAAAGCAATCAATCTAACTCTCAACCACTATCCGATCGCCTGAATCCATTCCTTAACTTCGTACTCGGTCCAAATCCCATTTTTCCAATAGGGATCCCCTTCAATCAACGATCGGACCACCGCCTCATCATCAGCCTCATAAATCCCGAAAACCTTAGTCAAATCTTGAGTTGGACCCAGCGTAATCAAAATCCCTGACTCTTGCTGCTGTCTAAGCCCAGCTAAATGCTCATCCCGATAGGCTGCACGACGCTCTAGCACATTCTCGCAGTAAGACCCCAATAGGATGTACTTTTTCATAGTTGACAAAATAGGTAATAAACAACGAACGATCACCAGAAAACGCAAAAAACGCTGAATGATTCCAGCGCTTTTTGTATCGTTAAATTTTGAGACTAATCCAAATAGCCCATCAAAATAGCAGGATTTGGGTCCACAATATCATTGCTAAAAGTTGGACGGCTACCCATCATCTCCCCCGCATTCATCAATCCGGCTGGGCTGATCATAACTGGACGGCCACCATCAGCAGTACCAGGAACATAGCTTACCTCATCGAAAAACACAGGTCGATCACCGGGAAGCATTTCAAATAATTTCAGGCTAGACGCTTCAATGGGGCGACCATTCAGGTAAGTACCGAAGATCACCATAGTGCTTGCGCCAATGGGGCGATCGCCAGCGGATGAAATCATTCCAACAAAGTTTAGTGCATTGGGGGTCACCGGGCGGGCATGTAGAGCAGACCCAGTAACTGCGATCGCGCTTTCTTTTTTGGCAACGACGGTCGAAGATTTAGCATCTTGAGTCATTATTTTATCTCCTTTAGTAGGTTGAACAGATTTATTACTGGAAACTTTTGACTTGTTGCGCGAGGTGGAGAGAGTCTCTGAAGGTTTATCCGTAGGTTTGATTGTAGCTTCGATCGGGTCATCAACCCTCTCAACAACAGACAGACTCATCGGCTTATCTATCTCATCTATAATGGCGGGGGGCGGTGGTTCAACTTTGAAGGTAACTATTGTCGGGTCATCGATTGGCTGAATCACAAGTTCACCGATCACGATCGTATCCGCAATTGAGCGATCGCCGCCAGTCTCAACCTTAGATTCAGCAGTTTCAACCGTCAAACTCTCATCTATGGGCAATGGAGATTGGCTAGCCGTTTGGGCCACATCGGACGCTAGTTTATTGCGAGTCGAGGGCTTTCGAGTTTTGCGATTTACAACCATGGCGCAAGTCCATCCACCTAAAGTGATTAATTCGAAATCCAGCCGAATGCCTGGTTTCAGCTCTACACCAAGTCATAGAATTGACGCACTCCCTGCCCTAAAAAGGCGGGGATTCTAGTATCAAGGAAGACGAGCGAACCCGGATAACATCCTCCACACCTTGTGGATAGAGTCCTACCCAACGTTGCTCTATGTCGCGAGTCTCTGTCCTTCTATCAGGATGTTAAATTTATCAAATCGCTGTGGCGACCGTTGGTCTTTGGATCCATAATCTCCTGCGAATGGTCAAAAATCCGCAGGAGACCACATGCTACTAAACGACAGCAGCAACCCGTTTAGAACCTTTCGTCAAGCGCTCGTAAGTCGCTCGCATCTTCACGCCCGTTAACACTTGGAATAATCCTGTTCCATTGTTGGAACCGGGATACTCCTTATGTTGAAGCAAGAGTTCAGTGATCTCGCCGGGATGACGAGCCGACGTTTGGCTGAGGTGCTTCTCGATGTAGATGACTTCTTCTAGATTGTCAAACTGACCATCGACTTCCAAAATCGAAACCTCGTGACCATAGTATCCATCCGGTCCATAATGCATCCGAATTCCGGGATAGGAACAGGTGAGCTTACGACCACAGGGAATCCAGTCAATGGTCGATCCTTCATCAAACAGATAAACCGGATCGAATCCTTCAACCTCATCGCGCTGAATCATCTGAACGCGCAATACCTTACGGTCTTTGTCGTCTTTGATTAAGTTAGTGGACAACACGCGGATCACGACATCCGCATGAGCTTTCTGAGGATCGATAAAAGCATCAAAGTCCGGCTTGCGGGAATTGATCGCCTGCATGACATCATCAAGCGTATGGCCCCGTTCGGACATATCGCGTTGAATCTTCCAAGCCGCCTTCACATCGTTCTCAATGTCTAGATAGACGCTGAAATCGATCAACGATCGGACCCGTTCATCAAACAAAGGATGCAGTCCTTCGATCACCACAATATGATTGGGGTCAACATTTTCCGGCGGATCAAGTTCCCCAGTTTCGTGGTTGTAGATCGGCTTCATGATGCTTTTGCCCGCTTTAATGTCGCGGACCTGTTCATACATCAGATCGAAATTATTGGCGCGGGGGTCAAGAGCGGTAATTCCCGTCTCTTTGCGCTGTTTGCGATCCAGACTGTGATAGTCGTCAAGGCAAATCACCGTCACAAAAGTTTCGCCGAATAGATCGGAGATCCGGCGCAAAAATGTGGACTTACCGCTGCCGGAATCTCCAGCAACGCCAATGAGTACCACACGGTCTGGCTTAGTCATAGGTCCCCTCAAAGAACAAAAATCGTCAACTCAATTTTGTCGAAGTAAGCCTTATTTGGTATCACGGGATAACTCAACCCCATAATATTTCCACTAAACTACTCGTCAGTTGCTCTCAATAGACTACATCACAAGCTGACTTATTTAATAGGTCTTTGTATTAGTACACCATGCAACCTCAGGTCTTGAGTCTGTCTTGTGGAACTGGTTAAGCAACTGTGTGTTGAGGGCAAAAGGCTCTTTGTCCGATCGCTATCGTACTGAATAAGTGTTTCCCCTAAACGTTACTCCCTCTAAATTCCTAGTTTTGAATCTAGAGAGAGTAGCTTGATGTCTCAGGATAGGGGAGAATAAATACTTAACAAATGATGACGGAATTCATAGGTTTTCGGAGAGATTTATCGAGATGTTTAATTCCAGCGCAAATGACTCTCTGTCTTCGGGCAGTCGTGTTTATCGGTATGAGGTGGTTGGATTACGTGGTCGTCGAACAAGTGGAGCCACTTTTTTTAACGTGGCTTACGATCGGATGACCCAGTTCACCCGCCAAATTCTTAGCCAAGGTGGAAAAATTCTCAATGTGTTACCGCTTGATGGTGCCACGCCATTAACCGCTTCTTCTGTGTCTCCTACGCCAACTGTAGAAGAACTTCCTGTGCTATCTACAGAGGCTGTGCCTGCTTCTAAGAAGAAAGCTCACGCAGACGTTAAGGTCAATATCTATCGTCCCAATAGCCCGCTGACCGGGAAATTGATTTCCAATGAAGCGTTGGTTTCAGACGGCGGGGTTGGTATTGTGCAGCACCTGAAATTTGATATTTCTGGCAGTGAGCTAGAGTATGTCGAAGGTCAGAGTATTGGAATTATTCCACCGGGAAATGATGCGAAAGGTAAGCCCAACAAGCTGCGTCTTTATTCGATCGCCTCTACCCGTCATGGGGATGATGTCGATGATAAGACCGTATCTCTTTGCGTCCGCGAATTGGAATACAAAAACGATGCGGGCGACACCATTAAGGGGGTTTGCTCCGCTTACCTTTGCGCCTTGAAACCGGGCGATCCAGTCCAAATCACAGGACCATCGGGTAAGGAAATGCTCCTACCTGCTGAAGACGATACCAACGTCATCATGTTCGCGACGGGAACGGGCATTGCACCAATGCGGGCCTATCTATGGCGCATGTTTAAGGACAACGAGCGGGCGGCTAATCCTGACTACAGCAGCTACAAAGGCAAGGCTTGGCTGGTGTTTGGTGTTCCTCAGACGGCGAATATCCTGTACAAAGAAGAACTGGAAGAGATGCAGACGCTCTACCCTGATAACTTCCGTTTGACCTATGCCATCAGCCGGGAACAGAAAAACAGTGAAGGCGGACGGATGTACATCCAAAACCGGGTAGCAGAAAATTCTGTTGAGCTGTGGAACATGATTAAAAATCCTAAAACCCACACTTACATCTGCGGGTTGCGCGGGATGGAGCCAGGAATTGAGGAGGCACTGGGTGCTGAGGCGACAAAGGAAGGCATCGTTTGGAAGGATTATGTCCGATCGATGAAAAAAGAAGGACGCTGGCACGTTGAAACGTACTAGGTATTGTTCTTAACATCAAAATCTTGAGGGAAGGCAGTTTGCTTTCCTTTTTTTTGTCTACTCGCCGTGTTCTGAGTCGATCGTACAGGATTGATCAAAAACCTCCCTCGATCGCATAGTGCAACCAAGGGAGGTTTAAAATTTTTTGAAAGGTCCACCGCAGTGCCGTCTTACCTCAGTTTGAGACCTGGTCAAAACCAGGTGGGTACCGTATGCAGCATGTCTAAAGTTTCTGAGTACAAGCTCGGTTTACCGCGACACACTGCCTAGATTCCCTTATTCAATAAGACATAGATCAAAAAACATTATTGGCAGTCACCAACACCTCCGTGGACCTGTTTTTATTTTACAACGTCCGATCGACGTTGATCCAATCCATACCAAATATGTTCAATGGTCTCCGCGATCAATCGTGATTTTGTCTCATTGGCCTGATCAAAACAGACGGTGACATGTCCTAATTTGCGTCCCGATCGGGATTCTGATTTCCCGTACCAATGAACAGTCGCGCCGGGAATTTGGGCTAACTGCGATCGGACTTCAAGATAATCTGATGTTGCAGATTCAAATCCCAACAGATTCACCATGACCGCGCCGCCGCAGTTCAACGCCGAACTCCCCAAAGGCATTCCTGATATGGCCCTGACTTGTTGTTCAAATTGCGAGGTTACGGAAGCGTCTAAGGTGTAGTGACCAGAATTGTGGGTGCGGGGTGCAATCTCGTTGACGAGGACTTGACCGTCTGAGGTTTCAAAAAATTCAATCCCAAAAATTCCCACTACCTGCAAACTTTCAACAATGGTTCGTGCGATCGCCCCGATCGTTTGTTCTAGTCCAATAGGCAGTTCGATCGGGACAATCACCCGACGACACACCGCATCCACCTGTTGAGTTTCTACGATCGGATAGAGCGAAATTTCGCCGTCTAACGATCGGGCGACCATGATCGCCAGCTCACGTTTGAAGGGGACAAATTCTTCTAAAAGTAAATCGATCGCAGGTATTTTGGACAGGACTTGATCCAACTCTGCTTGGGATTTCACGATGAACGTCCCATAGCCATCGTAGCCATTGCGACATGTTTTTAAAACACAGGGAAAGGAGATTTCTGTTGCATCCGTAAGGCGACAAAATTTGGGAGTGGGTAGCTCCCGATCGCGCAAAAAACACCGCTGATCATATTTACTAATTAGGGGTGAAAGCGAGGCCAATGACGGTCGGAAACAAGCACCCTGTTCGGCTAACTTAGACAACGCATCCAAATCGACAAATTCATTCTCAAACGTGATGACATGGCTCTTCGCTGCTAATTTTTCAGTCCCAGCCGGATCGGTCACCGCCGCAAAGATAGACTCATCGGCAATAGCCACCGCTGGATCCGATGAATTTGGGGTCTGTACTCGCAACTCCAATCCAAATTTTTTAGCCGCTGCTGCCATCATCCAGGCTAACTGTCCACCGCCCACCACCCCAATTTTTGTCACAGTTCCTGTCACAGTTTTCGTCACCAAAGCACTCACCAATTCGCCATTCTTAATTTCCACGTCCACCATTTCATCCCCCATCAACCCACGAATTGTATCGGATCTGAGACCGTTCAAAGACCCATCCGAGCCAAAATTTGCCTCAATACAATGGCAGTCCACTCCACATCTGCGATCGTCGTCTCTCGTCCAACGGTGAGCCGAATGCCCGTTTTTGCAATTCTGCTGTCATGACCGATCGCTTTCAAAATCAAACTTGGCTCCAGTTTCCCACTACTACAGGCAGCCCCCGCACTAATGCCGATACCCGCAAGATTCATCTGCCGCACTAGAGTTTTGCCGTTTTGTTGCATCCCATCAGCATCGGGAAGACAAAAACTAACGTGGTGGGGCAGTCGATCGGTGGGGCTGCCCGTGGGTTTTAGCGCAGTACCCAGAAGTTGTTCAAATAACAGGTCACGTAATGCTCTCAACCGCACAGTTTCCGTGGTCATTTCATCCGCCATCAACGCCGCCGCCAGTCCAAACCCTGCGATCGTCGGTACCGCTTGGGTTCCCGATCGTTTGCCTGATTCCTGACCGCCGCCTAACAAAATTGGTAATACCGTCACGCCCGATCGGATATAGAGCGCTCCGCAGCCTTGAGGTCCATAGAGTTTGTGGCTGGAAAGGGATAATAAATCGATCGGCACTGTCCCAACATCAATCGGCAAACGCCCCGCAACTTGGACCGCATCGGTATGAAATAGAATATTGTGCGATCGGGCAATTTCAGCAAGCTGGGCGATCGGCTGAATCGTACCAATTTCACTCTGACCCCAAATAATCGAAATTAACACCGTATTGGGCTGAATCGATCGGACCAAATCTGCGACATTCACTAATCCCCAAGCATCAACCGGAAGACGAGTCACCTGCCAACCGAGTGTTTCTAGATAGCGGGCAGGCTCAGAAATAGCCGAATGTTCGACGTTGGAAATAATTAAATGTTGGGGGGTCGAAAACTGCTGGGTAATCCCAAAAATAGCCAAATTATTTGCTTCCGTGCCGCCTGATGTGAAAACTATACTCTCGGCAGATGCATGAATTAAGCTGCCGACGCGAGTGCGGGCTTGTTCGAGTAAGGTCGCCGATCGGTTTCCCCAAACATGAAGACTAGACGGATTGCCCCATTCCTGACCCATTACCGTCTGCATAAGATTAACGACCTCACGACGCGTCGGGGTCGTGGCGCTATAGTCCAGATAAATTTGCAGAGTCGGTATTTCCATAGTTTCTATTGTCGGGTCTCAAGAGCGTCGGGGCAATCGCTGGGGCAATCTAGGAGGGGAATTTTTAGAGAACTAACCACATGAACAGGAAAACTTGGACCGGACTGGCGCAACTTGCCATGTTGTTCACAGTGCCATTAATACTAATCGGGTGCCAGCGCCCTTCACCAACAGATAGTACTTCCGCCAAGCTCGCGCTGCTGCCCGCGCTTCCCCAAGACAAACTCATCCAGGCATACTTCAATCATAGCGAAGCCGCCGAGTACCTAGAATCCGATCGTAAATCCGCCAAGGGACAGCCTATTCAACGTGCTGGCGACAATCTGGAACAGGTAATTATTGATACTGTGGCTCAGGCTAAAACTGAAATTAAAATTGCTGTCCAAGAATTTCGATTGCCCCGAATTGCCCAAGCGCTCGCGATCGCGGCTAAAAATGGAGTCAAAATTCAAATTATTTTAGAAAATAGTTATTCAACGCCCTACAGTGCTACCTCTACTTCACAAGCTAAAACTCTTAAGGGAAGAGAACGTCAGCGTTACGGAGATAACAAAGCCTTTATGGATACTAACCATGACGGAGTATTGAGCACCGAAGAAATTCAAACCCGAGATGCATTAGTTATTTTGGATAATGCAAAAATTTTTCGTCGGGACGATACCTCAGATGGCTCCAAAGGCGCTGGCTTGATGCATCACAAATTTATGGTCATCGATGGCAACACCACGATCGTCACCTCCGCCAACTGGACAACCTCAGATATTCACGGCGACATCACTAATCCTAGTAGTCTGGGCAATGCTAACAACTTAATCAAAATCGAGAGTGTCGATGTCGCAAAGGCTTTTGTCCAAGAATTCGACCTGATGTACCAAGACCAAAAATTCAAAACGAGCAAACCCGATCGTCCGGTCCAAACCTTCACCGTCGGAGGCTCCAAATTAAAACTACATTTCTCCCCGATCGCGGTCAAAAAATCTTGGACCGACGGTAGCAACAGCCTGATTGCCGATACTGCTGACCAAGCTAAAACGTCCTTGGATTTAGCACTATTTGTTTTTTCCGATCGGCAACTCTCCGATCGACTATCCGCACTACCATCCCGCAATGTCACGGTGCGCGGCTTGTTTGACCCCGGATTTTTCACACGGTCTTATAGCAGTAGCCTAGATATGTTGGGAATTCCGATCGACTCACCTTGCCGTCAAAATAAGGGTCAAAGCTCTCAGCAATCTAAGGCTTTGTCCGATCGTAAATCATCTCGCAAGTCTAAGGCGCTGACCAGTTCTAAACCTTGGCCAACAAAAGCTGCCAGCGTTGGGGTTCCCAAATTAAAACCAGGCGATCTTTTGCATCATAAATTCGCCATCATCGATCGCACTACCGTCATTCTCGGCTCTCACAACTGGACAACCGCTGGAAACACGAAAAATGACGAAACCCTGATGGTGATTGAAAACAAAACGATCGCCGCCCATTACCAAAGGGAATTTGATCGATTGTCCAAGGAGGCTGTTCTAGGTCTTCCGGGTAACACCTGCGGTGTAAAAGACACCACGCCAATCGATCCAGAAGACTCATGATCAAAAATCCGATCGTCTCTTTAAAACAGAGTCCGATCGGATTCCTGGGATTCTTTCTGGAATTGATGTAACTCAACGACCCAGCAAACACTTAGTCCTTGTTCATGAAATTTTGGATCTGTTGTAGCGCAGCACGGAAAATGTTGAATCCAGCCCAACTTGCAGCTACAGCCAAAGGCGCTAAAACTGCCACGATGCGAAAATCAAAATCCATAGTCCCGTCTCTCTAACAATTATTGTTATGTTCCATTCTCACCTAAATAGGGATCGTTTGCATAACGTGTAGTCCGCCGTTTTTAAAAAGTAAAGGGATGAATCTAGAAATAGACTCACCCCTTTACTCTTTAAGCTCTGAACCCTCCACCGGAAGAGATCCAAACAGGTGTCATTCAACTGATTTAACTAGGGAGTTACCAGACCTAACCAAGCAAGTGCCCCTTGTCCGGTCGATGCCTCGATCGCCAGTGCAATGATGAATCCCATCATGGCTGCACGACCATTAAGTTGCTCAGCATAGGTGCTGAATCCGAACTTGGGTTCATCTAACTTGGGAGCACTTGTGGGAGTTGTCGAAGTTTTGGAGTCTGCCATGGTGAAAAGCCTGTGTTGTTATGAATCTTTACGGTTTTGCTTAATGTACCGTAACTTCAAGGCAGTTGAACATAGGACGAGGGAGGGTTTCCCGATCGTACCGATCGCGCTGGAAGAAAATGGGGTTGCACGGGCAGGATTACAGAACCAATACGGTTGTCAGGTACATTATTGCTCAGACGGCGATCGTAGACTATGAAACAGCCAATCCACAATTATCTAGGTCAGCACAATGCGAATTGGAGTTCCAACGGAAACGAAAGATCAGGAATTTCGGGTGGGTTTGAGTCCGAGCAGTGTTCGGGCGTTGACCGACCAGGGGCATCAGGTCATGGTTCAGAGTGGGGCGGGCTTGGGTTCTGGCTTTGCGGATGATGAGTATGCAACGGTAGGGGCGACCATCGGGACTGATTCCTCGGCTTGGGCGCAGGAGTTGGTTGTTAAGGTAAAGGAGCCGCTGCCCTCGGAATATGGGTTTTTACGATCGGACCAAATTCTATTCACCTATCTTCACTTGGCCGCAAACTTAGAGCTAACTAAAGTGCTGTTGCAATCAAAAATCTGCGCTATTGCCTACGAGACTGTGGAGAGAGCCGATCGTCGATTGCCATTGTTGATGCCAATGAGTGTGATTGCGGGAAGACTTGCGGTGCAAATTGGAGCTAGGTTTTTAGAACGGCAGCAGGGCGGGCGCGGGGTATTGTTGGGCGGGGTGCCGGGGGTTGCGTCTGGGCATGTGGTGATTTTGGGCGGCGGAGTTGTGGGGACGGAAGCGGCAAAAATGGCGATCGGGCTGGGGGCGAGGGTTACGATCGTGGATGTGAATGTCGATCGGTTGACGGAATTGGAAGCATTGTTCGGGTCGCGAGTCAGTTTGCTCTACAGTACAACCGCCCAAATTGAAGCCGTGGTGCCTCAGGCTGATTTACTGATTGGGGCGGTGTTGGTGCCAGGGAAAAAGGCTCCGATTTTGGTGAAGAAGCCTGTTGTGAGAGCAATGCGATCGGGCAGTGTGGTAATTGATGTGGCGGTGGATCAAGGTGGCTGTATTGAAACGATTCGGACGACCTCTCATACTGCGCCGACCTATACTGAGTCCGGTGTTGTGCATTATGGCGTACCGAATATGCCCGGGGCGGTGCCTTGGACGGCGACTCAGGCTTTAAATAATAGTACGTTGCCCTATGTGTTGAAGCTGGCGGCTGGCGGATTGGGGGCGGTCGAAGCTGATGCAGAATTATCGATGGGGGTAAATGTGCGAGGTGGAGTGTTGATTCATCCGGCGGTACGATCGATGTTCCCGCAATTGGTTTAATTCTCAATTCCTCAGAATTAGGGACCTGTTATGTACACAACTTGCTCTATTTCTATTCGCATTGAATCCCGATCCCCCTAGCCCCCTTAGAAAGGGGGAACAGGAGCAACCTTATCTCATAGTCCCCCTTTTCAAGGGGGATTTGGGGGGATCGGGTCTAGCGGATGACGGGGTTCAGACTTGTGGACATACAATAACAATTAGGAACTAGGGCTTCCGGTATATTCATTGTGAGAAATGATCCTATGCCTTGACCTGTGCGCCATGGCTTCGGGGGTCGTCATTGTTGGGGGTGACTACGGCGGTGGGCGGTTGATAGTCGCTAGTTTGACCAGGCATGGTCTGGGCGTGGGGGAGTTCAATGTTGTCTATCAGAGCCTGAAGATTTTCGGAGACGATTAGTTTAGGCTGTTCCCCGATCGCACTGCCTTGAACTTCAGAAGCAGCATTTAAATACAAAAAGTGTGGAATACCATCGACTTTGTAATGGGTCACTTCCGGCAACCATTTGTCATTGTCTACATTCAACATAACGAAATTTACCCGATCATTATATTCAGCCTTCAGCGCTTGTAGTTCGGGAGCCATCGATTTACAGGCGCTGCACCAATTTGCATAGAACTCAACTAACGTCGGCTTTGCGTTGCTGACGGCGACTTCGTAAGGGGTTGCGGTTTTAGCCATGGCATCTAGGGCATTGGCTCTTGCGGGCGATCGGACTCCTAGGGCAATCAAGGTCGAGAGGACAATCGCGACTAGGGCAATGATTGCGTTACGGACTTTTGGGGCGGTGGTGGAGGCGGTCATGACGATGGAGGGTTGAATACGGTCTTTATCATTCTAAGGCCGAC
>JAYVUU010000067.1:0-4131 GCA_043787635.1 Synechococcales cyanobacterium | reverse complement strand
TTCAGGATCGGGAGATTAATGCTCAGCGAGATCAGATCCAGACACAATTAACAGCATTCAATCTTGAGTTAGAACAAGCTGCTACTCAGAGTCCTAAACTAAGACAATATGAGCTGAAGTCTGTCCCAGCACCCCGTTATTGGCAGCCTAATGATCCGGTGGTGATGGTGGTCAGCCCGACGAAAAAATCGAGTTCCAGTTCACGAACCTCGGCATCCGCTGCCCCCTATTTAACCTGTTTTCTGTATTCTGATCCTGACCAGAATGATCGCGAGAACGATGATGGGAAATTATTTAATCCTAGCTTTCTCGATCAACTGGCTCAGGCGATTCAGACATCTACCCAATTAACAGATCACGATCGCGATCGATTTACCAGTGTGTGGCGATCACAGCCTTGGCAGCCGTTTTTGTTGGAATGGGAAGTCGAAGTCACCAGTCTGCGCAGCGATCGCATCTATGCCCAAGACTTTATCGAACGCCATTATGAGGACCTCAATGGGGCGATCGAGTTTCAACCCCGCCGCTTTGACTTGTCCAATGAGGGTGTCCCCCAAAAGGATGTCTACAACGGGCGCAGTTTCTTGGCATCCTATGCAAATGATCAACATAAACAGCAAATTGAAGCATTCCTTACTCAACGCAGTGATGTGCAGACCTTTTGCAAAGACGAACGCATTGAATTGACGCCGGGTTGGCTCGATGCGCATTGTCAAAAATTGAAGGATTGGCTAGAAGCAACTCCTTCGTCACAGGATGCTCAACGGCAGCGCCTACTCCATTTATTAGATATCTACCAAAGCTTGGATCAGATTGACTGTTTATCGCAGGTGCTCAATGGATTTAACCAAGCATTACTCGGTCGTAAACAAACCTTACAACTCCGGGTGGATGATCCGATCGGCTTTGAAGTGGATCGTTCGTTCGTGGAGGTCATGCGTCAGGCGATACAAGATGGTATTGTCAGTGCGCCCCAGCCGTTGAGTTATTTTAACCCCATTCGATCGGGTGCATTAAAGATTTTACGGCTTCGGTTGGTGGATACGTTTGGGCAGGTTCGCGATATTAATTGGACGAATACTGTCACCCCAGAGCATCTTAAAGCGATGCAAGGCAATGTTATTAGCTTGCCTCCGCGCATTGTTCAACCCGCACGGTTAAACTTTCGGTGGTTGTCGGGGAAAGATGATCAAACAGAAGCCATCACTCATCAAGAGACCAATCCAATTTGTGGGTGGTTATTGCCCGATCGACTGGATAATACGATCGAAATTTATAACGCAGACGGTCATTCCTTAGGTGAATTAGAAATTGCTAAGGCGGGTGACAAGCGATGGCGATCGGCTCCTGCTAGTGCGTTTGTGGTGGAGTCCATTGATGAAATTGATAATCCCCATTTACGGCGGGTCGTGGCATATCTCAATGACAGTGATGACCCATTTTTAAACGCATTTATGCAGTCAGCCATGGCGGCTTGGAATCAAATTGATCCCGACATGGCGGATAGTAATCCATCTCAGGCTCTGATTATGGGACAGCCGATCGCCGTGGTACGGGCTTCCCTCAACTTGCAGTTACAGGGCCATCCAGCCATTAATCAAGATTGGAATATTTTCAAGCAGGAGTTGGAACAATTTCGTCGGAATACTTTAGGAGAACGAGAGACTAATGGTTTTACAACGGTCAGGTTTCCGTTCTACCTAGGCAATCATAAAAACCTGAGTGATGGCTTGATCGCCTATTGGCCTGAGACGCAACAAAATGACCAAATTGTGCTCAGTTCATCGATGTATATTCCACTCGATCAGGGTGAGAATGGGGCGATCAATAGTTTGGATCAGCGCAAGCAGATTATTCGGACGCACGAGCCGTTCTATCAGACGCTCAAATCGCAACCACAATTCATTACAGCACTCGTTGACCCGCGTGCGAATGTCCAAGTGGTTTCGGGGATTTTGCCCACAAAATCGATTCAGATTCCGCCCGAATATTACGTTGATATTTTGAATAAGTTATCCATTACCTTTATGGTGGCACCTATTCTTTCACCGGGTCTGGTTTCGATTCCATTAGCCGATGCAGTGAATTGTAGCTGGTCTTGGATCGAACCGACTGGACCCAAACAGTGGCGAGAAATTTTGCCGATCGGGAAGATCGATCGAGATACGTTTGTCACTCATTTTGATCAATTACCGCTGACGGGGTTAGGCGATCGAATTTGGGATTACTTATTACAGGCTAAGGTTGGATGGTTAAGAAGCCAAGATAATCCGACGAAAGCGATTGTGGTTACACCCGTCGATCGTCGATCGCGTGGGCTAGCACCGCCCTATGATGCCCTCCAAGAGTCGATCCACGCGTTACTCCAGAGGTTTGTATCAGAGGAAATCAATCGTAACCAGTTTATTTCAATCTTCGATGAAACAGGATTTGTGGGGTTAGGCGATCGGGTTTGGAGTCATTTATTAGAGGCAGAGATCGGTTGGGTCAAACCCTTAACGGATGAAGTGGAGTATTTAGTAATGCCACAGGCGGAGCGTCGATCGGCCAAATTACGTCCCCCCTATGATGATTTCCAAGCCCCGATCGAGCTGTTATTAGCCAGTTTAGCTGACCAAGTACGTCCCACACTCACTGATGCAACCTTCGCACCCCAAACCATCCGTGAGGGTTGGCTGAAGTTACAGCATCCGCTCCCGACATAATACTCAATTCTCGAACAATAGATACAGACCCAATCATTCCATTTCTTCGCTGTGGCAGTTTCAACTGTCAGCCCCAGAAGATGTTCTATCCATCACGCTCAAATTATCACTAGAGGTAATACACCATGGCTAATTCTAATTTGCAGGGCAACTTGAATTTCAGTTTTTGTGACCCGTATGATCCAGATACTGTCAATTTTTTGTACATCAATGAAGAAAATCCATCCCTTGTTACGCTAAAGTTTGAGATTACCAATAATTTAGAACTTGATCTGACCTTAGATCCCATCGAAAAAACAGCGCCAGAGACACAGAATGATGCGAGTCCTTCAGTGGAAACAACGCCTGCTCATCTTGAAATTAAGTTTCGACCTGGAATCCTATCGACGAAATCTCTCAGTCAGATAGACTTGAGTATAGCTAGCAAAGAACGATGGATAATGAGTCGTCCGATGTTTCATAATAATCGGGAAATCTCGCTTTATTTTTGGCGTTGTAATGAGAGTTTGACATTATCTGCTAGAGGTAAAGCATCCCTAACCTTAGGGGGAATTTCTGCGGATACTTCGGGTGGAACCCGTCCGACCAATGTTTTGATCGCCTACAACAATTTCAAACAGGAGCAGGATTCAATCCCAGTATGCGGTTCGATGGTATTATCATTGATAGTGCTTAATCATCATGGTAAACGTGAAGCACCGTTATCGATTTGCTTTGCGTCACACAACACAATTTTGAATAGTTCGAATGCAGAGGGCGATACGTTAGAAATCCAAGTCTCTAACATGGGTCGAGATACGATCGCATTAGCTGAGAATACTGAGTTTTCGATCGAGATTGATGCACAAGGGGATAACAGCAAGGAACCTTGGGCTGTCTCCAAAAAAGATGAGGCAAGCAAGTTTCAGGCAAGTGTTTTAGCAGATCCCGACAATTTGTCTAGTCGTGATGGGGAAAAATGGTATTGGAAAGGTCTGTCAGAAATTAATATCATGACTGAAGAGCCTAAGTTTACCTTTACGAAAATTACGCGGCAGTTGGGTAAGCCAAAAGCACTCAAACAATCGATTGTTCAAGCTCAAGAAGAAATCGTTTTATCCTCACGTGTTGAGAGTGGTGCAATTACCTTTACTTCAGACCCTGAGATGTCTTGTGTTGCCTTTCCAGGAACAGAGTGGCGTACTGTTGAAGGTTCAACGTTGAGTGCAGAAGCCTCACAAGATGGTAGTAGTGGTTACTCGTTTTGCTTCCAGTCTGATGGCAATCTCATATTGTACAACAGCTCTAATCGTACCCCTATTTGGGCAACAGGAACTATGGGAGCTGATAAATTGAAGTTTCATTCCAATGGTAATTTTGCGCTCTATCAGGGTGAAAAGATGGTCTGGTCAACACAGACCACATTACCAGACGGATCATCATCAAC
>JAYVUU010000066.1:0-23411 GCA_043787635.1 Synechococcales cyanobacterium | reverse complement strand
CCAGTCTTCTTAAGAATCCGCACTTTTTTACCATCTTTGATCGCAGAGCCAACACGGCTTACAGTGCTTTCCTTGGTAGAATAAAGTTGGACGTTGGACGCATGAATAGGCGCTTCTGCAATGTCAATGCGTCCGGTCTCGCCTTCGCCCTGGGGCTTAACGTGCTTAGTCCGCATATTCACACCCTTAACAATCACCTGGTTTTCACTAGGAATTGCCTTGATCACTTCCGCGATCGTACCTTTGCTGTGCCCTGCAATCACCATTACGGTGTCACCAGACTTCACATGCAGCTTTTTCGCTTTTTTGTCCTGTACCTTTGGCATGGCTTAGAGAACCTCCGGAGCAAGAGAAACAATTTTCATGTAGTTCTTGTCGCGCAGTTCACGAGCCACAGGTCCGAAGACGCGCGTGCCTTTCGGGTTGCCATCGGGGTTGATGATGACAGCAGCATTGTCATCAAATCGGATGCTCATGCCGCTGTCTCGGCGAACCGTATGACGGGTCCGAACAACGACAGCTTTGACAACATCAGACTTCTTAATACTCATGTTCGGCGTTGCGTCTTTGACAACTGCGACAATAATGTCGCCAACACCAGCGTAACGACGGTTTCCACCACCGATAACTCGGATGCACATTAGCTTCCGGGCACCGCTGTTGTCTGCCACATTCAGATAACTTTCCTGTTGGATCATGACTAAACCTCTAGCCTTGTGAAACGGTTAGGATGTCTGCCACATTCCAGCGCTTAGAGCGACTGAGTGGGCGGGTTTCCTCGATTCGGACGCGATCGCCGATTTTACATTTATTTTCTTCGTCGTGAGCTTTATACCGCTTGGTCCGAACTACGATTTTGCCGTATCTCGGATGGGTGGTGCGGCTTTCGATCGCCACAACAACGGTTTTATCCATTTTGTCGCTCACAACGACACCAACTCTCTGTTTGACTGCCATGGGTTTAATTACTCCGCTTCAACTGTTGTGATTTGCCGCTCTCGTTCAACCGTCAGCAACTGAGCGATCTCATGCCGAATATGTTTGAACTGGTGGGGCTTGTCCAACTGGCGAGTGCCTTTCTTAAACCTAAGGTCAAAAAGTTGACGTTTGAGTTCTAGGACCCGAGCTTCAAGCTCTTGGTCATTGAGTTTCCGTGAATCTGCAATCTTGGGAAGAGACATAGTTTATTAAGACTCCTCCGTAGCCGCAGGAGTGGGACGAACAACAAATTTGGTCTTGATAGGAAGTTTAAACTGAGCCAATCGCATCGCTTCACGAGCAATATCTTCAGCCACTCCACCGATTTCAAACATTATGCGACCAGGTTTGACCACAGCCACCCAATATTCAGGCGCACCTTTACCAGAACCCATCCGGGTTTCAGCAGGGCGAGCGGTTACAGGCTTATCTGGGAAAATACGAATCCAGATTTGACCGCCCCGTTTGATGTGTCGAGTCATCGCACGACGACTTGATTCAATCTGACGAGATGTAATCCAGCAGCATTCGGTTGCTTGCAAACCAAAGTCACCGAAGTTGATGTCACAACCGCGACTGGCCAGCCCCTTCATCCGTCCGCGCTGTTGCTTGCGGTATTTCGTTCTTCTTGGACTTAACATCTTGATTAGCCTTCGTTAGATCGATCTTCAAACTTACGGCGTTGGTTGCCGCCACGACGGGGCCGTTGCTGAGGAGCGGCTGCTTCCACCAGTTCCTGTCCCGGAATGATCTCACCGTTAAACACCCAAATCTTCAGACCCAATGTTCCGTAGATAGTTTGCGCGGTGCAGTAGCAGTAGTCGATGTCTGCACGCAGTGTGTGCAAAGGAACCCGACCTTCACGAGTCCATTCGGGACGGGCAATTTCTGCACCGTTCAACCGACCAGACACTTGAATTTTGATCCCCAATACGCCAGCACGCTGAGCACGTTGAATCGCTTGACGCACAACCCGACGGAAGGACACCCGACGTTCGAGTTGTTCAGCAATATACTCACCGATTAGTGCAGCGTCTGCATCAACGCGGGCGACTTCGACGACATTGATACGAACTTGCTTAGAACCACCGAGCAAGGTTTGAAGACGAATGCGTAGTTCTTCGATGCCTGCGCCGCCCCGTCCGACAATTACGCCGGGACGAGAGGTGCGAACTTCGATGTCTACTTGTTCTGCTTTCCGCTCAATCCGAATATCGGAAATCCCAGGTTTGTTCAAGTTGGATAACTTGAGGGGATTTTTGGTGAAGAAGTGGCGAATTTTGTAGTCTTCTTGGAGTAATCCAGGATAACGATTGAAATCCGCGTACCACCGTGAGCGATGCTCTTTGGTAATTCCGAGGCGTAGGCCTGTGGGGTGAATTTTCTGTCCCATTTGGGTTTTTCTCTCTGATTAATACGTTAAGGACGAATCCGTTAAGGACTAAGCTTCTGCTTCTGCACCGGGAGCCACAGTAATTGTGATGTGACACGTCGGTTTGCGGATTTGGAAGGCTCGGCCCTGTGCCCGAGGGCGGAATCGCTTCAGAGATGGACCCATATCGGCATAGGCCTGGGACACCATGAGGGACGATCGGTTCAGACCCATGTTGTTTTCTGCATTTGCTACCGCAGATCTTAGAACCTTAATAATCGGTTCACAGGCACGATAGGGCATGAATTCGAGAATGATTAATGCTTCTCGGTATGAACGGCCTCGAACTTGGTCGAGAACCCGGCGAACCTTGCGAGGCGACATGCGGATGTACATGGCGCTCGCGATCGCTTCGTTAGATTTCAGTGCAACTGCCATAACTTAGCCTCCAGTTTAGCGACGCGCTTTTTTATCAGCACCATGTCCCCGGAAGGTCCGCGTAGGCGAGAATTCGCCTAGCTTGTGACCAACCATCTGCTCGTTAACGAAAACAGGTACATGGGTTTTACCATTGTGAACTGCGAACGTCATGCCGATCATTTGGGGCAGGATTGTGGATGCTCGGGACCAGGTTTTGATCACCGAGTTGTCATTTTTGGCACGAGCCGCTTCTACTTTACGTAGGAGGTGATCTGCAACAAAAGGACCTTTCTTTAGAGAACGAGACATTTAAGGTTTCTCCCTTTAGATTCTAGGACTCACGACCGCCGCGTCCGCGCTTGGACGACTTACGACGACGGCGAACAATGTAGGCGCTACTGAGTTTTTTCTTGTTCCGAGTCTTTTTGCCCAGAGTTGGTTTACCCCAAGGAGTAACAGGCCCAGAGCGTCCGATCGGTGCACGACCTTCACCACCACCATGAGGGTGATCGCAAGGGTTCATGACGCTACCCCGAACTTGAGGACGACGACCTTTGTGACGGGTCCGACCTGCTTTGCCTAAGGTAATGTTGCGGTGCTCGGTGTTGCCCACTTGACCAATGGTCGCTAGGCATTCTTTACGAATTAAGCGAACTTCGGTTGAAGGTAGTTTCAAGGTGACGTAATCGCCATCTTTAGCCGAGACCTGAGCGCCAGCACCTGCAGATCGGACCATTTGACCGCCACGGCCAGGGTACAGTTCGACGTTGTGAACCGTAGTTCCCAAGGGAATTGCCGACAATGGCATCGTGTTACCGATTTCAAAGGGAGCAACGTCCGCCGAAATCACGGTTGCGCCGACTTGCAATCCAACGGGATGAAGAATATAACGCTTTTCGCCGTCCTGATAGAAGAGAAGAGCGATGCGTGCGTTCCGGTTCGGATCGTACTCAATGGCTGCAACTTTAGCTGGGATGCCTTTCTTATCACGACGGAAATCGATCATCCGATAGATACGCTTGTGACCGCCACCGCGATGGCGACAAGTAATTACGCCTCGGTTGTTACGACCTTTGTTGCGGTGGACCCGCATGGTGAGAGACTTTTCAGGCTCGCTTTTAGTGATTTCGACGAAATCAGCCACACTACGATCGCGAGTTCCTGCGGTCGTAGGGCGATAAATCCGAATACCCATGACTTAACTCCTTACTAACTACGAATGGATTACAGAATGTTTGAGGCGAAGACTTGAGAGAACGGCTCTAGAATTCTACGACTCTGGGAATAATGCAATCGAATCGCCTTCAGCCAAGGTCACGACGGCTTTTTTGTAATGGGGCTTACGACCCAAAAACTTACCAACGCGCTTTTTCTTGTAAGGAGGGTTCATGGTGCTAATTCCCACCACTTTCACCTTGAACAAGTATTCAATGGCGGCTTTGATTTCAGGCTTCTTTGCCTTCGGATTCACTTCAAACGTGAACTGGTTGTTCTCCAGTGCGATCGTTGCTTTTTCCGTGATGATTGGGCGACGGATTAAGTCCGCAAGCGCCCGTAGGTCTGTCGTACTAGTCGTCACCGTAAACCTCCTTAATGCTGTCGATCGCCGATGCCGTTGCAACAATCTGATCCACATTCAGTAGATCAAACATATTCAAGTTGCCGGACGTAATGACCTTGACACCTGCAACATTACGAAGCGAGAGGTATGCATTTTCATCACGATCGGCCAGGATTACCAAGACTTTCGCTCCAGCGACAACACCCCACCGAGAAAATGCTGCAAGCATGTCCTTGGTTTTGGGACGATCGAGGTTTACACCAAAATCTTCAACAACAATCAAATCAGCAACGCGGCTTTGGAACGCTGTTCTCAATGCCAAACGACGTTCCTTGCGGTTCATCTTGATGCTGTAGTCGCGTGGCTTAGGTCCAAAAATGACACCACCACCGCGCCAGAGCGGAGAACGGTTAGACCCAGCACGGGCACGACCTGTTCCTTTTTGCTTC
This sequence comes from Synechococcales cyanobacterium, assembly GCA_043787635.1. Classification (GTDB taxonomy): domain Bacteria; phylum Cyanobacteriota; class Cyanobacteriia; order Leptolyngbyales; family Leptolyngbyaceae; genus JAAFJU01. Next base: position 18,631 of record JAYVUU010000066.1, on the reverse strand, counting down.
CAAGGCTTACGACCACCACCGCTCACTTCTGCGCGGGTTTTAGTACAAGCTGTCCCTTGACGCTGGTTTGCCAATTGACGAACCAAGGCGCGGTGGACAACTGCTGAGGCCGTTTCTTCCTTTGCAACTCTTAGATCTAGCTCGGCTTTGCCTTTTTCAGCGCCTTGCCAATCCTTCACAATACATTCAGCCATTATCCTTCTCTACTCCTAAGATTTTTCCTGTCGTACTCCGCCTATCGTTTGCCCACACTATTGGTTGGAACAATCTTAAGCAACGCACCAGGTTTCCCAGGAACAGCACCTTTGACCAAAATCAAATTGCGCTCAGTATCCAAACGAATGATGTGCAACCGTTTGATGGTGACTTGCTCGTCGCCATAATGACCTGCCATTTTCTTACCAGGATAAACCCGACCCGGAGTCGTACCTGCACCCGTTGAACCAGGTTCACGATGGTTTTTAGAACCGTGGGTCATGGGACCGCGTGCGAAGTTGTGGCGCTTTTGATAACCGGAAAAACCACGACCAATAGTATGTCCAGCGACATCGATCAATTGACCAACAGAAAACTGTTCAACTGTCAGGGCTTGTCCGAGTTGGTACTCCGAAACGTCCTGTAAGCGGGCTTCAGTCAAATGACGAAGGGGAGCAGATTCCGACTTCTTCAAATGTCCAAGTTCCGGCTTGCTCAAGTTTTTTACCTTGATGTCACCATAGGCATACTGAATCGCTGTGTAGCCATCCGTTTCCTTTGTTTTGATCTGCGTGATTGGGCATGGTCCAGCCTGAATCACCGTTACGGGGATTGCTCTCCCGAGTTCGTCAAAGACTTGAGTCATCCCAAGCTTTGTCCCTAAAATTCCAACAGACACGATAGTCGGGTCTCCCTTACTAATTACATCCCGTAGTGAACAGCGGTTGGAAACGAATATCGCTCAACATGTTCTGGACAGTACAGCTTGACTGATTCCAGAGTTAGTCCCACGTAAAGTGAAGGACAATTCAGGAACCGATCGCACACTACTATACATCTTTAGGTATCCTAAAAGACATCTAGCCAGTGCGCCCTAAATCACTCCACTTCTGAGGCATGGTTACAGAAAAGTCATCACAACTCAAATGCATCATTACTCCAACTGGGTCTCAATTCAGACTTGAACTCGCACAACAACCGAGATTGCAGTGAAAAGACAGTTTCCAAATCGAAAAGGAGTCATTTTTGCTACTTCCACTCAGCTATTGGTTGCGAACCCTCGCTACACATAACTACCAATTGTACTCAAGGTTGAGTCGAGTACCGTAGCACTGCAAGGGTGGGCGGGAAGGAGCGATCGCTGCAAATACTGCAACAGTCTAAAACTTTACCGAATAGATGTAACTTTGTCTATCTTTATTTCCTGACTTGCGGGATTGAGCGATATTGCTGAGGACTCTGACATTTTCATCTGTTTAAATTGAATTTTTCAGTCACTTGATAGGTTAATGGCTTTAGAACTAGCGCAATAGAGATATTTCGATAATTTCTGCGTAATACTGAAAGTAATTTCTTTAATTGAGTCCAGGTAATGTCGATGGAAATTTGGCAATGGCAAACCTCGAACGATCGCTCCTATCTAACCTGTAGTCTTTTGAATGAGTGGCAGCACGGTTGGTTTACGCAACAGTTTTCACCCATGTCCCCCTTAGAGTTAACCGCACAGTTATTCCCACAAGCCTCCGCCCATCGAGTGAAACAAGTTCACGGGAATATTGTCTTAGGCGTATCAGAACTGCATCAGCCGCACCATGATGAGCACCTGAATGAAGCGGACGGTGTGATTTCTCATGCATCAAATCAAGCGGTATGGGTTTGTACGGCAGACTGTACGCCTGTGTTGATTGCCGATCGTCGATCGGGCCAAGTCGCGGCGGTTCATGCGGGGTGGCGAGGAACAGCCAAAAAAATTGTCCCTGTAGCGATTGATCGTCTGTTGAGTCAAGGTTCAAAACTCGAAGATTTACGAGTTGCCATGGGTCCAGCCATTAGTGGTGAGGTGTATCAGGTAAATGATGCAGTGGGCTTTGAGACAGCCGTGACGATCGCGCCTCACCTAGCACAGGAGCCACTGGATCGGGCAATTGAACAGCTAAAAGAAATTCATAACTCACCAATTTTGTATGATGCTGAACTGGGGAAAGTTCGTTTGGACGTGAGAAGGGTGAATGCGTTGCAGTTAGAACAGTTGGGACTAGCCGATGAACAGATTTCGATCGCGCCTCACTGTACCTACGCCGATCCTGTCAATTTCTTTTCCTATCGCCGTGAAACCCGTAAAAAAATACAGTGGTCAGGAATTGTGAGTCGGTGATGGTCCGGAAGTCTACTACAATTCATGACGTTACCCTGATAGATGATCCCTTTGGAAGCCCGCAATGAACTCAGATTTGTCAAACGCTGCGGAAAATCAAGAAATAACTGCAACTGAGACGAGTGAAGACCTCGTTGAAGCATTTTTACGCGGGCAGAGCAGCAGCGGCGACTCAGGTATTGATTACGGTGTTGGTGGAATGCCGATCGCGGGACCAGGATTCAAATCTGGCTTCATTGGTATCATCGGACGGCCTAATGTTGGCAAATCAACGTTGATGAATACCCTCGTCGGGCAAAAAATCGCCATCACCTCGCCTACTGCTCAAACCACCCGCAATCGCCTCAAGGGAATTCTCACGACAGACAAGGCTCAAATTATTTTCGTGGATACTCCGGGTATTCACAAACCCCACCATCGTCTAGGGGAGGTGCTGGTTAAGAATGCCCAAAATGCAATTCACTCTGTAGATGCGCTGGTGTTCGTAGTCGATGGATCGACGGACTTAGGCGGCGGCGATCGGTTTATTGCGGATCTATTACGGGATTGCAACGTCCCCGTTGTGCTGGGAATTAATAAGTCTGATTGTCAAGATCCCTCTTTACAAGTTACTGACCTTCCCGTCGTCAACGGCAACATTTGCGATCGGGCTTATCTGGAACTGGCCCGCGCTCAAAACTGGACGGTTGCGAAATTTTCGGCATTGTTGGGCGATGGTCTAGAAGACCTGCAAGAAAAATTGATTGCCCACCTTCCACCCGGACCCTACTACTATCCACCAGATCTCGTCACGGACCAACCTGAACGCTTCATCATGGGCGAGCTGATTCGGGAACAGATTCTGCTGTCTACTCGTGAAGAAGTGCCCCATTCTGTTGCGATCGCCATTGAGCGTGTAGTCGAAGAAGCTAATATTACGCGAGTATTTGCGACCATTAATGTAGAACGAGATTCTCAGAAGGGAATCTTAATTGGTAAGAAAGGCGCAATGCTGAAGAGCATTGGTACAGAAGCGAGAATGCAAATGCAGAAACTGATTGATGGTCGGATTGATTTGCAATTGTTTGTAAAAGTTCAGCCCAAATGGCGACAATCCCGAACTCGATTGGCTGAACTTGGATACCGCATTGAAGAATAGTTATCCGTAGTTCTAGTTTTGTTTTAGGTTCTCAATTCAATAAAATTGTAATGATTGCATCTACTCGTGAACTTTTAGAAACTGCCCGCCGTAATGCCTACGCGATCGGAGCTTTCAATGTGTACAACCTCGAAGGCGTGAAGGCAGTAATCGTTGCTGCTGAGAGCAATAACAGTCCCGCAATGCTTCAGCTTCATCCTAGCGCATTGAAGTATGGTCAATCAATGCTTGTATCGATGTGTTTGGAAGCGGCCCGATCGGCAACTGTGCCTATTTCAGTTCATCTCGATCACAGCACCTCAGAGGATGATATTCAGGCTGTTCTGAGTTCTGGAGTGAAGTCGATTATGGCGGATGGCTCTCCAATGGAGTATGCAGAAAATTTGTTGTTTACTCGTAAAATGACTGAACTTTCCCATCACTATAATGCAATTGTTGAAGCAGAAATTGGTCGAATTAGTGGGACTGAAGATGGGTTGACGATCGCGGAGAAAGAAGCCAAAATGACAGACCCAGACCAAGCAGTTGAATTTGTTAAACAAACAAATGTAGATGCATTAGCAGTGACGATCGGAAATGTTCATGGTGAATATAAAAGCCCGCCTAAACTAGATTTCGATCGACTGGCTAAGATTCGCAGTTTAATTGATATCCCATTAGTTTTGCACGGGGCTTCGGGATTGCCGGATTGGATGATTGAACGATCGATTCAATTAGGAGTATGTAAATTCAATGTGAATACTGAAGTGCGTCAAGCCTATATGGAATCATTGAAAGATGAACTTTGTAGTAAAGGTCCACAGGATTTGCTAGATGTTACGTCAAATGCGATCGGTGCGATGGAAGACGTGATTGCAGGAAAATTACAATTATTTGGTTCCGCCAATAAGGCACATCTTCATCAAACGCCTTACGCCGCCAGCCTAGTATGAATCTCAATGATTATCAAACCCAATCTCGTGACACGGCAATGTATCCCGATCGCGATCGTAATCTGTGGTACCCAGCACTCGGACTTGTGGGCGAAATTGCAGAATATTTGACGGCGGCTGAATCTGAGAAAATTAAAGAGGCTGGAGATATTGCCTGGTATTGTTCTCAACTCTGTAGTGAAGCGGGATTGATGCTGGAATTAATAATTAAACCCGTTGTCGAACTTGAACCCATTACAACCGTTTTGGGTCAGCTTGCTGAATGTGTGAAAAAACTATATCGCGATCGTAATGGTGATGTGAGTGACAACGATCGGGCGATCGTCTCCCATTCTGTCAATCACATTTGGCACCACTGTATTACTACTACAGATCAATCTATCATTCTGTCCACTAACATTCGCAAACTCCAAAGCCGAAAAATGCGAGGTGTATTGGGCGGTAGCGGAAACGATCGCTAACCCGCAACGATCAACCCTGACAGCCATTAATCACGGTAAGATATAGAGCAAGAAAAACGATCGCGCTGAATCGAGAAAACTATGTTGTTCGCAATTCCCCTCGCTTGGCTCCAACTCAAACGCGAACGAATGCGACTGTTCATTGCGATCGCAGGCATCGGTTTTGCCGTATTTCTAATGTTTGTGCAGCTTGGGTTCCGGGATGCCCTGTTCAATAGTGCCATCCGTTTGCATGAAAACGTCAACGGTGACATCATGCTGATCAGCACCCGATCGAACTCTCTTATTTCCATTCAAAGCTTTCCTCAACGCAGACTTTATGGGGTGTTAGGCGCGGAAGGTGTGGACAAAATTAGCCCGATTTATGTCGGGTTTGGTCTGTGGAAAAATCCATTTTGGGAAGGGCTACCCAAATCTCAAACGCGACAAATCATGGTCTTGGGCATCGATCCCAATGATGATGTTCTCGGTGTTTCAGGCTTCGACACCAGCGCTCGTAATTTAATCCGACTCGAAGACCAGATTTTCTTTGATAAAAAGTCGCGGGCAGAGTTTGGACCGATTCCGGCGAAGTTCTCAGAACTTGCAAAGAAAAATGAGTTAATCACCACAGAAATTAGCGATCGTAAAGTTGCAATTGCCGGACTTTTTGAACTCGGAGCGTCCTTTGGTGCAGACGGTAACACCATCACCAGTGAGGCTAACTTTCTACGTATCTTCACCCGCCGAGACAAAGGTGACATTAATATTGGGGTCATTAAACTCAAGGAAGGCGCTGACCTGTACAAAACCCTCGAAGCAGTCAAAAAATCTCTTCCTGGTAAATATACTGTTAACCCGACTCTTACCCCAGACGAAGGTCGTGAGGATTTTGTTGTTGGCGAAATGCGAGTTCTATCGAAAAAAAGCTTTATCGAAGTTGAACGTAAATATTGGCAGAACAGTACCGCGATCGGATTTATCTTCACCCTCGGTACCGTAATTGGATTTCTGGTCGGTATCATCATTGTGTATCAGATTCTCTATACCGACGTAACGGACCACCTCGCCGAATATGCAACCCTGAAAGCAATGGGATACAAAAATCGCTATTTACTCAAAGTTGTATTCCAAGAGGCGATGATTTTATCGATCATGGGTTATATTCCTGGCTGCATTTTAGCGAGCTTCATGTACACAGGCACTCGTAATGCAACAGCATTGCCACTTGCCATGACAAATGAGCGTAGTCTTCTTGTTCTATTTCTAGCGATTACAATGTGTTTGGTTTCAGGTGCGATCGCTGTTCGTAAAGTGCAAGATGCAGACCCCGCTGATATTTTCTAGTCTGAAGTTTTAACCTGAACAGTAGCCTAACGATTCACTATGACAGAACCCATTATTTCGATCGACAATGTTAATCATTACTTTGGCAGCGGTAATCTGAAAAAACAAATTCTATTTAGCATTCATGCCGATGTCGATCCTGGCGAAGTTGTGATTATGACTGGACCATCGGGTTCGGGAAAAACCACCCTGTTGACGTTAATTGGGGCATTGCGATCGACCCAAGAAGGTAGCTTAAAAGTACTTGGCGAAGAACTCCGCAACTCCACCGAAAAACAGCGCGTTGCTCTGAGGCGTAACATTGGTTACATCTTTCAATCCCACAATCTTTTGAAGTCACTTAAGGCTAAACAAAATGTGATGATGGCTTTAGAATTGCATACCCATTTGTCATCGCAAGACCAAGCTGATATGGCAGAAGAGATGCTTAAAGCCGTGGGTCTCGAAGACCGGATGAATTACTATCCCGATGAACTGTCCGGCGGTCAGAAACAACGGGTTGCGATCGCCCGTGCTTTGGTGTCAAGCCCTAAATTAGTGCTTGCCGATGAACCGACGGCAGCGTTAGATAAAAAATCAGGCCGAGATGTGGTGGAAATTATGCGAAGTTTGGCTAAAGATCGAGGCTCGGCGATCGTGATGGTGACGCATGACAATCGGATTTTGGATGTGGCCGATCGGTTGATTCATATGGAAGATGGTGAACTGGAATCCTATGATTTAGAGACCGAAGCGCCACCAGAAAAAGTGATTGCGCTAGGATGAATAGCCAAACGTTTGCGCGACACTTGTCGGTAAAATTGTAGGCTTGAGTTTCTGTCAAGAATGTAGATCGCCGGATTGCCCCATGACACGATTTTTTCTTTTTCGGTTGAGTCAGCGTTTGATACAGCTTGTGACTCGGAGACCCGTTCTAGCCTTTTTGTTAGGGTTTCTGATCACGATCGGACCCCTATTTGTGCCCAGTCTAGTCCGGGCGATCGTCTCGCCTGAATCCAACGCCAGATCTACAGACACAAACGCCCTAGAATCATCGACGATCGTCGCAGCTAAACCCAGCAAATCGGTTAGCCAGCAGAAACCCAACACCGCCACTCAACAGCAAAAAACACCAACAAATACAAAGCCAAATCGAAAAGCCTCGCCGGATTCACTTGGAGAACTGGGACCAAGCTTTGAGACAGTGACGAAAAAGCTCAAAAAAACAGAAGGGCTGTTTACTCTTTATCGCAACGAAAAAGACGGCAAGCTCTTAATGGAAGTCTTTCCAGAGCAAATCAATCAAAACTACCTCGCCATCATGACCCTGGAATCCGCGATCGGACAGCTTGGTCTGTATAGCGGATTGCCCGTCGGTGAATTTTTGTTCAACTTGCGCCGGGTAAATGACTCCATTCAATTTGTGGTGCCCAATACTTATATTCGTAGCGATCCTGGTTCACCCATTTCTCGCAGCGTAGGTCGCAGCTTCAGTGATTCACCACTCGAAGCCCTTAAAATTATTACGAGTCACCCCGATCGTAAAAGCGTATTAATTGATTTAACCCCGTTATTTCTAGCGGATTTACCCGGATTAAAACCAGTAATTTCAGCAGTGTTAGAAAGTTCTTATTCAATTGACCCAAAGCGCACTTATTTCAGTGCGGTTAAGAACTTTCCACAAAACGTTGAACTTGAATCGGTCTATGGCTACGCCGGAAATGCGGACCAAAGCAGTAGTGTTCCTAGTTTTATGAATACATTGCCCGATAGCCGATCCTTTGATTTGCGGGTTCGCTACAGTTTGTCCGCATTACCTGAACGAAATGGTTACCGCCCAAGAACAGCCGACGATCGGATTGGGTACTTCCTGACCGCCTTCCAAAATTTTGGCAGCAGCATTCCCCAACAGCCCTTCATTCGTTATATCAATCGTTGGAATCTACAAAAAGCAGAACCCACCGCCCAACTTTCGTCGCCAGTTAAACCCATTACCTTTTGGTTGGAAAACACCATTCCATTAGAATACCGACAAGCTGTCCGGGATGGCGTTTTGATGTGGAATGAAGCCTATGAAAAAATTGGCTTTAAGAATGCCATTGAAGTTAAGCAAATGCCCGACAATGCGGATTGGGATCCCGCTGATAGTCGCTACAATACCATTCGCTGGTTTACCTCTACCGATGCCTTCTACGCCATGGGACCGTCTAGAGTCAATCCATTGACGGGTGAGATTTTAGATGCGGATGTGATTATTGATGCAAACTTTATTCGATCGTTAAAGCAAGAATTTCGGACTGTCATTGAAAACAATCAATCGCGTAATTTACCCTTAGTCAGTGCGATCGTTGGAGAAAACAACCTTTGTGCAGATGAGATTCCGATCGGTAAAGACTTCAAACCCATTCAGAAAAAAGCAATGCCAAAGTTGCGCTTTTCCTCCCATGGGTTGAACTTGCAAGATCTCTGTCAAGGAATGGCAACGATGCAGCAATTCTCCACAGGTCAGATGGCCCTGTCGTTGATGCAAAATGTATTGCCTAGCGACCAAGCGATGGCAGACTACGTGAATGAATTTTTACGGGAACTCCTCGCCCACGAAGTTGGCCACACTCTCGGATTGCGTCATAATTTTCATGGCAGCACCATGTTGAAATCCGATGAGTTAAACAACACTGAGATTACCCACAGAAAGGGTCTCGTGGCTTCCGTCATGGACTACAACGCTGTCAATCTGGCACCTCAGGGTATCCAACAAGGCGACTACTACACCCACAAAGTTGGTCCCTACGATGAATGGGCGATCGCCTATGGATACAGCATTTCCCCGAATCCGAATTCCGGACAAGAGCGAGAGATGCTATCAAAAATTGCAGGTCGTGCTCCAGAACCCGACTTAGCCTATGCCACGGATGAGGATATGTTTTCGGGTCTCGATCCTCAGGCGCTGGCCTTTGATATGAGTGGCGATCTGCTCAATTATTCCCAATCGCAGTTTGATAATGCAAGAACTATGTGGGGGAGATTGGATCAGCGATTACCATTGCAGGGGGAGAGTTTTAATGATGTCAAAATTGCATTTAACGCAGTATTTGGTTATTACTTTGGCTACACCCGCAGCTTAAGCAACTACATTGGTGGACAATACTTTAATCGATACCGCGAAGGCGACGCGAAGGGACGGTTTCCGTTTGAATCGGTGTCATTAGCCGATCAGCGTAAAGCCTTGGATCTAATTCGTCAAAATGTTTTTGATGAAAAAGCATTCCAGTTTGCACCGGACCTATTAAACAAGCTTGCACCCTCACGTTGGAGCCATTGGGGAACCATGCCCGCTATCTCGAATCTGGACTATCCCATACTCGATCGGCTCCTCTCCTTGCAAACCGTCACAATGGTTCGATTGACCAATTACAATCGCCTTTCTAGGATGCGCGAAGGTGAATTAAAAAATCCATCTCAAACCCTAAGTATTCCTGAGTTGATGGATACGATGCAATCGAGTATCTGGAGTGAGGTGATTACGCCGCAAGATGGGTTTAAGCTTTCACCGATGCGACGAGGATTACAGCGTCAACATATGAATCTATTGATTGCGATCGCATTGCGACAATATGATGCGCCAGATGATGCCCAGACAGTGGTGCGCTATGAAATGCGGCAATTACGAGATGTATTGACTCGCGCGATGAAAAAGGCGGATTCTAAGGATTTGTATACCATGGCACATTTGGAGGAGACTCGCGATCGTCTAATTAAAGCGATCGATGCTCCATTGTCCAGCGGTTAGATTTTGGACCATTAGAACATTGAACGCTTAAATTTGTCTCATTGGGTTTGGAACAAATTTAAGCAAAAACTTTGTCGTTAGTATCAAGAACCCGATCGCCCTAAATCCCCCTTAAGAAGGGGGACTATGAAATAATTCATACTTTTGTTTACCCTTTTCAAGGGGGCTAGAGATCGAGTTTTGAGGTTCCAATCGTACTAGGCTTTATGTCTATGGAACTTGAATAATATAAGTTCTCTTCCGTCCAAGTGGTGTTGTACAAAGTAATGACAAACGCCGATCGCTTGGCAATGGAACCACAACATTAAAATTGCCTGTCCGATCCGTTTCAACAATAGTCTCTCCGATCGAAATTAAATTGACCGAATCTGTTCGCCCTGCTAGCTGAACCGATCGATCTTCCTCACGACCTGCAATCACCTCCAAACGAACAGCCGGATCATTGACCAATGGCGACGGGGATGACGGCGCTTTATTTACAGTCACTGTACTTTGCAGCCCCCGACCGACTGTCACCATCACCGACTGTCCTTCTAAGGTCACTTTTCCCTCCAAAGTCGCCAGACCCGTCTTTCCACTGGGTGACACACTCACCCCAAATTCAGTCCCCCGAACCCCAGAGACCCCAGCGGGCGTAATCACTTCGATTTTGGAATTGGTATTGTTAAATGGACGAATTTTAAGCCGAACTTGGCCGCCATTGATTTTGATCTGAGTCACATATCCAGCATTAACTTTGTACAATCGCTGTATTGAAAGTTCTGTTTTTTCACTTACCTGAATCGTGCCAATCCCTTCATCAATTACCAGTATTGCCGAGGATTGTTTTCCCGTAATGATGGCATCTCCAACCTCCGTTAGTCGCTGTCCAACTTGCGCGGTGCTGGTTGAGTTTTCGGCCCGATAGCTAACTGCTCCTGAAAGACTTTTTATAACAATAAATCGTTTGACTAGAAGTTGGAATGGCTGCTGAGCATTTGTCTTGACTGTACTGAGTAGATTACTAGTAAGAATCACACTGCTGAGAACAATGGCTTTGAATACCGTAGATTTTATCCATTGAGATGGGTTCGATCGGAGATTTGTTGTCGAAATTGTGGCGATTGTCATGGTCTTACCTCTGCAATTAAATTATAAATACTGAGTAGTTAAAATTAGGGAAAATAAACGACTCGTGCACTAGATTCGTTGGGAATCAATCGCAGGAAGTCATCAGCCTTATAACGCTGATTAAAACTGATCACATAGACATAAGGACCGAGAAAATTTGATGTAGCAAATGCTATTTGACCATAGGGGATAACTTTGGGTTGAATTGAAGTTAAGTACGATCGGGCTTGCTCAAGGCTAGAGGTTGGAATAATCACAACGTAACGACTAGCCGATCGCTGTCCTACAAGAATTGGGATCACTTCTCCAGCAGGACTTAAGGGCAAAACCTGAGAATTCACGATCCTGTCTGCGATCGCTGCTTCAACCCGCACAAAAGCTATGCTAAAAAGCGCGATGGCACAGTAAAGGGACATAGAGCACACACGTAGCATGAAAACAGCTCACAATTAGACAAGATAGAATATTCAAAAAGCATAGACCAATCGGGATCAATCTCTGACAACCTATCCAGAAAAGTAAGCACTTTAGGTCATCATCCTGCAAGAATCTAGCATACGAGATCCGAAGGTTTTTAACCCTTTTACGGTGCGCAGTGCCCTATGACCACAACTTCTTTGTCAAAACTAGATGCGCTTCTAAATGATTGGCAGCAGAAAATGGGGTACGTCAGTCAAAACCTCTTTGAGCTGTATGAGTTGCCAACCTACCAACGGCTTACGGGCGAAGGCGGGATGCCCAAAGCGATATTGATGGGGGAAACAGAAAAGCAGGTGAAGCTTGCCATTGCCGACTTGACCCAGCTTTTTCAGTTGTTTGAACTTCTGCGGGAGACGATCGATCGGGCAAAAAGCCTCCGATCGCAAATGCCAAAACGAGGTGGCGATGGAGCAGTGATAGAAATAATGACCTTACTGACCGAGCCATCCATTCTGCTGCCGCAACAGCTTGTTCCGTTGCAATCTCGTGATTTGATGAGTTCCTCAACTCAGGGCGGCTCAGTTACGGCGGGTACGATGTTGGAAATGATGGCGATATTATTTTCCCATGCGAAGACTATTGTGCTGAAGGTCGATGAGGCATGGAAGCAATTAGAGGCTCCATTGATTGAGTTGCAGCAACGATCGCGCCCCATCATTCAAGAACTCACGGCTTTAATACAACGCACTCCGACGATAGTTCCGATCGGCATTCAGCAACAGATCGATCAGTTTCAGATAGACTTTAGAACGGTTCATCAGGCGATCGATGCCGATCCATTAACCGCAAAAAGTAGTTTAATTCAGCAACTAAAACCCAGTCTGGATGTAATGATCCAGCATCTAGCGGATTTCGCCGCCCAACAGCAAGAACTGAAACGTCGTCTAGATGATGCGGTGCGGGGGATTGAGGAATTACGATCGGTCCATCAAAAAGGATTACTCGTTTTTACGGAATGGCAGGACAAAGTGTTGAATAGCACTATGACACCCATGCCATCCATCGATATTATTACGGAACTCACCCAATGGCTCCATCGACTCTCCATAGCCTATGAACATAATAATAGTCCTGCCATTCATGTAGGATTAACGCGATGGCAAGCACAATTTCAGCAAACAATGTCTCAGATTGATACCGCCACAACTCACGCAAAACGAGATTTGCAATTTCGAGTAGAACTACGGGGGCAGTTGATAGCAATGAAAGCCAAAGCCGGGGCAATGGGCCGATCGGAAGATCTAATATTAGGAACGATCGAAGCTCAAGCGAAACAATATTTATATACTCGTCCGACCGACCTATCTGCCGCAGAGCGATCAGTTCGTGAGTATGAACAAACCCTAAACTGTCGGAATTAACCAATAGACTCAGCAGGATTTATGAGTAACTCCACTTCCCAACTCTCCAATTGTGCTCAACCCAACTGTTCTGGAACGATCGAGGATGGATATTGCAATATCTGCGGCATGTCTGCCCCGAAATCCAGCACCGCACCCGCAAAGTCTCCAACTCCAAACAAAACTGGGATTCTAGCGAATGACCTGAGCCGGAATATGAGTAGTACCAACAGCGGATTATTAAGCCGTCGCAGTGGGTTAGGAGCATTGGGGGGCTTAGGGTCTGGAATTTCTAGCAGCGTAACAGGTCGCACCAGCACAGGAACCCGCCGATCGAGCGTAAGTAGTCGCAGTACTCGCAAAAAATTAGGGGCCGGATTAATTACGTTGCCCGATTTGCCTTCGACTGCACCGGAAGATATGCTGCTAGCGGAAGCTGTAGTTCCCGAACATAAACGTTTTTGTTCAAACTGTAATCATTCCCTGAAGCGAGAATTCGGATTTTGTCCAAAATGTGGAGTCAAATTTTCATTTGTATCATCGCTCAAACCGGGCGATCGGGTTGCAGGGCAATATGAAGTCAAAGGGGCGATCGCATTTGGTGGATTGGGTTGGGTATATTTAGGATTTGATTTAACCCTTTCTCGCTATGTGGTCTTAAAAGGATTGCTTAATAGTGAAGATACCTCTAGTGCTGCGGTTGCGGTTGCCGAAAAACAATTCCTTGCCTCCGTAAAACATGCCAACATTGTCGGGATTTATAACTTTGTAAATCATGGCGGTGAAGGATTCATTGTTATGGAATATGTGGGCGGTAAAACACTCAAAGATATTCGTAAAGAACGTGGAATATTGCCCGTTGCTGAAGCGATCGCGTATATTCATCGAGTCTTAGGAGCATTTTCTTACTTACATGCCCAAGGCTTAGTCTATTGCGATTTCAAACTCGACAATATGCTGATTGAAGGCGATGACATTAAGTTGATTGATCTCGGCGGAGTTCGTCGCATTGATGATCCAGAGGGCGATATTTATGGCACCGTTGGCTACACCGCACCAGAAGCTGGAGAAGGGCCAACTGTTGTAACCGATTTGTATACTGTGGCGCGGACATTGTTGATTTTGGTTTGTGCGGTCAAAGGCTTTACTAAAGAACTTCAATATAAATTGCCCAGTCCTCAAGACGAGCCACTCTTTGCCCAGCAAGAATCCCTTTATCGTTTTCTCCTCCGCGCCACCGCCACCGATCCAAATGCTCGATTCCAATCGGCGGACGAAATGGCCGACCAGCTTTTAGGCATTCTCCGAGAAGTGGTGGCAAACGATCGTAATTCACCCTGTCCGTCAACGAGTAGCTTGTTTAGCGGCGATCGGTTGTCCTATTTGATTACAGGTGCGCTCGACCCAATTTTAGTAGATGCACAACAAGTTCCGTTGGCGTTAATGGATAAGAATGATGTTGCCTTGCAAGAGATTATGGGGGCTATGATCATTACCGATACCAAACAACGATCGGAACGCCTTGCAGAAATCACAAAACAATATCCTCAATCCACCGGGGCGCAATTGCAATCAGTTGATTTTTGGTTCACTCCAGAGTCAAATTCAAAAATTGAACCCTTGCTTCAAATCGTGGAAAAAATTGATCCCTGGGAATGGCGCGTCACCTGGAATCGGGGGCGCATTGCACTTCTAAATGGTCAATCAAAAGATGCCATTGCCCATTTCGATCGGGTTTATACCGACTTACCCGGAGAACTTGCGCCCCAACTCGCTTTAGCCTTAGCATTAGAACAAAACAAAGACTATTCAGAAGCAATTTTTTACTACCAACGCGTTCTTCAAACTAACCCAGATTACCCAACAGCAGCCTTCGGTCAAGCACGCTGTCATATGGCGCTTCAAAGTAAAGAATTGGGTCAACGTGATGCGGCAGTATCAGCCTTGAAACAAATTCCACCGACTTCTAGTTTATATCTCCGATCGCAAGCCCAAGCCATACAAACATGGACTAATAATGAGAATACATCACCAAATATTCAGGACTTAGTAGCTGCCTCACAAATTATGGATCAATTATCATTACAAGGACTAGAGCGCTATCAATTGATGTATACCCTATTTAACAACGCCCTTCAAATCGTGCAAAATAATCCACAAACAGTGAGCAGCACGACAAAAGTAATGAAGCGCCCATTAACCAATTCGGAAATGCAAATGGGGCTTGAATCTGTGCTTCGATCGATGGCTCATTTGTCGGAAGGTGATGAGAAAATTCGGCTGGTGGATGAAGCCAATCGGATACGACCAATGTCTATGAGATAAATTTGCATTGTTTAGAATCCAATAGTTGTAATTATGATGAAAAACTGTTCAGCTTGTAATGAACCTGTTGAGGTTGACGATCGCTTTTGTGAGAACTGTGGAGTTTCTTTGATTAAGAATTTGAACATAACAGCAACATTTGAATCATTGTCTGAACCAGTTTTTCCAAACTGCCAAAAGTGCAACAGCATCGATTTAGAACCGGATGGATTTTGTAATCAGTGTGGGTCTAGAAATCCAATTCATCGCGATCGGTTTGAACAAACTTTACAGCCTAATTTTGCCGCCATTAGCGATCGGGGCATTCGTCATTCTCAAAACGAAGATTGCTTTGCGGTGGCACAATTAACCGATGGTCGATCGATCATTGTGGTTTGTGATGGTGTATCCAGTTCAATGAATCCCGGCATGGCATCACAGCGGGCCTCTCGATCGGCCTGTGACTCTATTCAACAATCATTAATAGCTAATCTCGATCCTGAAGCCGCATTAGTTCAAGGCATTCATAATGCCCAAATAGCAGTGGTCGAGTTAGCCGCTATCAGTAAAGGAGAACCACCCTCAACCACCCTTGTTGCCGCAATTATTTCTTCACCCAATTTAGACCGATCTCCACAAGCCACGATCGCATGGCTGGGCGATAGTCGAGCCTATTGGCTAGGTTCAACACCAGAAGCCTCACGTCAACTCACGCAAGATCATTCATGGTGTGAAGATGTGGTGGCAGCGGGGCAAATGTCACGGGAAGAAGCAGAACGATCGCCTCAAGCTCACGCGATTACCCGATGGTTGGGGTTTGATGCGGAGGATGTTGTTCCCAGTGTGGTGACGATCGATTTGGCTGGACCAGGGCAATTAGTTTTGTGTAGTGATGGACTCTGGAATTATGCAAGCAGCGTGTCAGAATTCTATCAAGCCATGCACCATCCACCCGGTACAGAAGCCCTAGCGATCGTCCGTCAGGGGGTTGAATTTGCGCTCAGATGTGGCGGGCAAGACAACATTACAATAGCGCTGATAGAACTAGAATCTGACGTTCTAGAAACTAGTTAATGAGTGAGGATTTTATAAGATTGACTTTAATTTAAAGGTCTAGATACTTCAAATCTTTTCGTTGAGTTTGGGACACGGCATGGCCATGTCCCTACAGATCCGGGATTCAGAGACCGTAGGGACATGGCTCGCCGTGTCCTAAACCCAACGTAGAAGTCGAATGAATTCAAGCGATTTTATTAAATCCACATTCCTAACTCACCCCATTCTCCATTCCCAAACTACTATGACCACTCAATTCAACGCTCAAGTTTATCAAAATGCTTACTTACCTGAAGGCAGTCGAGAAGTTAATGCCATTATGACCATTACCACCGATTCAGAATCAGATAGGCAAACTGTTGCACCGCGCACATCAGGAGCTACAGGTACACTTCGGGTGTTTGGCATTATTTGTGATACGTCGGGTTCAATGGAAGGAGTCAAGATTCAATCAGCTAAACAAGCGATCGCAAAAGTAATTGAACTTCTCCCCTCCGACGCTCATTTTTTCATTGTCACCGGATCGAGCCAAGCCACATTACTATCGGGTCTCACCTTAGCCACCGACAGCGCCAAGACCACGGCACTCGCAGCACTCCGAACCGTCACAGCCAATCGCAGCACAGCCATTTCGACTTGGCTTAATCTTGCATTGCAACAGTTCAAACTCATGCCAGGTGCGATCGCTCAAGCATTGTTGCTGACCGATGGTCAAAATGATAGTTCTGATTTGAATGCCTTAGATAAGGCTTTGAATGCTTGTGAAAACCAATTTCAATGCGACTGTCGTGGGGTTGGGACTGAATGGCGCGTAGCCCAATTACAAACGATCGCCCGCAAGCTACTCGGAACTGCGGATATTATCGCCGATGCGAGTGCAATGGAAAGTGATTTTCGAGCCATTTTGGGTCAAGCCATGAGCAAACAAGTCAGCGATATTGCATTGCGGTTGTGGACTCCTCAAGGGGCGAAGGTTTTGTTTTGTAAACAGGTGAGTCCAGAGATTCTAGACATTACAAACAAATCAAAGGCGGTCAGTGGACAGATTGCAGACTACCCAACAGGCGCATGGGGAAATCAAGAGTCTCGCGATTACCATTTCTGCATTCAAGTTAATGCTGGAAATGTTGGGGATGAAATGCTCGCAGGCAGAGCTAGCCTGGTTTATAGCCAAAATGGAGTCGAGACTAAAGTTGCTGAAACTCGGATTCTTGCCATCTGGACCGACGACGAGGTGCGATCGGCCAAAATCGATCGGACAGTCGCCCATTACACCGGACAAGCCGAACTTGCGCAAGTGATTCAGGAAGGCATGGAAGCCCGCGCCCAAGGCAATTTTGAAGTTGCTACGGTCAAACTATCCAAAGCTGTACAGCTTTCAGATGAATCCGGCAACGAAGCCACGATGAAGCTTTTACGAAAAGTGGTAGACATCGAAGATGCAGCAACCGGAACCATTCGCATTCGTCGTGAAGTTCGTAAGGAAGACGAAATGGCTCTCGAAACTCGATCGACTAAAACCACTCGAATCAAGCGCTAGTTTTCACTCCACCTTTAGAACATCACGATCTCCGCCATGCTTTATAACTGTCCCAAAGGTCATTCTTCTACTGACTCAGACTTCTGTTCTGTCTGTGGAACTCGCATTGACTCCAATGTTGCTTCTAGCGTTGACATTAGTAACTCAAGTGCTTCTAATACAACCGTACCCTGCCCTGACTGTGGAACAATTCATCAAATTAGCGAAGGGAAATTTTGTGAAATCTGTGGTCATAATTTTGAAACAGGCAAGTCAGGTGGATTGCCCATGGATTTACCTCCGATCGTCATCCCAGCCCTAGACATTCCCACGATCGTCAATATCCCTCAACCGATCGTAGATGTCCCGCCGCCGCCCGTTCAAATTGCAACAACCTGGATCATCACTATTACCATTGATCCAACCCTCGCCACCGCCGAAAGCCCACCACCGCCCAGCAATCGACCCGATCGGACCTTCAAGCTTCAACCCGGCACCACAAATCTAATTGGTCGTAACAGTGCAGCCAGAGCGATCGTTCCTGAAATTGCCCTAGACTCCGACTCTGCGGTTTCCACGCGTCACGCCCTATTGGAAGCTCAGAGCGACGGACAATTGATTCTACGAGATATTGGCTCATCTAATGGAACCCAGATTAATGGTATTGATTTGATCTCAATGAAAGACTATCCATTAAAATCTAAAGACCGCATCACCATTGGTCACTGGACTGCGATCGTAATCAATTAACTCATCTCCAGTTCTTCATTCCCAATTCTTTATGAATAGCGATCTTCAAAAAGCTTCAAAGGCATTGAACGTTAATCAAATCGTCCCCATTGCACC
>JAYVUU010000065.1:0-9829 GCA_043787635.1 Synechococcales cyanobacterium | reverse complement strand
GAAGCGGTTGCAGAAGGACTTAAGCCGTAAGGTTAAAGGCTCTAACAATCGGTATAAAGCACGATTGAACGTAGCTAGGCTTCACGAGAACGTTTCAAACATCCGCCGAGACAATCTAAACAAAATCACAACTCAGCTCGTTCAGGAAAACCAACTGATAGCGGTTGAGACGTTGAATGTCAAAGGGATGATGAAAAACCACTGTTTAGCGCAAGCGATCGGTGATGCAAGTTGGGGTGAATTGATTCGCCAGCTTGAATATAAAGCATCTTGGTATGGGAGAACATTAGTCAAGATTGACCAATGGTTTCCGAGTTCAAAGCGCTGTTCAAGTTGTGGTCACACCGTTAAAAAAATGCCATTAAATATCAGAACGTGGACTTGCCCTAAATGTGGGGAAGTTCATGACCGTGATGTGAATGCGGCAATTAATATCTTAGCTGTCGGGCAGACAGTGTTAGCCTGCGAGTGCAACTGTAAGACCAAAAGTATCTAATACTGGCGGCGGGTGCGATGAAGCAGGAAGTAACAGAAGCGATTCTGTAAAGACTAAGAAGCGATCTAAAAGTTCTTAGGAATCCCCGTCTCTTTAGAGCGGGGAGGATGTCAACGGCCTAATGCACTTAAAAAAGACTGCAATTCTGCAAAAACCGATCGTTTCTTCTGACCCGTGCCCAAAGACGCTGCGACCAGATTATCAATTTTTTCTGAATCAGGCTTCAGGAACTCCTCTGCAATCACCTGCCAAGTGCCATCTTTTTCAAGCCATACCTGCCAAGGCATCGGATAAAACCGGGTTAGAGCGATTTGATCTTCGATCGGACGCAGGAAATAACAGGGTTCTATGGTGCTGAGGAAGCGTTCCCGTAACGCTCGTCCCGCATAGCCAATACCCACGATGCTCACGTCTTCTAAACGAGGGACCAGCAGAATCACCGGAACATCGCCGGCCTGATTGCAGAGTTGCTCAACGGCTCCCACCTCAACCGCTGTTGGGGAAACGATAATGTACAGCTTGTCATCGGTTGAAATATGTTCGATCGCTTCGGTGGTCTGGCGAGATCCGGCGACATCGATGCTGCGAAACTGGAATTGCGAATCGGGCCAATTTTTTTTTGCCCAAGCCGCTGTGCCTGCATCCGTAAAAAATAGTTTTACCCCGTCGCTCCATTGGCTGAATGCCTCACAAAACTGTTGAGCGATCGGCATAATCTTAAGCTCAGGAAAGAATATCTCCACTGACAACTTGGTATAGCCCGCCTCCAGCGCTGATTTCGTTGCAGATTGAGCCTGAACGATCGCATCCTCCAAAGACGCTGGGAGCTGCATTGGGGTTCGAGGGGCGTTCGAGTCTGTCATGGGGACCGTAAAGTGGTAGGCGAATATGGCTTAAGTTTACCGGGATTTTTGCTCAGTCTAGCGTTTTTACCGTCAGCAACTGAGGCGGAGTGGCATCGGCTGGGTAAAGCAAATTCACTTCCAAGGATCGAGTTTCACCAGGTTTCAGGGTCAAGGTTGCTAGGGCATCCCCTTGCTGTCCCCGACGCTGAACAATGTGAAAAAATTTGTTTTGCGGTGCATTGTTGTCATCGGTGTAGCGCAATCGCAGGGTTCCCCGGAAGAATATCTTCGGTTCTGGCGGATTCATAAACAGCACTTGATCTCGGCTAATGTCCTGTTTAAGCGGCGTTTGAAGACTGATGGCAACGCGTTGAGATCGGCTACTCGTATTGTGGAGGGGAAGGGTTAGGTTGTATTGGATGCCGTAGTTCCCATTGGCGAGATAAGCCGTATCTGGGTATCTCACAAGCATCGATGCACTCTGCACTTGACCTGTGGCGAAGGTGCCTCGCGGTAAGGTGCTGATGGTATAGGAAAAGGCTTGCCCCCGTTGGGGAATCTGCAACCGATCGCCGGAGTCAGTAAGCGTTGTACTCCATTGAGATCCCTTAGCAACCCCGGCGACGCGACCGTAAATTACCCGATCGTCCCCTTGCTTACTTTGCTTATCCCGCAGTGGTGTGGGGACTTGGTCGCGAGGGCCAGCCAGATTAGAGGTCAGCAAAAATCGTTGCCAATCGTCCAGAACTGGAATTCGCTCGTTGCCAGCCGCATCCCGTGGTGCATACATCGCCATAGAGGCCAAATAAACCGTATCGCTGCTCGTCAGACGAATGAGGGTCGATCGGCCATTGCTGGTCGGAACGACAAGTCCAGCGGGAATCGGCAGATTGAGCAGCATTCGGCTTTCGCCAGGAGCCAAGGTCATGAGGGCGGGAAGCCAGCCGTGGCGACGACCTCGCAACAGGTCAGTGGTTACTCTGCTGCCAGGACCGGAGTAAACAGTGCCGACGGGATCTTCGATGGAGTCGTTGAGGTTAACAAATAATGCATCCGGTCGGGTCAGGTGGCTGGCACCTTGCAGGACTGTAACGGTAACACTTTCCGTGCCTGGGTTTTGAAGAAGGATCCCTTGAAAGAGAGATTTGATCTGTCCGGCGTGGGTGGCTTTGCTGATGTGGTGGGAAAATATATCAAAACGCCCTTTGAAACCGTAATTTAAATGGGCGGAGGGAAAGGCAACTCCGACTTTGGAAAAAGTGGAAAGTAGAATGCCTTCATCTAGGACCATTTCGGGACTATTGCTGTTGAAAACCGGGATTTCATCCAGTTCTCCAGGCAGCGGTCGTATATTTTGAACACTTAGCACTTCCCGCTGGGGTGGGAGGCTTTCTTGGGACGGGAGGCTTTCCTGAGGTGGAAAACGATAGAGCGCAGGCAGTCTTGGAATGGGAGTTGCGATCGGTGCTGGAGACGGCGCTACATTGGGCAATGCCGGAGGCAATGTAGTGGGCCATGACGACTGTACTGGAGCTTGGGCAAGAATTGGCAAAAACGGGAACATAGATTACGGAAGCAGGAGGGGTGAACGATCGACCAAGACATTAGAAAATCAGAGTAGCTACATTGCAAAAATAAATTATGAGTGACGTACTTTCACATGGCGCTATCCTATGAAACTCTAGCCTCTGCATGTTCGATTTAATACGATTATTGGTCGATATTCCCGAGAAATTTATTTTTTCTGGTGGGGTCTTGTTCATAAGCTCACAGGTTTGATTTTTTCGTCGTGATATTTTCTAGATCCGGGTTAATTTGTGGATGCCCTGTATGGATGTCAATCGCGAGTCTTAAGGTTTATGCATTACTACAAACTCAATCGTTTAGCCCAGATCTTAGCCACGATCGCTGTCCCTATGGGAGGCTTAGTGGGATTTTATGCGAATCGGGCATTAGCCGGAGGATATTGTGATGGCGAGCTGAAGAATGGGACATTGCAAGGTAAACAGACTTGCAGGTTTCCTAGTGGGTTGCGCTATGACGGCGAATTGATAGGGGGCGTGCGGCAAGGGCGAGGAATAGTGACCTATAGGGACGGGACGCGCTGTGAGGGACTGTTTAAGAACAATGCACTGGCCGGGAACGCAACCTGCAAGTACAGCAGTGGCAATCGTTATGAGGGCGAATTTGAGACTGATGTGCGTCAAGGGCGTGGGGTGTTTACTTATAGGAATGGGACGCGCTGTGAGGGAACCTTTAGGAACGATGCGATCGTGGGAATTGGGATTTGCTTATTTAGCAACGGCGATAAATACGAGGGGAATTTTTGGCAAAATGAACCGACTGGATTAGGCACGCTGAGTTATGCCAATGGGGTGAAATGTACGGGAAGTTTCCAGTCTGGGCGGTTGGTTGGAATGGTTCAATGTGCGCTGGGTACTGGCGATCGGTATGAGGGCAATTTGAATAATGGACAGTTTGATGGTTTGGGAACCTATACTTACAGCGATGGGGCAAAGTTAGAAGGTCGATGGAGAGAGGGACAGTTTTTGGGTCCGGTGCGATGAAGTTAAGAATTTAGAATTTGGGTTAGGTTAGAACCGTTAGACCAAAAAGCGGTGATGATGGTTTAAATGATCTTCAATGAAGCTTGCAATGAAGTAGTAGCTATGGTCGTAGTTAGGTTGGCGACGGAGAATGAGTTGCTGACCTGATTCGTGACAGGCGGCTTCAAATATTTCGGGTTTTAGCTGAGTGTCGAGAAATTCATCGTTCATGCCTTGATCAATCAAAATTGGGTTTGGATGAGTGGTGTGACGGACTAGTTCAGTGGCATCATAATCTGACCAAAGAGTACGATCGGCTCCCAAATATCCACTAAATGATTTTTCACCCCAAGCACATTGACTAGGAGAAGTAATGGGCGCAAAAGCTGAAACGCTACGATATTGATTGGGCGATCGGAGGGCACAAACTAATGCACCATGACCGCCCATGGAATGCCCGCAAATACTTTGAATAGGTTCACCGTTATCAGATTTTAAAACTGGGAATGACTCTGAAATTAAGGTTGGGAGTTCATGGGTGATGTAGGAATACAGTTGATAGTGCGATCGCCAGGGATCGAGTAATGCATCGACATAAAAACTTGCGCCAATGCCAAAATCCCATTGATCGGATGCATCAGGAATTCCAGTTCCGCGAGGACTTGTATCGGGTGCGACTAGCATGATTCCAAGATCTGCGGCAATGCGTTGTGCGCCTGATTTCGCCATGAAATTTTCGTCGGTGCAGGTGAGTCCGGAGAGGAAATAGAGAACAGGGACAGTCTGATTTTTAGCTTGAGGTGGGATGTAAATAGAGAACTTCATTTCACTATTGCAGCAATTTGAGTGATGACTATAAAACTCTGTAGTTCCACCAAAGGAAGCGGATGACGATCGTAGATTTAACATGATTTATAGTTTTAGCTTTGCAATTTTAGTTTTGTAATTTATGGAAATGTCATTACAGTGCGAATACCTTCACCTTTACGCATTAAATCGAAGGCTTCATTAATTCGATCGATCGGCATAACGTTAGTAATTAAATCATCAATATTAATTTTGCCATCCATATACCAATCTACAATTTTCGGTACATCTCGCCGTCCCTTTGCTCCGCCAAATGCTGTACCCTTCCAAGTTCGTCCTGTCACAAGTTGAAATGGGCGAGTGCTAATTTCTTTTCCAGCCGCAGCAACTCCGACAATCACACTCACTCCCCAACCCTTATGGCAGCATTCCAACGCTTGCCGCATGACATTAATATTACCAATGCATTCAAACGTATAGTCAGCACCGCCCTTAGTGAAATCAATTAAATAATCAACCAAATTACCGTCAATTTCGCGGGGATTAACATAGTGGGTCATACCAAATTTTTCTGCGATCGATCGTTTACTAGGATTAGTATCAACCCCAATAATTTGATTTGCGCCGACTAGTTTAGCCCCTTGAATGACATTCAAACCAATACCTCCCAACCCAAAAACAATTACATTAGAACCGGGTTCAACTTTAGCCGTATTAATAACCGCCCCTATTCCCGTCGTTACGCCGCAGCCAATGTAGCAGACCTTATCAAATGGGGCATCCGATCGAATTTTCGCTAATGCAATTTCAGGGATAACCGTATAATTTGCAAATGTTGAGGTGCCCATGTAGTGATGGAGCGTCTGACCATTGAATGAAAAACGACTGCTACCGTCGGGCATGACTCCCTGACCTTGGGTGACACGAATGGACTGGCAAAGATTGGTTTTGGGATTGAGACAATATTCGCATTCACGGCATTCAGGAATATAGAGCGGAATCACATGATCGCCCGCTTTCAACGATTTAACATCTGGTCCAACGTCCACGACGACACCCGCACCTTCATGCCCCAATATTGCGGGAAATAAACCTTCTGGGTCATTGCCAGACAGGGTGAATGCATCAGTATGACAAACACCTGTAGCTTTTATTTCAACTAATACTTCTCCCGATCGGGGTCCATCAAGTTGAACGGTTTCGATCGATAGCGGTTTACCTGCTTCAAAGGCTACTGCGGCTTTGACATCCATAATGATTCCTTCAATTGAGCCAGTTGCTACAGTACTAAATTATTTTTAAATAGTAATCTATTTAAAATAGAAAATATCGTTGTGCCATGGGTAATTCAGTTGCAGGTTCACAGGTGAGCAGTTCTCCATCTGCCCGCACTTCGTAGGTTTCGGGGTCTACTTCAATGTGGGGCAAGGCATCATTGAGTTTCAAATCTTGTTTACGCAATTGACGAATACCGCCGACTGCGATCGTGGGTTTAAGCAATCCCAACTGTGCCGCTAGTCCTGACTCTTGAGCTACTTGGGAAACAAAGGTAAAGGATGTTTTGCTAATTGCTCCCCCAAAGGCACCAAACATAGGACGCATATGGACAGGTTGCGGTGTGGGAATGCTGGCATTAGGATCACCCATTTGTGCATAGGCAATCATTCCACCCTTGACTACGATCGTGGGTTTCACTCCAAAAAACGCAGGTTTCCAGAGGCAAATATCGGCAATCTTGCCTTCTTCGATCGACCCAACATGATTCGCAATGCCGTGGGTGATGGCAGGATTAATGGTGTATTTTGCGATATAGCGTTTGGCTCGGAAATTGTCGTTTTGAGAACTATCAGGAGAGAGCGATCCGCGTTGAACTTTCATTTTGTGGGCGGTTTGCCAGGTGCGAATAATGACTTCACCGACTCGGCCCATGGCTTGGGAATCTGATGAAATCATGCTAAATGCACCGAGATCGTGGAGAATGTCTTCAGCGGCGATCGTTTCCCGTCTGATTCTTGATTCTGCAAACGCGACATCTTCTGGAATGCTTGGATCTAAATGGTGACAAACCATCAACATATCTAAATGTTCATCTAATGTATTCACCGTATAAGGTCGGGTGGGATTGGTCGAGGATGGCAGAACATTCGCGAGACCACACACTTTAATAATATCCGGTGCATGACCGCCCCCTGCGCCTTCGGTATGGTACGTATGAATGACGCGATCTTTAAATGCAGAAATAGTATCTTCTACAAATCCCGATTCATTCAAAGTGTCGCTATGAATTGCAACTTGTACATCAAATTGATCGGCAACGGTTAAGGCCATATCGATCGTTGCCGGAGTAGTGCCCCAATCTTCATGGAGTTTAAGCCCGATCGCTCCAGCATGGATTTGTTCAACTAGGGCTTGGGGTTGGCTGCTGTTGCCTTTGCCGAGAAAGCCGAGATTCATGGGGAATGCGTCGGCGGATTGCAGCATTCGGTACATGTTCCACGGTCCGGGAGTGCAAGTAGTCGCATTAGTTCCCGTGGCAGGTCCGGTGCCGCCGCCGATCATCGTGGTAATGCCAGAAGCGATCGCGGTTTCGATTTGCTGGGGGCAGATGAAATGAATATGGGTGTCAATGCCGCCTGCGGTGACGATCATGCCCTCCCCGGCTAATACCTCGGTGCCGGGACCAATGATAATGTCAACATTATCTTGAATATAAGGATTGCCTGCTTTGCCAATTTTGTAAATGCGTCCGTCTGTGATGCCAATATCTGCTTTGACAATGCCCCACCAATCCAAAATCAATGCATTCGTGATGACTAAATCCACGGCTCCATCTGCGTTTGAAATGGGGGATTGTCCCATACCATCGCGAATCACTTTCCCGCCGCCAAACTTCACCTCGTCGCCGTAGGTCGTCAGGTCGCGTTCAACTTCAATGATGAGTTCCGTGTCAGCAAGACGGACCCGATCGCCCACAGTCGGACCATAGGTTTCAGCATAAGCGCGGCGATCCATTTGGAAACTCATAGTCGATGACTCCGGCGATGTGGTGTAGTAAACAGAATTGTGATCAGCTCCCGATAATGCATTGAAACTCGATCCCCCCAAATCCCCCTTAAAAAGGGGGACTATGAAATAAGATTTGCTCTTGTTCCCCCTTTTTAAGGGAGCTAGGGGGATCGAGTCTACATTGATAACGAATTAATCTAATGCGCCTTCAACTTTTGCATTAAACCCGTAAACTCGACGTTCTCCAACTAATGGAACGAGTCTAATTACTTTCTCATCTCCCGGTTCAAAGCGAACTGCTGTCCCCGCCGGAATATCCAATCGTTGACCACGTGCGGCGGCTCGATCGAAGTGTAAGGCTGCATTCACTTCAAAAAAATGAAAGTGTGATCCAATTTGAATGGGTCGATCGCCTGTATTGGCAACATTTAATTCGGTTATGGGACGACCCGCATTAAGCTCGATCGTGCCGTCTTTGGGAATGAGTTCGCCGGGTATCATAGGTTTAATTCAAAGAATAACAGCAGTGGGTAAATTTTCATTACGGGGCAAAAGATGATGTTGAATGAATATGATGACATCATCTAAACCAATTTGAGTTTTGAGATTGGTAAAGATAAACGGCTTTTCACCCCGCATCTTCTTGGCATCTCGGTCCATCACTTCAAGACTTGCTCCCACCATGGGCGCGAGATCAATTTTATTAATTACCAGTAAATCAGATTTTGTAATCCCCGGTCCGCCCTTACGAGGAATTTTATCTCCAGCCGCCACATCAATAACATAAAGCGTTAAATCTACTAATTCGGGGCTAAAGGTGGCAGCTAAATTATCTCCACCACTCTCGACAAATAGCAGGTCTAAATTGGGATGTTTTTGTTCTAGATCATCGATCGCCACTAAGTTAATTGATGCATCTTCTCGAATGGCGGTATGGGGACAGCCTCCCGTTTCTACACCAACAATCCGATCGGCGGACAAGGCTTTGGAATTTACGAGAAATTGAGCATCTTCATAGGTGTAGATGTCATTGGTCACGACTGCAATTTCATATTGGTCTCGCAATGCTTTACAGAGTGCATCTAAAAGCGCTGTTTTGCCTGATCCCACTGGACCTGCAACTCCGACGCGTAAGGGACTTGTAGCCATGAGATTCACCAAATCAATTTGTTCAAATTACCACGATTTGATTTAACTTTGAAATAGACGAACGGTTTGTTGCTCGTGTTGGCTGCTGGCTAAGGCTAAACCCCAACTACAACTACAAAGTTCTGTATTTTGCATAACCATTGCCCGATCGCTTAGGATGACGATCGCAGGCAAAAGGTCTAATAAAATCTGTTGTCCTGCGGTTTGTCCTAGAGGAACTAGTTTCACCCCGGACCCAATCAAATTGCTCGCCCAACTTTGCCCGTAAGCTAATAAAGTGGCTTGCAAATCAATCTCCCAATGAGCCGCCGCCGCACCAAATACAATGGCCCAATTAACAGGTTGGTCTAAACGATCGAGCCAAGGTTTCATCGTTGGGTCAATCGATCGAAGTAATCGAATTAATGATTGCCCCATTTTCCAACTCTGTTGTCGCAATTCATGGGTCTCCCGTGCCGCAGACCACCAATGATTCCAATAGATGAGTTGTTCCCAATCGTTTGATTGGTGCGCATGGTAGGCACGGCAAAGAATTGCACCATCGATCGTAAAACTACCGACTTCCAATTCTTGAACTAACCAATCCTTTAATGTGAGTGCATTTGAAATTGCGCCTGTTTCGACAAGTAATTCCAGCCCTTCAGAATAGCTATAACTCCCGACGGGTAAAATGGGACTGGCGAGTTGTTGAAGTCGTAATAATGACTCTGGGGTTAGGAGTAAGTTTTGCACAGAATTTAATGGGAATGATTATGACTATGGGAATCAGGGGAATGGCTATGCTCATGTTTGTGTCCATGGGCTTGATAGGCTCCGGCTTGAGGACAAAAAGGGGCGATTTCTTCAGTGATTTGGGTGTGGAGTTGTTCAATCAGGAGGGATTTTAAAACGGGATCGGGGGCGAGGCGTAGATAATTATCCGTCACTTCCAAAGGAACATGACGATTGGCTAAATGGTAGACCGCAAGCATTAAATTCAA
>JAYVUU010000064.1:0-10140 GCA_043787635.1 Synechococcales cyanobacterium | reverse complement strand
TTGCTGATAGGTGGCCAACAGTTTTGCTGGGTTGAGCGGTTGCCGATCGGTCACAATTTTTTCCGATCGTTGTTTCCCGATGCCTTCGACTTGCTGAAGATCTTCACTAGTGGCAGTCCAAGCTACTTCAACAGAGCCAAAATGTTGCCACAGCCGATGGAGCAAAACAGCCCCAATTCCGCTAACTTCACGCCATGCCAACCAATACGATCGTTCCTCCACAGAATTCCGTCCCTGTTACTACTATCTAAATTATTTCTTGCTAAGTGTTCCCAGATATACCCGTGTGATCATGCCCTATACTTTTTAATCTAGTTCTTGCGTAACCGAGCCTGCTATGACTGCCGCCCCTAATCTTGTTACTCTCGTCCAGAAGACTCGGACCAGTGCCCGATCGTTGTCCCTGGAGCCAATTGAGCGGCGCAATGAAGCCCTTGAATCTATTGCAAACGCATTACTCAGCCATGCTGATGCAATTGTGGCAGCGAATGAAGCCGATTGTGCAGCAGCAGTTGACGATCAGATTTCTTCGGCGCTGTATGCAAGGCTAAAACTCGATCGGACGAAGTTAAATGGGGCGATCGCAGGGGTGCGGGATGTGGTGAAACTGGCGGACCCGATCGGTGAATTGCAGATCCACCGAGAACTGGATACGGGGCTAGTGGTGAAGCGGATTAGTTGCCCGATGGGGGTGTTGGGGGTGATCTTTGAGGCGCGACCTGATGCGGTGATGCAGATTTCTAGCTTGGCGATTAAATCAGGAAATGGTTTGATTTTAAAAGGCGGCAAGGAGGCGATGCGATCGTGTGTGGCACTCGTGAAGGCGATTCATGCAGGACTTGAGGCGGTTGGGCTTGAGGCTAGCCTAGTTCAGCTTTTGACCACACGAGAGGAAACCTTTGAATTGCTGAAACTCGATACCTATGTCGATTTGATTATTCCCCGTGGTTCAAATTCATTTGTACAATTTGTGCAAAATAATACCCGAATTCCAGTGCTGGGGCATGCCGATGGAATTTGTCATTTGTATGTTGATAAAGCTGCCGATTTTGTAAAAGCAATTCCGATCGTGATTGATTCTAAAACTCAATATCCAGCTGCTTGTAATGCGATCGAAACCTTGTTAGTTCATGAATCAATTGCGGCGACATTCCTGCCAGAAGTTGCGATCGAATTAACTGAACATGGCGTTGAATTGCGCGGGGATGAGGCGACTTGTAAAATTTTACCGAATGCAACTGCGGCAACGGATGAAGATTGGGTGACTGAATATGGTGAATTAATTTTATCAATTCGGATTGTCAAAAATATAGATGACGCAATTGAACATATTACGCGTTATGGATCTCGACATACAGAGGCGATCGTGACTGAAGATGCCCAGACTGCCGCGCAATTTTTGGCCGAAGTTGATGCGGCGGGGGTTTATCAAAATTGTTCGACCCGATTTGCCGATGGATTCCGCTATGGATTTGGGGCAGAAGTTGGTATTAGTACGCAAAAAATGCCGCCGCGTGGTCCTGTTGGACTAGAAGGATTAGTGACCTATAAATATCAAATGATTGGCAATGGTCACATCGCGGCGACCTATGTGGGAGATCAAGCGAAACCTTTCACCCATCGAGATTTAGGCTAATTTTTAGTTGGCAAGTTTTTAGTTAATGAGGTTGGGCTGGCGAATTTTCCAGACGATCGCAGAAATTAGATTTGTGAAAATGTGGGCCACGATCGGGACCAGCAAATTCCCGCTGATCAAAGCGCTCCATGCGAAGACTCCGCCGATCAACGTGGCCCACATCACATAAGACCATTGCTTCAAACTGCTGAGATGCATTGCCCCAAAACACAGGCTCGACAACACCACACCGACCCAATCCAAGCCAAACTCTGGCAACATCACCCCGCGAAACAGCAGTTCTTCACTCAGTCCCGGCAACAGTCCGATCCAGATCAGATCGGGCAGCGCCAAGGGTCTTAAAATCAGATCTAAGTAGTAATCAGCGCTTTTACGATAATCCTCCCAAAGGGTATAAATAACGGTGCTGGCGATCGTAATCCCAACAGCAAGTCCCAAGCCCCACAGTGCATGAACTGGATTCCAAGAGACTCTAAGAATTTGGACTGCACCAAAATAAGTCCAAGTTTTAGCAATGCCCAACAGGACGATCGCCGTGACTCCTAAAGCTACCAAGATTTGCGATCGGGACATGGGTTGCATAACGCTAACGGGATAGAACAATTGTTACGGCTCCATTGTATCTATATGGAGTGGAGTGCGCGATCGTGGGAAAAATCTCAACAGGTTTACAGACCCTGAATCCGATCGATTTTGGGACCGAGGGATGTCGGGGAAATGCCACTTCGATGAGCGACAAGAACTCCGATCGCTTCGAGATAAGAATTGACAGAAATCGATCGAATTCCCAAATCTATAGGCGAGACTTGCATCCGACTTGTGTTTTCTCGCACAGTGATAATTTGGGTCGAGGTTTGGCTTAAGTGCAACAGAGCGCTTCCCCCACAGGTCGTTTCTGGTAAAACTAGCGCATTAACTTGACTCCGATGGATGTCGGTAATTTGGGGACGATCGAACCCATTAGCGGCGATCGAATCAGCCAGGACAAACTGTGGAGCGCGGCTGAGACCAACTAAAACACAGGGCAAAAAGGTATGACCCAGTTCTTCAGCGGCAGATTTTGGCGAGATCCCGATGTCGAGTTCAAGTGGCGAAAGGGCTGGAGCATGGGCGCAGGGGATTCTAAAATGACGAACAATCAGATGACTAATCACCGCTTCAGCACCCGCCAAGGGATCAACGCCTTGGCCATGTCGGTAGTCGTGGAGCGCACTTTCGGGTAGATTTTCTGGGAATCTAGCAACGACTGCGATCGCGGTTGCCCCAGCTTGATTAATTAACTTATCTGCCGCCCGCAATAGACTGTCAGGGTTGCCGATCGTGCCCCAAGTTGCCCCAGAATCAGCACTTTGAATCCCGACATTCAGCGGTTCATCCGTCAAAACGTAATCAGTCAGACTAAGACCAAGCGTGGCACGAGCAGCATCAGCTGCCTGAAGATGACGAGCAATTAAATCAGGTTCGGTACCGCTATCGATTAGCAGTCCAATTTTATTTTGATGAACAGGGCGCAGATTCCAGTGACCTGCAGCAAATTGATCCAGAGCATAGCCTTCGGTGTACAGCGTATTCGGTAAGTTCCAGTAGAGCTGGGCACCATTCATCACGTTTGGGTGGGTAATTAGCCGATCGCACACCTGGGAAATAGCTTTAGCCGTTGGCAGTGCGTCTCCGGCATATCCACCGATAGCCGCCCCGATTCCGGTGGGGACAATAAGCATGACGGTGTAAGGAAGCATGGGCATTGAGGATGAAGGATGAAGAGATTGGCGTTTTAGGCAGAGTTTTAGGGGGTGGTGACGATCGCTTCAATATGGGCGATTTTATTTTCGATGCGGGTAATGGCCCAGCGTAGGGGTTCGCCGTGATGATTGAGGGCGGTTTCGATCGTGGTGTGGAGTTCTGCTGTCGTGGCGGGAATAGGCAGAGCAAGCGTAATGAAAGCGGTGTTCATGGGCGAAAAAAAAATAAGAACTTAGTTGATGTCTAGTTTCCCATATCCCGAATTCCCGTAGCCTATAAATCAGCTAGAAAAACCTCTGCTAGAATGCTGGAACTAGAAAGTTTGAACTAAAAAATTGAATTATTTTTGGGTAATCCTGCGGTTTTATGTCCCAATCTCTTGCACGCGATGCGGTTACTTTTTTAATAGACCTCGCTGAAAAAGGCGAAGTTGATCCTTGGGATGTCAAAGTCATCGATGTAATCGATCGATTTTTAGAGCAGTTAAATCCCTTTATAGCCACTCAACGGACTCAATACGAAGCGAATCTTTCTCAATCAGGACAGGCGTTTTTGTATGCGTCCATGTTGATTTTGTTGAAGGCGGACAGTTTGAGCGATCGGCACGAGCCAGTTAATGATCTTTTAGAAGAAGATTTTTTGGATCATGATTCGATCGGGCCGGGATCCCTGCCGCGTAATCTTGAAAAACAACTCCGTCGTCGGGCCGTGGCTCAACCTCCCCAACGTCGGCGGGTGACCCTAGACGAGTTGATTCGTCAGCTTGAGGTGATTGCATCAGCCCTAGAAGACAACGGCAACCGATCGCGGGTGAAAGTTCGTCGGGCAAAACCCCAAAGCCGTGCCCAAGCTATTCGAGCGATCGCACAACTCGCTCACCAAGAAAACCTAACCGAAATGGCCGTGATGCTAGAGGAATTTTTTGTGAGCCACTGGGATCAATTGTCGGTGGGCAATGATTGGATTGATTTTGACCTGTTGCTAGAGTTTTGGCTCACCACCCGCGCGCAAAACTCTCCCGGACTCGATCGGCACATTGTCACAGATGAGAGAACCCATGAAAAAGTTGGTGTTTTCTGGGCATTGCTGTTGCTGAGTGCCCAGAATAAAGTTGAACTGTCCCAAGACGTTTTTTATCAAGATCTGCGGGTCAAAACGCTTCTCCAAATCAAAGACCTTAATTTAAACGAACTCAGTGCTATGGTGCTAGCCGATTGAACTTGTAGAAACTCTTCTGATTATCCCCATGTTTTTCCTGGAATGACGGAAATTAGGTGAATTTCTGGGAGTGTAGAATTTACTATGAAAAAAAACTATGTGAGGCTGGGTATTCTAGAATGGAGGTTCTTCTAGGAGAAGGTTTAAAGTTTTTCTTGGAAGTCGCCTGACTATGTTAAAGATTACTGATTAAACTTACAGTTAGAGAGAGTTTCTATGAAAGCCATGATCCTGGCAGCGGGTAAAGGAACTCGTGTTCGTCCCATCACGTATACGATTCCTAAACCGATGATTCCGATTTTACAAAAGCCCGTCATGGAGTTTTTGCTGGAATTGTTGAAAGAACACGGCTTTGACGAAATCATGGTCAATGTGAGTCACTTAGCCAAGGAAATCGAAGATTATTTTCGGGACGGTCAACGGTTTGGAGTTCAAATTGGCTATTCCTTTGAAGGTCGGATTGCCGATGGAGAACTGCTGGGGGAAGCCGTTGGGTCGGCGGGGGGGATGAAGCGGATTCAGGATTTTAATCCGTTTTTTGATGATACATTTGTGGTGCTGTGCGGTGATGCGTTGATTGATCTGGACCTGACAAAAGCGGTCAAATGGCACCGAGAAAAAGGGGCGATCGCAACCATCATCATGAAAACAGTCCCACGGGAGGAGGTTTCGAGTTACGGGGTGGTGGTGACTGACGAAACTGGACGAATTCAAACGTTCCAAGAAAAACCTTCCGTTGAAGAAGCACTCAGCAATACTATCAATACTGGGATTTATATCTTCGAGCCGGAGATCTTGAACTACATTCCATCGGGTCAAGAGTTTGATATTGGTGCGGATTTATTTCCAAAATTAGTCGAAATGGGTGCGGCATTTTATGGGTTGCCGATGGAGTTTGAATGGGTTGATATTGGAAAAGTTCCTGACTACTGGCAGGCGATTCGATCGGTTTTGAAAGGAGAAGTTAAAAATGTTTCGGTGCCTGGTAAAGAAGTAAAACCCGGCATCTTTACTGGATTAAATGTTTCTGTGAATTGGGATAAGGTGAATATTACAGGTCCGGTCTATATCGGTTCTATGACTTGTATTGAAGATGGGGCGACTATTATTGGGCCGTCAATGATTGGGCAAAATTGTCATGTGTGCAGTGGAGCTACGGTGGACAATAGTGTAATTTTTGACTATTCACGGCTGGGAGCAGGGGCGAGGCTAGCTGACAAGTTAGTATTTGGTCGTTATTGTGTGGATAAAACGGGTGCCACCATAGATGTCCAAGCTGCGTCACTAGATTGGTTGATTACTGATACCCGATCGGCACTTCCCACGACTCCCTCAGTTGAGCGTAAAGCGATCGCACAGCTCCTAAATAGCCAAGAGAATTAATTTGAACATATGTTTTCACATCAATATTTAAGTTAGTTTAGCAAATGGCTAATCCCGTACCCGGATCAAACAGATGCAGCTTGCCGGGTGCGATCGAGAGCCAGACTACTTCTCCTACCCGAATATCCCGATCGGCGCTCATTCTAGCAACGATCGGAATATTGGAGTAATCAAGCCGTGTTTCTGGACTGTTGATTAATCGTCCATAGATATAGGTTTCGCTGCCTAATGCCTCTGTCATCTCGACTTGGATTGAGATGTTCTTTGGGGCCGGAACGCCATAGCTAAAATGCTCTGGGCGCACCCCTAAATGAACATCTTGACCGTCATAGTCCGCTAATAAGGGTTCATATTTTTCCATAAGCGTCATCCGAAATTCAGTTCCTGGTTCAGCCCCTAAGCGTTGAATTAAAAGGGGAGCCTTAACTTGTACCGGAATAAAGTTCATGGGCGGCGAGCCAATAAATTCGGCAACAAATCGATTGACTGGGCGATTGTACAGTTCCAATGGGGTGGCGAGCTGCTGGATTTGACCATTATTTAACACGGCAATCCGATCGCCCATGGTCATCGCTTCGGTTTGGTCGTGGGTCACGTAGATGGTAGTAGTTCCGAGTTTTCGCTGAAGTTGAACGATTTCCGATCGCGTCTCGGCTCGAAGTTTTGCATCTAAATTTGATAATGGCTCATCCATCAGAAAAACTTGCGGGTTCCGCGCCATCGCCCGTCCTAAAGCAACTCGCTGCATCTGACCGCCGGAAAGCTGCTTGGGGAGTCGGGTGAGCAAGCTTTCAATTTGCAAGGACTGAGCCACAAGTTTCACGCGTCGATCGACCTCCCGTTCACGATCGGTGAGATACTGTAGACCTTTTGGTAACTTTCGACTGAATTCAACTAGGAAGGTCTCGATCGCAGGAGGGAGCGTTGGTTTAGATTGACCCTCTGTGGACGGGCTAACCGTTGAGCGATCGGCTTGATTTCCCGCCCGTCGGAGTCCAAAAGCCAAATTTTCGTAGACCGTCATGTGGGGATACAGCGCGTAACTCTGAAATACCATAGCAATATCGCGATCTTTCGGCGGCAAGTCATTCACAATCCGATCGCCCACCGAAATCGTCCCGCCTGTAATTTCTTCAAGCCCCGCAATCATCCGCAGCAGCGTACTTTTCCCACAGCCCGACGGTCCCACCAACACCATAAATTCGCCATCATGGATCCGAAAATTAATCGCTCGTAACACGGCTCCACCCGGTGCGCTGTCATTATCTCCGTCCTTCCGATAGCTCTTATAGACATTCTCAAAAACAACCTGTGCCACGGTGATCTGGACTCTCTTGTTCTGATGGATAAATCAAGTGCTAGTCTATCAGCCGATCGCTGTGGACGTTCAAAAACATGGCCTAGCATCGCTAGTATCTGGTTAAAGTATTAATTTAATCAATGGACTGTGTTGAGACATCAATCGCTGAAACATCCATGGTTCGGACTGGCATCACATCCGCATCCATCACATCCACGGCCATCACATCTATTGTTCCATCAGTCGCGAGCCGGGTAAATTGAAGATTTTCAACCCGTAGGGCTTCCCCGCAGTTAGGGCATTCGAGTTGGCTGCCATTCACACCGTTTACAGCATATCCACACACTGGACAATCTCCCACTGCAATGTTTTTCCGGATCCACCAAAACCCAAAAATCACGCCCCCGATCGGTAGTGCCACCAATACGATGACCAAAGCTCCGACCGCTTTCACCAGCCACCCCAACCCCAAAGATCCCAATATCCAGATAAAAAGTCCAATCCAGATCAACCTCTGAAGGCCTGCCCCCAGTAGAGGTCGTGAGGAGGTTGCCCGATCGGTCGAGGCTGGCTTTGTGGGAGGAAGAGAATTCATAGGTCAAATCCTAGGCAGTTGGTACAATTTATCGTAGAACAAGCGATCGTATGGAGGGCGTTAATCTAGAGTGTTCGTCGTATTGGTTTTGCAATAACGCCTGTCGAGGAAACCACACTTGTGGGGTCGGGCGGAACTTCCGTCGCGTCCGGGGAAGGGTGCTCTCAGTAATCAGCCTTTTCGATATAGCTGCGAATCGCATTTAAATCGATGTACCGATCGGTGACATTTCGCAACTCCCGCGCAATCATCCCCTCCGTCGAAATTACTGTGATGTGGGTATTTTTAGCCCGTAACAACTCGATCGCCCGTTCAAAATCACCATCGCCACTGAACAAAATTACCCGATCGTACTGATCGACCGTACTGAACATATCTACAACAATCTCAATATCTAAATTCGCTTTTTGAGAATAGCGACCCGAAGTATCGTCATAGTACTCTTTCAGAATCTTAGTTCGTACCGTGTAGCCGAGACTAATCAAGGCATCTCTGAACCCTCGCTGGTCTTGAGGGTCTTTCAGTCCGGTATACCAAAACGCATTCACCAGGTCTAAGCTTGTTTTCTCACCTGCAAAATATTCAAGAACACGTTTAGGATCAAAGAACCACCCATTCTTCTGTTGGGCATAAAACATATTGTTGCCGTCCACGAATATGGACAGTCGATTTAAGGGATAAGGCATGGAAGTTATGAACCTAAAATTAAGCAATAATTGAAGTTGAAGGGGAACATAATAATGAAGTCAGAATACTGGGCTAAGCGGGGAACAGGATCGAATTAGTCTAGATTAACGAATTAGGGGAGATAACTCATCTGTATGTTTAGGTATATTTCTTAAAATACCTAATTTATTGGTTCACCTTCAATTAACCTAGTCTCCAAGATCATTCACGAATAGTATTTCCCTGCGACGTGTTGAGGACTATCCTTGAAGACCAAAATAAGCTGTCGAGTCAGCTAGGTCTCAAACCTTTGGCATTAACTTTTCAATACTCAGATCAGCAACTATAGCATTTCTGCATCGATCCCTTAAAGTCCGATCGCATTCCAAGTCGCCCCACCCACAACGCCATCTGCTTCAAGTTTGTATTTTTGTTGGGCGGCTTTAACGGCTTTCTCAGTCAGTTCCCCAAAATCTCCATCAGGACCGATCGCCAAAAACCCCAATCTCCCTAGTCGTTGTTGAAGGCGATAGACTGCATCACCTTTTGCCCCACGGCGGAGAATTGGAGTTCTGCTTTCGTTACTTTTGATGTCGGGTTTAAGCGGTTGGGCTACGGGCTTGGGCTGACTATCTGAAGTTACGATCGTCTTTTTATCCTCCGATTGGGGTGTCGCAGGCAATAACTTACTCCAAGTCGAGGCACCTAAGATCCCATCCTGTCCTAATCCTGCACTCTTTTGAAACTCAGTTACAGCTCGCACGGTGTCGTTTGTGTAGGTTCCATCAAGTTCTCCGTCGTAATAGCCCAATAACTGAAGCAGAGCTTGGACTTCTAAAACATCAACGCCTTGACTCCCCAATTTAAGTAATGGGCGGCTGGCTTGAGCGGGCAATGTTCCGGGCAATACTCCCGGTAGTACTGCGGATAGTACAGAGATAACGGTCAATGAAATGGTAGAGAATAGAAACAAGTATGAGGGTTTCCAAGACATTGGAGCATCCTTAAAGATTAAGATTATTATTTAGTCAAATTCAACAAGCCACTTTTGGGCTTCTGACATTTTTGCATGTATTCATTGCTTGATCGATTTCACGGTGGACTTTGGGGCATGACGATCGGCAATAGACTAGCCGCGTCACCTAAAAATAACAATGGAATTATGCTGAGAATTCCTGATGTGATGTTAGGGCATGTTAGCGGTAAGGATGTTATGAAATGCCTTGAAGCAAGTACGGACAAGCCTGTTACGGGAATATCTGCCGAGTGGAGTTTTTATGCAACGTTGAGTTTATCGATCGCAAATCTTTCAAAACCCACACCTCAGGATTATCTCAGTTGGACTCAGACTGACGACATGCTAAACCACGAAATTTTAAATTGGGTCCAGCACTGTATCGAACATCGAGAAAGCTTAGTCGCAACTCATAATTCCCTTCAAGGACTTTCGCTTAACTCGGTTGAACAATCGATCGCATTAGCCATCTACGGCAGCCAGAGTACGCCAGGAAACTGGATGTTGGCTTTTAATCGAATTTTACAGATCAGTCCCCAACCAGAATTAACCGCTCCCTTACTAGGCTGTCTCTTGGGGGTTCA
>JAYVUU010000063.1:0-2237 GCA_043787635.1 Synechococcales cyanobacterium | reverse complement strand
CGCCAAACACAGTGCAATAAAGAATGTTTTATCCCCCAGTTCAGAAATGGTAATCAGGGTCAGTCCGGCGGTAAAAGCAGTCAGCATTTGGGTTGTTCTGAAACAGATTTGAATTCAAGCTTAGGCGAAGATCTATCAAACTTACCGAAGATGAAACAACTATGAGATTGTTAAATTTCCCATGGCTAAATTGTGGGAGAAACTATAAAATAAAACCTGCGTTTCCACATATGACCAACGGCAAACCCTAATCCCTATGAATCAATTGATTGCCCTTGCTCTGGTTATTGCTGCTGCACTTCTTGTGTATGAACTATGGCGCGATCGGAATCGAAAATCGTCGCCCAATAGGTCTTTAAAACGTAAAATCAGTCGTCCACTTTTACAGGCCGTCAAAGGCGATCGTGCCCTCGCCGAACGTCTTCTCGAAAGTGCCAGACTCAAGCATCCTGGGAAATCGAACAGTTGGTATACCGAAAAAGTGATCTACGACATTGAACGCGACGGAGCTGGAACTGCATTTCGAGGTCGCTAACGCAGCGACAATATCGAGGATCGACGATGCAAAATGCTTAATCTCGAACTGGCATCATGGCTCCTAGCGCGCGGGAAAGACGAAATTCGAGGGAGTGAATCAAGTGTTTTCGATCGCCTTCTGATGGGTCCGCCATGGGTTTCACTAGCACCGTAAACATCCCCAACCGATTGCCAGCCAACACATCTGTAAAAAGACGATCGCCGACCATCGCCACACGTTCCATGGGAAGCTTCATCGCCTCCACCGCACGACGAAGTTTACGACGAGACGGTTTGGCGGCACCAATAAGGTAAGGAACATCAAGTGCTGTAGCAATACTGTGAATTCGGCTTTCGCTGATATTGTTGCTCACCAGCCAGATTTGCGGCGTAACCGTTCGGACAGACTCGACCCAAGGCAGAATTTCGGCACTAATCTGAGACATTTTAATTGGAACCAGGGTCTCATCCACATCAAGAACTAACCCTTGAATCTGATGGCGCTCCAACAATTCTGGCGTTAGGCTCAAGATAGTATCATTAAGGAACAAGTCAGGCTGTAATGATTTTTGCCAAGACATAAATGAAACCTTTCGGGTAAGTTGTGTGAAATTTAAAGCTTAGGGTTAGCCTTGGAAGGCGGGGATGGCTGATTATCGACCCGATCGCGAATTTGATCCTGAGCAGCTTCGTGCTCCGCCAAAGTTCGACTAAACACATGCGTCCCATCATACCTTGCCACGAAGTAAAGAGCGTCCGTCGTCTGTGGGGCTAGCGTTGCCTGAAGACTGGCTAGACCCGGGGAGGCAATGGGAGTGGGGGGCAAACCGGGATTAATATAGGTGTTATACGGGGAGGGCGTGCGGACTTGAGCCAGGGTTAAGGGTTTTTCTGGGGTTTGAATGATTCCAAAGGCATACTCTACCGTTGGATCCGAACCCAAAGACATCCCAGTCTTGAGACGGTTGGTGAAAACGCCGGAGATGATCGGGCGCTCCTTGGCAATGACCGCTTCTTTTTCGACGATGCTAGCGAGGGTGACCCATTGCAGTAGATCGTGTTTTAAGGGATCTTTATTCTGATTGGCTTGATAAATAGGCAACGCGACTGTTTTGAACCGGTCGAGCATCTGCTGAATCACTTGCTCTGGAGTGACGCTGCCCGCAGGAATTTCGTAGGTGTCTGGAAATAGAAAGCCTTCAATTAAGGAGAGATTTTTGGGAAGCCAAGACGCTTGAGTGGCGGCAGGGCTATTGGGAAACTGTTGGACAGCATTGATGAATTGCTCGGCGGTGAAAAATTTATTCTCTTCAAAATAAGCAGCCATCTGACGGATGTTCCAACCTTCCGGAATTGTGAATCCTTTGGTCACGACTTGACCCGTCCAAATTTTATCGGCAATTTCCGGTAAGGATTCTTGGGGTGAAACGGCATACGATCCCGCCTGGAATCCGCCAGACCGATTTTTAAACCGTTGTAATCGCGTCCACACCTGCCAAGCAGACTTCGATCGCAGCACCTGTGATTCAGATAATCGATCAGCGATCATCTGGGGTGAGCTACCGGGTTCAATGGTCACGATGATAGGCGTGGATTTGCCGGACAGGGCGGCGGGCTGGGTTTCTCGTGCCCACCATGATATTGCTTGCCAGCTTCCAAATCCGATGCCGCCGACGGTCATCAGTGAGAACAATAGCAATTTACGCATCTTACTCATGAAA
>JAYVUU010000062.1:0-9082 GCA_043787635.1 Synechococcales cyanobacterium | reverse complement strand
CAACACTGCACAGTATTTATTGAGGTCAAACTTGCCCGTCCCTTTCACATCAAGCCACAGACGGATACAGCTATTGCGGACAAATTGAGACGTGCGAATAGCTTCATCAATACCCGTGAACTGTTGTTTTTTGCCGTATGCCTTGAATTCCAGAAGCAACATTTTCGACCTCCTTCATTAATCTTGCACTAGCACACTTGCCATAAGATCATCAGGGAAGGCGCGGAATTAGATCGGAGAAGGGGACTTCAGTCCCGCGTGTCGCTTACATCCCATCTCTAAAGAAGCAGGGTTTTCCGCTTTCCGAGTTTTCGCTATAAATTAAGCTCGCCTTAGAACTCGTTACCCTCAGATTACGCCCTACGACGGGACGATCGACGTGAATTGCTCAAATCATATTCCAACGTCGCCCCCATCCCGAACATAACTGCTGCAAAGACAAAAAACACTTCTGGTAAACTTCCACTCTCATAATTGGTATTGACCAAAGTAGAATACTTTACCGACATATCCGCAACATACAGACTAAATGCGGCGAACGCGATCATCCGCCAAGACTGGGAAAACCGCCCACCCCAGAACGCGGTTAGCAAGGTCGTCGCAATCACCACCAGACAAACATCCGATGCAATGTAAATCCAGTTGATGGCTTTTTTGTAAGGTCGTAGAGAACTGTCAACATAGGTAGCCCAAACTGGCATCGTACTTACAGGAGCTTCGACAACAGGAATCGGGGTTTTTGTCGTTTGGACAGATGGAGTAGGCTGCGGTGACGGTTTGACACTGGGTTTAGCAATAGCAGGACTGGGCTTCGTTGTGGGCGCAGCCTGTGCCATCGCGGGCGCTTCAAAAAATCTGGAGTTCAGACCAGCACTGGGTGCATCTTTACGCGAACCACTGACAAATATCGCAAAGACAATTCCCAAGACCCCCACCACCAAGATCATTGCCCATTGGGAAAGTTCCAGATTTAACTGGCGCTTAATCACGGCCATAACCATGCCATAGATCAGAAAAAAGTAGGCTGGAATGTAAAATAAGTCCCCCAATGACACATCAGGACTCTGTCCTAGGACTACTTCCCAATAAGCAAAAAGGCAACTACCAATGCCATAACAGCCCAACCCCAACCCCAACCCCAACCACACGTTCTTCCCACTGACACTGTTGGAACTCAAGACATTTCGGAAACAAAGTGCAGAAGCGCCAAAAAAGGCAACAATCTCAAAAAATGCTGTGATAGCTAAATAGGTCGGACTGGGGTCAGGGGAACTCTGAGTCAGAAAGTACATCGTGGCTAGAAAAGCCCAAATCGCGCCAGCAAAATAGATGGGCTGCGATGATTGCGCAGAAGGTGAAGATGATTTATCCGATCGGCTCATAGGAATTGACTCAAAAGCAAAGGACTAGATGTGGTGAAAATTTTAAAGCTGTATCCTGCCACAAAATCTATTACTTCCACAAAGAAGCAACAGGTGATCGTGACAGCCAATCTAAGAATGCAGCGCGATCGACAGCGGAAAGGTCTTGAAGCGCATCTAGTGCATTTCGGACAAACCCAAAATTACCAAAATAGACACGTCCAAGCCGATGAACCTCTTGTAGTAGAGAAATGACCTGAGCCTCCCGCCAAGGGGGCAACTGCAAACTGTTCAAAGGATCTGCCGTAAGAACTTGCTGGACTTGGTCCGATGTCATTGCAGCTTGAAACCCGCCTTTCTGGAACATCCCAGCAACATCCCGTAGAAATGCGTTCCCCTGCTTGGTACCCATCAAATCTTCAATATCTAAGTGAGTTGTTTGAAGCATCAAAAGAGATGCCTGAATTAAAAGTGGCGAAATTCCTTCCTGAGCAGGCATCTCAGAAGAAGACAGGTCAGCGCTGAGTTGGTCCAGACGAACTTTCCCCCAGACACTGTAGCGGTCCGGCTCTTCAAGCAAGACACAAGCCTTACCTTGATTGTCCGTCAAATCCCTCCAAAGCGATCGTGCATCATCCTCTTGGTGTGCTTGGAACACACTGAGTAAACGAAACGTCATCCCCTGATAAGTCAAGATTGGAATTTTCTGATCTTTTCGAGGATGCTGAACACTGGAGACTTCAACGTCTTGCCGCCGCAAAATAAACATGACATTCTGTGAAACTGTGGGCTACTGGGATTAGCTCCCCCTTTATATGCCAAAAGGCTACGCTTGACACATTCCGGCTACAAGTTTTTGCACTTGTGAAGGCGAGAAAAGCAAGACGAGTCTGGCGAATTTGGATTAGTATCCTATATCTGGCTTACTATCCTATAGTAGTTGGAAATTGAAGTACCTACCTGTTGCCAATCCTCCCAAAAGAGCGCGTTGCCTAGGGTAGATTATCGATTTTTGAGGATCCTTAGCTCAGTGGATAGAGCAACCGCCTTCTAAGCGGTCGGTCGAAGGTTCGAGTCCTTCAGGGTCCGTTGCGGTTTTCCCTTAACTCTTTATCTAAAGTATTAATCTCACTATGACTGAACTTCTTAAAAGCTGGATTGAGACTACGATGGCGAGTGCGGGAAACTTGGGTATTGCACTGCT
Source organism: Synechococcales cyanobacterium (assembly GCA_043787635.1). GTDB lineage: Bacteria > Cyanobacteriota > Cyanobacteriia > Leptolyngbyales > Leptolyngbyaceae > JAAFJU01. Next base: position 6,517 of record JAYVUU010000062.1, on the reverse strand, counting down.
GATGTTTGCAGAAAACATTTTTCCACCGATTCCCTCGGAGTTGATTATGCCGCTGGCAGGGTTTACCGCACACACGAAGCCCGAGTCGGGGCTAACAGTAACATCGGTGATTATTGCTGGGGTATTGGGCACGATGGCCGGGACGATGCCTTGGTATTACTTGGGCGTTTGGCTGGGGGAAGAACGGTTGCGACTTCTGGCCGATCGCTATGGCAAATGGGTGGGAATGACTGGAGAGGATCTCGATCGGGCGAATCGCTGGTTTTATCGTCATGGTGCTGTTGCGGTGTTTCTGGGGCGACTGGTTCCGGGTCTGAGAACCGTCATTTCCTTGCCTGCCGGAATTGCTCGGATGCGTCTAGTGCCTTTTTTAGCCTACTCAACCTTGGGAAGTACAATCTGGATTGCGATTTTGACGGGTGCAGGCTACGCCTTGGGTCAGAATTATGAACTGGTAGATCAGTACCTAGCCCCAGTTTCAAAAATTGTAGTGGTAAGTTTCGTGGGGGCGTTCGGGGTATGGATTTGGAAAAAGAAGCGACAAAAGGCTTAGCCTTCATGAACTCGTGGGAAAGTTTACGATCGTTCGTCTAGATTTCTCTGCAATGAGAGCGCAAACTGATAGAGCCATTGCCAAGTCGTTATAAAATTTCATGCATTCTATTATTTTTGACTCGATCGCCGCCCATCTTTTATCCATGCCTTCGATTGCCAATGCCTTTTTTGAGACTGCTAACTTAAAAAGTCTGTTGAGCAATCTGAATCAAACTAGTCCACTTCTGGGACATTCGTTGATTTGGGGTGTTATTTTTGCAGAATCTGGTCTACTGATTGGCTTTTTTCTTCCGGGAGATAGCTTGCTGTTTACCGCAGGTTTTTTGTCGGGAGTTAGTCTCGTACCGGGAGAGCCAACGCTGTTAAATTTGGGCTGGTTACTGATGGGGTGTTTTGCCTGTGCTGTAGTCGGAGACAATGTGGGCTACGCAACAGGATCTCGCTATGGGCGAAGACTGTTCCAGCGAGAAAATTCTCGCTTTTTTAAGAAGGAGTATCTAACCACGGCTCAGTCTTTCTATGAAAAATATGGAAAAATGGCTATCGTTTTGGCTCGGTTTACTCCCATTGTTCGGACCTTTGCCCCGATCGTGGCGGGCATTGGGGCGATGCATTATCGAACATTTTTATTTTTTAATATCGTGGGAGGATTCATCTGGACTTTTGGGTTGTTGACTGGTGGACATTACCTTGGGAAGTTGATCCCTGATGTCGATAAGTATTTGCTGCCGATTACAGGCGGGATTATTTTGCTATCATTCCTCCCATCTGCTATTCACATTTATCAAGAGCGCAAGGCAAACCGCCATTGAGTATGCCACTGAATTCCTCCTATGCAATATCGACACCAATCCCGGTCAGCGCCCCAAGCAAGCCGGGACGATCGCACTATTGGCGATTAATGCCTCTGGTTCGTCGTCAGAAAAAGACCTTGTTTCAAGCTGTCCTTTGTGCGGTCCTGTACAGTGCTATTTGGCCAGTCTTGGCGTACAAGTCGCAGATCTTATTTAAGGTAATTGGTCAGGGCAGTAAGCCGGGTAACATTGACCCCATTATTGGAATTGTTGATCTTATTGTTTTTGCAGTCAGTATTTTTGCTTTGCAGAAGGTTGCCCAGTTTGGCATGGATTCGTTGATGGCCAGAGCGTCACTTGCCGTGGCGTTCGATCTGCGTAAAGAAACCTTTTCTAAATTACAGTCCCAAAGTTTGAATTATTTTGAGACCTCACAAACGGGGGACTTGAGCTACCGCATGACGGAGGACATCGATCGGATTGGTGAGGTGGTTTATAAGCTGGCCCATCAGTTTTTGCCCTGTGTGTTGCAGTTGGTTGGGGTGTTGGGGTACATGATTTATCAGAGCTGGCAAATGACGCTGGCGACGTTGATTGTGGCTCCGATTATGGCGGTGTTGATCGGCTGGTTTGGCGAACGGATGCGATCGTTTTCCAGTAGCAGTCAGCAGCGAGTTTCAGATTTGTCGTCGTTGTTAGTTGAAACCTTCAGCGGTATTCGGTTGATTAAAGCGTTTGCCGCTGAGGACTATTCCACAACCCGATTTGCCGCAGAAGCAGAGCGCAACCGATCGGCAAAATTTAGCACTGAACGATTGCGGGCGATCGAATATCCTGTTGTTGGATTTCTTCAGGTTTTGGCATTTTGTGCGTTGTTTTTTCTGGGGGTTTGGTTGATTGCGGGCGGTAAATTAAAGCCGGAAGAATTTGGCAGCTATTGCATTGCGGTGACGATGTTGATTGATCCCATTAATTTATTGGCGAGTAACTACAATGAATTTAAACAGGGTGAAGCATCGGTCGATCGGATTTATGAACTCATTGATTTGAAACCTAGTATTGCTGAACTGCCGACCTCAACGGATTTGCCCGCGATTAAAGGCAAAGTCGAGCTGCGTCAAGTTAGTTTTTTCTATGAACCCGATCGGCCCATATTGCACGATCTGAGTTTAACGGCACAACCGGGAGACGTGATTGCACTGGTCGGTGCGTCTGGCGCTGGGAAATCGACGTTGGTGAATTTGATTCCACGCTTTTATGATCCACAGGGTGGAATGCTGCTGATTGACGATCATGATATTCGCACCGTGACCTTGAAAAGTTTGCGTCGTCAGATTGGCATTGTGCCCCAGGAAACTACGTTATTTTCTGGGACGATCGCAGAGAATATCGCATTTGGTCAAACTGATATTGATTTTGCTGCCGTTGAAGACGCTGCGAAGGTCGCTAATGCCCATCAGTTTATTAGTCAATTTACTCAGGGCTATCACACTTGGGTGGGGGAACGGGGGGTGAATTTATCGGGTGGTCAACGGCAACGGCTCGCGATCGCCCGCGCTGTGTTGTTGAACCCTAGAATTTTGATTCTTGATGAAGCGACGAGTGCCTTAGATTCTGAGTCTGAAGCGTTGGTCCAAGAGGCATTAGAGCGAATCATGAAAGGTAGGACGGTGTTCATCATCGCCCATCGGTTAGCAACAGTGCGGAAGAGCGATCGGATTTTAGTCATGGAAAAAGGGGCGATCGTAGAGTCAGGACGACATGAGGAACTGTTGGCGCAAAATGGCCGATATGCTGGGTTTTACGCGAAACAGTTCTCGTGATTTATTTGCTGACGCGACTGACAACAATCGGATCACGTCGATGAATCATATCTTTAAACAGCCCCAATTTAACCCTCGCTATCGACTCGTTCTAGTTGCCATAGGATTTGATTGCTTTCTTCCCGAACCCGTGAAATCAGCCAACTGCGCCAGACCCAATCTTCTTTTTTGGTCCCGATCGTTTTTGCGGTCAATTGTACGATCGTAGCTAACTCGTGAGTCGTGAGCAAGTAATGACCCGTCGCGACTTCATCTGCAATTCTGAGCCGTTCGATGGTTTCACGTAGATCTTGCATTTCAGAATCCTCTTTGGTTTCCTGAGATTTTTCAACGGCTTTAGCAATTACGGGCACAGGCAAATCTTTAGAGACATCAAGTTCATCCAGTGCAAAAAGTGGAAGTTCCACACTATCCATTGATTTAGCATCTGGCTCAATTGCCGACTTAATCTCAGCCTTTACGTCTACCGTCGCCGAAAACTGTCGTAGCGGAATCGGGGAGTTGTGGGAAAACGATCGGGCAATTACATCGCAGCGTTCATTTCCTTCATCCCCCGAATGTCCTTTCACGTAGCGCCATTCAACTTTGCTAGAGTGCAGCTCATCAAGTTTTTCCCAGAGATCCTTATTTAGAACATCCTTTCCCGCTGCTGTCTTCCAACCCTTTTTCTTCCAGCCTGAAATCCATTTAGTGATGCCATTTTTGACATATTCACTATCGGTATACAAAAGAATTCCTTCCGTCTGACCCGATGCAATGTAGTACTCCAATCCGCCGATCGCCGCCTGCATTTCCATTCGATTATTAGTCGTAGTCGGAGACCGATCGCCCAACTCCTGAATGCCACCGCCTTCAAAATAGACCACCGTGCCCCAACCCCCAGGACCAGGATTTCCCGAACAGGCACCATCAGTGTAGATACGGCTGATTTTGGCAATTGGCTGATTCATGAGGACAAACGCTAGACTGTGAACAGAACATCTGAACCATTATCCACTAAAAGACACCGAGTGCAGTTTAAAACGGTACGATGCTTGGGACCAACCCAATGAATCGACAAGCCTCTATTAATCCCATTAAAAGAGTGTCACTTCCGGTTGGCAAGATACAATGGGATGCGAAAGATCCGATCGTCAAGATCCGATTCGGATTAAATTTAAAAATCGCCTTAGACCACATTAAATCGCGATCGTTCACAGTTCTGGAGTACCGCACACAATGGGAAGAGTCGTAGGGATCGACCTGGGCACCACAAATTCGGTTGTCGCTGTCATGGAAGGGGGCAGACCTGTTGTCATTGCCAATGCGGAAGGAATGCGGACAACGCCTTCGGTGGTGGGGATGAGCAAGGATGGCGATCGGCTGGTGGGTCAGCTCGCCCGTCGTCAGTCTGTACTGGACCCCCAGAACACGTTTTACAATGTCAAGCGCTTTATCGGTCGCAAACACACCGAACTCACTCCCGAAGACAAGCAGGTGCCCTATACCGTGCGTCGGGATGAAAATAGCAATATTAAAATTAAGTGTCCACGCTTAGATCGGGATTTTGCCCCTGAAGAGATCTCCGCCATGGTGTTGCGGAAACTCGCGGACGAAGCATCGCGCTATCTTGGCGAACCCGTGACAGGTGCAGTCATTACCGTTCCAGCTTATTTTAATGATTCCCAACGGCAAGCCACTCGCGATGCTGGACGAATTGCGGGTTTAGATGTCAAACGGATTTTAAATGAACCGACCGCTGCGTCGTTGGCCTATGGTCTCGATCGTCGTCAGAGTGAATTGGTTCTCGTCTTCGACTTGGGCGGCGGGACGTTTGATGTATCCATCCTGGAAGTTGGGGATGGCGTTTTTGAAGTGCGATCGACCAGTGGTGATACCCAGCTTGGCGGCGGCGACTTTGATATGGCGATCGTCAATTGGCTGGCTGAGCAGTTTTTAGAAAAAGAAGGCGTTGATTTACGGCGCGATCGGCAATCTCTCCAACGTCTGACCGAGGCGGCTGAAAAAGCCAAGATAGAACTGTCTGGGGTAAATGTTACAGATATTAATTTGCCTTTCATTACCGCGACCGAGGATGGACCGAAGCATATTGAAACGCGCTTGACCCGATCGCAATTTGAATCGTTGTGTAGTGAATTGGTTAGTCGATTACGGCTGCCTGTTAAGCAAGCGCTGCGTGATGCTGGGTTTACGCCCCGTGACATTGATGAACTTGTTTTGGTGGGCGGTGGCACTCGGATGCCCATGGTGCTGGAATTGGTCCGATCGATTCTGGGTCGTGAACCTAATCAAAATGTGAATCCTGATGAAGTGGTGGCGATCGGTGCGGCAGTTCAGGCGGGCGTTTTGGCGGGTGAACTGAAGGATATTTTGTTGCTGGATGTAACTCCGGTTTCGATCGGCCTTGAGACCATCGGCGGCTTGATGAAAAAGCTAATTCCACGCAACACCACTATTCCGGTGCGGCGATCGGATGTATTTTCCACCTCTGAAGATAATCAAACGTCCGTAGAGGTTAATGTCGTCCAAGGCGAACGAGAAATGGCGAATGGAAATAAAACCCTAGGCAAATTCAAGCTGATGGGCATTCCACCAGCACCGCGTGGGATTCCTCAGGTTCAGGTTTCCCTTGATATTGACGCAAACGGTATTCTGCAAGTTACGGCGATGGACCGGACCACGGGTCGCGAACAAAGCATCACGATTCAGGGCGCATCAACTCTAAGCAGTGATGAAGTCCAAATGATGATTCGCGATGCCGAGGTTTATGCCGACAGCGATCGTTTGCGCCGAGAAAAGGTCGAAAAACGCAACCGAGCAGAAGCTATGGTCGTCCAGGCTGAACGTCAACTGCGAGAAGCAACCCTCGACTTTGGTATGAATTTCGTCGCCTCCTATCGATCGCGAATTGAGCCTTTGAATAAACGACTTCGCCAAGCCCTAGGTGATAACGACGAGCGACTGATTGACATTACAGAGGCAGATCTCAAGGACGCGTTGTCTGACTTACAGCGTGAAGTTTACGATCGGAACCAAGAATACGAGAAAGAGGGCGGATTCTTCGAGGCCGTGAAAGACTTTTTCTTGGATGACGACGACGATTATTACAACGATTACAACTCTCGCCGAGATAGTGGTGGAAGCTACGATTACAATTCCGGTTCTTACAACTACGGAAATCAATACGGCACGGGGCGCTATGGCAATTCGGGCGCGTTACCACCCAGCCGGAATCCGTCATTTGACGATTGGTCTGCGGGAAATAGTTCTACAAATAGTTCTACAAACAGCGGGGATTACAGGTCGCCTGCCGATCGGTCTGGCAGCAACTACGACGATCGGTCT
>JAYVUU010000061.1:0-29219 GCA_043787635.1 Synechococcales cyanobacterium | reverse complement strand
ATGGAAATTCACGCGGTCACATCTACAGTGTTCCAGTTACTCATAGAGATATTCTTCATGAAATGCTAACTCAAAATGCAATTGCTCAACCATCGGTTTTGCTGAGACGATCGGCAATCTTAAATATTGGGAACTATCGAGATCGCCTCTATGTAGAAGATTACGATCTGTGGTTAAGATTATCCCCACAATATCAATTAGCTAATCTTGATATCCCACTTGTAAAATATCGAATCCACAAAAACAGTACAACGCAGATAGCAATTAAAGAAAATCTTATTAACAACGCGATGAATAATTGTATTTGCGAAAATTCTCATGTCACTTTTGGTTGTTCAGAAAGTGACATGAGACTATTACGGAAACGAAACCACCCTTTTGCATTTAAACCAATTCTACAAATCGCTAAACACCTACAAAAAAGCCAAAAAAATGTTTCAAATAACACACTAATCTCTGAATCTTTTATCAGAATCACAAAAAATCTTATTTCCCCCAAAGATATCTTATCTTGGCTGTTACTAATCGCCTATCATCCCGACAAGTATATTTTGTATCAACAAATCAAGAAAATGACAAAGTCTGTCCTTAGAAAAATCATGGACACAAATCGAATAATAAGCAAGTTCAAGAGGTACTATGGTAGAAAGAAATGGCTTAAAGAATGTAAATCTCAGGGTTCTATAATTCATCCATCAATTACTCTTATAGGTATCAAAAATCCGTTTGATTATATAAATATTTCGCAGTGCGTCATTGAGCCTGAGGTAACACTATGGCTCTCTCCAGACCAAGGCTCTGAGGTAAAGCTTACTGTTGGTAAGAGGTCTTATATTGGCAGAAATACCTTTATTGGCGTATTCAAGCCTATTTCAATTGGAGAATGTGTTTTGATAGGTGCTTACTGCTACATAATCTCAGCAAATCACAACTACGAAACTTGCAGCATACCCATAATTGATCAAGGATTTGTGGGAGCGCCTGTGACTATAGAAGATGATGTTTGGATTGGCACACACGTTGTGATCCTACCAAACGTCACCATTGGTAAAGGTGCAGTCATAGCGGCTCATAGCCTAGTAAATAAAAATATTCCCCCCTATGAAGTTTGGGGTGGTATACCTGCTAAGTTTTTAAAAAAGCGCATTTAAATTAAGACAGTACTATTCGCAGAGCAGATCAATGAATAAGTCAGCAGTATGTACCATCGTCACAAAAAGCTACCTGCCGTACGCTCGTACTTTAGCTAGCTCCCTAGCAGAACATAATCCTGACATTCAGTTGTATGTCTTACTTGCTGATAGAGTCGATAACTATTTTGACCCATCCTTAGAACCTTTTAAACTTATATATCTAGAAAATCTATCCGATCAACGAACCATAGAAAAAATGTGCTTTTACTACACAACTTTCGAGCTGTGCTGTGCATTGAGAGGGGCACTCCATGAATACATGTATCAAAATAGTGTTGCAGACTCATGGATATTTTTAGATTCTGATATTTTAATTTTTAGTCCTCTTGATGAGATATTTCGACAACTTGAATCAACATCCATACTATTGAACCCACATCTACTAGATCCTCTTGCTGAACCATACACAGAATTAGTCGAAGTTCCGGTACTAGTTTGTGGTCTTTACAATGGAGGTTTTCTTGGACTTAGAGCTTCTGAAGAAGCTAAAAAGTTCATACTATGGTTTAAAAATAGACTTACTAAATACAGTTTTGACAGAAGAGAGCAAGGAAAATATATGCATCTAGTCGGAGATCAATTGTGGCTCAACTTTGTCCCTTTATGGTTTAAAAATGTTTCTCTTCTAGTTCTTCCAGGAACAAATTTAGCACATTGGAATTTGATTTCAGGCAGCCTCAGCAAGCAAAATAACGCTTATTTTTTTAACGATAAGCCTGTTATATTCGTACACTTTACTGGTTGGGATATATACAATCCTTCAAAACTATCAAAATACCTCGATAAAGACATCAACCTTTGGCCAGAGTTAGGTCAGCTTTATCAAAAACGACTGTTTAAATATGGTTATGAAGATTGCAAGCAATTTCCAAATTCTTTCTCTACGTTCATCAACGGAAAACCAATCACTCCTAGAATGAGATTTTTGTATTATGAATACCTATCTTCAAACAAAGAAAATGCAATAGACCCATTTTCAAATCGGAACTACTTAATACTGAAGCAGCTACAGAGAATGAGAGATTTGAGCATATTAAGAAACTTCAAAAAGTTATTCAGAAAATTACTTAACTTAATCAAAAATAGGTAGTGATTTTGTGTAAGGGATAGAAGATAATAGCTGTGTTTACAGGTTCTGACGTATTGTAGATTATGAAACTTTATCCAATTTGTCCGACCTCTAGATATCATGTCAAGAAATGCTTCAAGGATTCTGCCCAAGCTCTGTAGGACTCTCTTCCTAACAGCTGTCTAGACAGAAAATCTCGCGATTAATGCGAAAGATATTGTCGTTATCGAGGAAGTTGGAGAATCATATCTTAGCCACTTAGAATTTCATTCATGACTGCAACTATCAAATTTGAGCCGAGATGCTAGGAAGACTCCCCCCTTAAATTATCTCTCTCCTTTACATAAATACACCATCATAAGTTGTAATCATTGCTAATGCTTAAGATCACTATTGATGTTACGCCAATAACACCAACACCTAGTGGCGTTGGTTTATATGTTTTTAAGTTAGTTGAATCCTTATCAAAGTTAGAGAGATCCGAATCGCTTGAAGTAGGATTAGCCTACCAACCACGTCTAAAGAATTGGCTGAAAAGAAATTTAGAGTTTCCAGAAAGTCTTAAAAATTATTCGCACCTTTATAAAATCCCTTTACCTGTTAGGGCTTCTAATTTCTTATTAGATCATTCTCCGAGAGTTTTTTCTAGGCATATCGAGCCAATCATACAAGGAGCAAGCATCTTTCACGGTACTAACTACACAGTTTTTCCATATCAAACTGCGAAAAAAGTCATGAGTATTTATGATCTAAGCTCATCTAGATATCCACAATATGCGGACTCTGTGGCACTACAATATTGTAAAAGACTCACTCAATGTTTAAAATGGACAGATGCAGTCATTACTATCTCAGAAAGTTCAAAACAGGATATTGTTGAATATCTAAGTTTTCCTCCTGAAAAAATATTTGTAACTCCCCTTGCCAGCCGTTATACTCCTGACGATTTAAGAAATCTAGACCTAGAAGAAAAATCTGTAGAACTTAATTTTAATTTTTCTCAACCCTATCTACTGTTTGTCAGCAATATAGAACCAAGAAAAAATATTACTGCGATTATTAAAGCTTTCAATTGGCTTAAACAAAATCAAAAAATTGAGCATAAATTAGTATTGATCGGTAAAAAAGGATGGAAATATAGTCCAATTTTTGAGGAAATTGAGAACTCATCTTGGAGAAATGAGATTTATCACCTTAATTATTTGTCCGATGATTCAGTTGCTCTTTTTTATTCAAAAGCTGATGTTTTCGTTTATCCCTCTCATTACGAAGGGTTTGGTTTACCTGTATTGGAAGCGATGACCTTGGGGGCACCTGTCGTTACATCCAACACTTCGTCGATGCCAGAAGTTGCTGGCAATGCAGCTATATTGATTGATCCAAATGATTTTATGCAACTTGCAGAAGCCATATTAAAAGTAATTAGCGATCGTCAACTTCGTCAAGATCTAATCATCAGAGGTAAAGCACAAGCAAATCTGTTTTCATGGGAAAACACAGCTAGGGAAACATTGAAAGCTTACAGAAGCCTTACTTAATGGATGAGTAACAGAGTGAAGATCGCAACTGTACAACCACGTTCAAAATTCATAATTAAAGACTAAGCCCTTCTATTTCTAAATTATTTATGACCTCGCCACCAAGCCCGAACCAAACGGATTTCATCAAAACTAACGGTCTCACCCACAATTTCTCGAATCGCTGTTAACGAATCAAGCTTAGTTTGATCAAAAGCTTGCAAAATCTGTGCACTCCGATCGCGGCTGACCAACCGATCGAGTTCCACAGTATAACCATTCTCCAACAGCAGCTCTAAATGACTCATCACCGTCCCCCGTCGTAGATCCCGCTGCTCCGCAATATCATCAACTCGTAAGCCCTGTTGATGTAATCCAAGCGTCTCTAAATAGGTCGCCGTCACATGGGCGCGTGTCTCAGTTTTCAGCGGCGCAATCGTCGTCGTCACCCCCTCAACGGGCAAACCATTGTCTTCTCGAAACGCAGTAATCTCAGCCATAAACGCTTCACCATACTGCGACATTTTCCGATCGCCCACACCTGACAACCCAAGAAACTGCGATCGGTTGACGGGTTGTTGTTGAGCCATGAGCCGCAGGGTTGCATTAGAAAAAATGATGTAGGGCGGTACTCCTTGGTCATCAGCCAGTTCTTTTCGTAGCGCTTTCAACTTCGTCAATAATTCCTCCACTTGAGCATTGTCCGTATCTTCCCGTACTGCTGTTCTGGTTTCTTTTTGGGCTTCGATCGCCACCAATACCTTGCGGGATCCCTTCAGCACTTCCCAACTCAAATCATTCAACTGTAATACCGAATAACCATCTGTCGCCTCATCTAGCAAGCCCTGATGAATAAGCGATCGGGCGATCATTTTCCACTCATCCGGCGATCGATCCTTACCAATGCCATAGGTCGAAAGTTGATCATGACGATTCGCCAAAATCCGCTTTTCCTTGGAGCCTCGCAATACATCTATCGTGTAATTTGTGCCGTAATTCTGACCCTTTTGAGAGAATCGGGCAATACAAGAAATAAATTTTTGAGCCTCTACTGTGCGTTCCTCTAACGGCTTTGGAAATCGACAATTATCACAGGCATCACAACCGCCCGCAAAGCTTTCACCAAAGTAACTAAGTTGAACCGTCCGCCGACATTCTAAGGCTTCCGAATAATTAATCACTCGGCGCAGTTGCTGCTTAGCGATCCGCTGCTCTTCCTCTAACGGCTCGCCCGTAACCGGATCGACTTTTTGGGCAATGATATATTCAATGGTCTTAATATCACTCGCACCATAATATAGGGTACAAACCGCAGGTTCACTATCCCGTCCTGCACGCCCAGATTCTTGATAATAGCCTTCAATATTTTTAGGCAAATCATAGTGAATCACCAGGCGAACATCTGGCTTATTAATCCCCATACCAAAGGCGATCGTCGCCACAATCACCTGCACATCGTCTCGAATAAACCGATTTTGATTTTGAGATCGATCCTCAGTCGTCATTCCAGCATGATAAGGAATCGCTTTCACCCCATCTTTAACTAACTTCGTCGCCACTTCGTCTACCCGTTTCCGACTCAGACAATAAATAATCACCGGACCGTTGGCGCTCTCAACCTGCGATCGCATATCGTCGTAAGTATTGCGGGTTTTAGCTCGGACCTCATAATACAAATTAGGTCGATTAAAACTACTGACCTGAATGAATGGATCACGCAACTGCAACTGCGCAACAATATCAGCCCTAACGCGTTCAGTCGCCGTCGCCGTCAATGCCCAAATGGGGACATTGGGATAGCGCGATCGTAAGGTCACCAAGCGTCGGTATTCCGGTCGAAAATCGTGCCCCCATTCTGATACACAGTGAGCCTCATCAATTGCAAATGCCGAAACCCCAACACTGGCCTGCACCTGCGGCAGAAAATCCATGGAAAACTCATCGCTCAATAACCGTTCTGGAGCGACATAGAGAAGCTTGATTTTTCCAGCCAACACATTGCGCGATCGTTCCCGCGATTCCTGTGGGGACAAACTGCTATTTAAATACGTTGCAGCAATCCCATTCGTCTCAAGCTGCTGAACTTGATCCTGCATCAACGCAATCAGAGGCGACACGACAATAGTCAATCCCGGTTTTAGCAGCGCAGGCAATTGGAAACATAATGACTTACCGCCGCCCGTCGGAATTAATACCAACACATCCCGATCGTTCATCGCCGACTCAATAATATCCCGCTGTCCAAACCGGAAGCTGTCATACCCAAAGTAATGTTTTAGGTAGGTTTCATAGTGAGTATCAGCAGCGATCGGATTCATAACACCAAAGTTTTTTAACGTCGTAATAGTACAAACTCACTCATATTCAAGTGACCCACTAAGCATACTCGCAAAGGTTAAGAAATCTAGCCCCGTTCTGCGACGTAAATCCGAAACTAGACGATCGGCTCCTGAAATAGTGGAATCGTGAACGTCACCGTTGAACCCAATCCTTCCCCCATACTATAAAAATTAACTTCACCGCCCATCGCACTGACCAGCGTTTGAGAAATAGCCAACCCCAGCCCCGTACCGCCATAGCGCCTTGTCGTCGATCCATCGATTTGACTAAAGGATTGAAACAATCGATCTTGTTTTTCCAAGGGAACCCCAATCCCCGTATCTGCCACCCGAACCATCATCATTCCAGGGCAGTCATGGTTCTGAATCGTCACCTTACGTCGAACAAACTCAGTGGTGATAGTCACCCCTCCCTCATGGGTGAACTTAATTGCATTACTCACCAAGTTCAACAGAACCTGATACAAACGCTGGTAATTGGTATACAGAATGACCGCATCGCGGGTTTGGGGCATTTGAACCTCAAAGGTAAGGTTTTTGCGTTTCGCCGAATTACGTTGCGATCGGATCAATTGTTCTAACACTTCGCTGAAGTCTAGGGGAGTCAGATCAATTTGGTCTTTTCCAGCTTCAATTTTAGCGAGATCGAGAATCTCATTAATCAACTCCAGCAAATGCTCCGCAGACTTCATCGACTCCTCTAAAAATTGCTGCTCCTCTTCCGGATCATCCGCCATACCATCTAGGATCAATTTCAAAAAGCCAATCATGCCGTTCAACGGTGTACGCAATTCATGGGACACATTCGCCAAAAAATCAGTTTTTAACCGAGATGCCTCTTCCGCCTTATCGATAGCCTCTTCCAAAGCCTCTTGTTTACGAACCAATATTTTGTTGAGTTGTTCAGATTTATTAAACAACTCAGCGTGAGCAATAGCTGTGCCTACCTGGTCCGCCAGCTCCTCTAAAAAATCTAACTCCGAATCATTCCAATCCAAACCCTCTTGTTCAACTCGCCACAGAACGATTAAAGCATTCACTTCATCTTGATAGCCCGTTGCGACCACCATCCGCGTGTAAGCGATGCCATCAATTTCCACGACATCCGTCACAACACACCGATCGTCATCCTCCAACTCCATAAACTCCACGGTAGGGTGGTACTCCTCCTCCAGCAAAGGAGAAGGACGTAGACGAGTAATGGCAGCCCTTAAAGTTGGCTGACCCGCTAAGAATTCTTCGCGACCCTGCCAGTTTTCCTGATCCCCACTCCGAAATTGAGCCTCAATCGTTACCTTACCTGCAAGCTCATCAAGAGAGTAAATCGAGCAATGATCGATTTCCAACGTTGTGCCCAATCCATCCACGGTTTGCTGCCAAATCGTCTTCAAGTCTAAGGTGCGACGAATGCTCCAAGAAATCGGAGCCAAGAGAAGGTGATATCGGTCAGTCACATCTAGCCCAGACGGAACCATCAACAATGGCTGAAATTGACCTTGGCACTGCACAAAAATACTCTGTACTTCATTATTCGGTAAGACTATAGGATTCAGGGTGATTTGGGTATTCACCTGCGACCCATTCCACCAAAACGCCCATTCCAATTGCTCTACTTGCCGAGTTTGCACTATCCGATCGAGAACTTGCTGATAGGCCGGAAAACCGACCGGACGAAATAGCGCCCGTTCCCGTTGACCGACAATTCGATTAACCTGCTGGTTAAGACCTGCACGATCGTCGCTATAAAACGATAAAAATTCCCCTGAGACCCCGTGGCTAAACCATAAATTTGTCACTGAAGAACTTACATGGCCGCCGTGGGATTCAGAAATCGAGGATATCATGGCAAATTCCGCGTCAGCGAGGAGAAATAAATTAGGGTTTAATTAGTGTGCCAATTTAGGACGCAAAACGCACATCTTTATGGGTCTTTTTTCAAAGGTAAATCTTCACAGTGACAGGTTGTTTGGACACAGATCTAACGGGTATCCATCGCCTCATCGCGGGAAGGCATTACAATGTCTGAGACCTCTGCAAATTCTTCAGATAGAGAGCGTATTGAACCCCCATGACCGACGTACCCGTCAGCCGCATTCGTAATTTTTCCATCATTGCCCACATTGACCACGGTAAATCGACCCTAGCCGATCGTCTCCTACAAGCGACTGGAACAATCGGCGATCGGGATATGAAAGCTCAGGTGCTGGATAATATGGACCTAGAGCGTGAACGGGGAATCACCATTAAGCTCCAAGCCGCCCGGATGGACTACACGGCCAAAGACGGTCAGAAATACGTCTTGAACTTAATTGACACGCCGGGACATGTTGACTTCACCTACGAAGTATCCCGATCGCTGGCCGCCTGTGAAGGAGCGCTCTTAGTCGTAGATGCCTCCCAAGGCGTAGAAGCGCAGACCTTAGCCAACGTCTATTTGGCGATGGAAAACAACCTAGAAATTATTCCAATTCTGAACAAAATTGACTTGCCGGGAGCCGATCCCGATCGGGTCAGCGGTGAAGTTGAAGAAATCGTCGGCATCGACTGTAGCGACGCAATTCGAGCCTCGGCCAAATCAGGTATCGGCATCCCAGAAATTCTAGAGCGCATCGTCCAAAACGTTCCGCCACCTGCTGATACCGTAGACAAACCGTTGCGAGCACTGGTGTTTGACAGTTATTACGATGCCTATCGTGGAGTCGTCGTCTACTTTCGCATCATGGACGGGATTTTAAATGTCGGGGATAAAGTACGCTTTATGGCCTCTGAAAAAGAATACGTCATTGATGAAGTTGGCATCCTTGCACCGCATCAAATCAAGGTCGAAAGTCTCCATGCTGGGGAAGTGGGCTATTTAGCCGCATCCATCAAAGCTGTGGGGGATGCCCGAGTGGGTGACACCATTACGCTAGCGAATAATCCTGCCGATGAGCCATTCCCTGGCTATGTCGAAGCCACACCGATGGTTTTCTGCGGTCTATTCCCGACGGATGCCGACCAGTTTCCTGAATTACGCGATGCATTGGATAAGCTGAGCTTGAATGATGCGGCGTTAAAGTATGAGCCAGAGACATCCAGCGCCATGGGGTTTGGCTTCCGGTGCGGATTTCTAGGACTGCTCCATATGGAGATTATTCAAGAGCGTCTAGAGCGTGAATATGATCTCGATTTGATCACCACGGCTCCCTCAGTCGTCTATCAAGTCTTGACCATTAAGGGCGAAATGTTACGTATTGATAACCCGAGCCATTTGCCTGATCCCCAGTACCGTGAACACATCGAAGAACCCTACGTTCAGCTCGATATGATTACGCCGGAAACCTATGTCGGTACCCTGATGGAACTTTGCCAGAACCGTCGTGGCATCTTCAGGGATATGAAATATTTGACTCCGGGCCGCACGACGTTGATCTATGACATGCCACTGGCCGAGGTTGTGACTGACTTTTTTGACCAGATGAAGTCCCGATCGCGGGGATATGCAAGTATGGAATACCAAGTCACGGGGTATCGAATTAATAACTTAGTGCGGTTGGATGTGTTGATTAATGGGGATCCTGTTGATCCGCTCGCGGCGATCGTTCACCGAGATAAAGCCTATGGTGTGGGCCGCGCCTTGACTGAAAAGCTAAAAGAACTGATTCCGCGCCACCAGTTCAAGATTCCAATTCAAGCCGCGATCGGTTCCAAAGTAATTGCTAGTGAACATATCCCAGCCCTGCGGAAAGATGTATTGGCGAAATGCTACGGCGGTGATATTTCCCGGAAGAAAAAGCTATTGCAAAAGCAAGCCAAAGGAAAGAAACGAATGAAGTCGATCGGAACCGTGGATGTACCCCAAGAAGCCTTCATGGCCGTGCTGCGGCTAGGACAAGATAAAGGCTAATGAGGGAGAGAATTTAGACAGGAGCGTCGTGGTAGTGAAGATTTGGTAAATCTCTACCGTACAGTAAAGCGTTCCCGTACTCCTTCTTGCTAAAGTCTAACAAAGCAGGGGTTTGATTCAGACTGAATCAAACTTGGGTACTCTGAGACTTTTGTATCTCGGCCCACAACTTTATGCGATCGTCCATGGGTCAGATCTAACACTCTGACGAAATCTGTAGTCCTAACCTTGAAACCTATGCGAATTTTAGTAACTGGCGGTGCTGGATTTCTTGGATCCCACCTAATCGATCGACTGATGATTGCAGGTCACGATGTGATCTGTCTCGATAATTTTTACACCGGAAACAAACAAAATGTTCTCCAGTGGATGGACAACCCCAAGTTTGACTTGATTCGTCATGACATCACCGAACCCATTCGGTTAGAAGTAGACCAAATCTATCACCTTGCCTGCCCTGCGTCTCCCGTTCACTATCAGTACAACCCCGTCAAGACCATCAAGACCAACGTACTGGGAACCATGAACATGCTGGGTCTGGCCAAACGCGTTAAAGCCCGCTTCTTCCTGGCCTCCACCTCAGAAGTATACGGCGACCCTGAAGTCCATCCACAACCCGAAAGCTATCGCGGTAGTGTCAATACGATCGGGATCCGAAGCTGCTACGACGAAGGTAAACGGGTGGCTGAAACGTTGGCATTTGATTACCATCGCCAAAATGACGTAGACATTCGAGTCGCGCGAATTTTTAACACCTACGGTCCGCGTATGTTGGAAAACGACGGTCGCGTTGTGAGCAATCTTATCGTTCAAGCCCTTAAGGGTATTCCCCTAACGGTCTACGGTGACGGCTCCCAGACTCGTAGCTTTTGTTATGCGCCAGACCTGATTGAAGGTTTCATTCGCTTGATGAACTGTGATTATGTCGGTCCAGTTAATCTTGGGAATCCCGGCGAATACACAATTCTACAGCTCGCGAAAACGATTCAAGAAATGGTGAATCCCGACGTTGCCTTGAAATTTGAGCCATTGCCACAGGATGATCCCCGCCGCCGTCAGCCAGACATTACCCTAGCGCGACAATTAATGGACTGGGAGCCAACAATACCCCTTAAGGAAGGTCTTAGCCGAACGATCGCAGATTTCCGTCAGCGTCTCGGATCTGAAGTCGTTGCCTCCCCGGTGCCGCGATCTGCTGTGTACACACAAGTCTGAAACCCGTCATCCGCCAGACTCGATCCCCCTAAATCCCCCTTAAAAAGGGGGACTATGAAATAGGATTTGTTCTTGTTCCCCCAGAATTGGGGGATAGGGGGCGGTTCGCCAGAGACTTGGCTTAGATTCAAGTACTTATGTGTACACAGCAGGTGCTGCGATAGACTGGCAAAATCCTCTGCCTTCGGGTTATTTTCTCGAAAACCGAGCTATATTCATTGATCTAGAGGAAATTCTATGAACGTTTGTGTTATTGGAACAGGTTACGTGGGCTTAGTGACGGGAGCTTGTTTAGCCCATATTGGTCATCATGTGATCTGTGTGGACAACAACGAAGCAAAAGTGAACCTGATGAAGTCAGGTCAGTCGCCGATTTTTGAGCCAGGGCTGTCGGATGTCATGCAGGGCGCGATTCAGGCGGGGCGTTTGGAATTCACGACGGATTTGGCGGCAGGTGTAGACCATGGTCAAATCTTGTTTATTGCAGTCGGAACCCCGGCGCTACCCAATGGTGAAAGTGATACGCGCTACGTTGAAGCTGTCGCCCGTGGTATTGGTGAAAACCTCCATTCAACTAGCGGTTACAAAGTAATTGTGAATAAGTCTACAGTGCCGATCGGCTCTGGCGACTGGGTTCGGATGGTTATTTTAGATGGCTTTGCTGAAAAAGTAAAACTTGCCGAAGGGACTATAAAAACAGGGGGTCCAGTCACTCTTGATCGTCATGGAGAGCCTGAATTTGATGTAGTCAGTAATCCTGAATTCCTACGGGAAGGGTCGGCGGTTCACGATACATTTAATCCCGATCGGATTGTCTTAGGCGGCAACAGCGCCAAAGCAAAGGCGTTGATGCAGGATTTATATGCACCTATTGTTGCCCGTGAATTTGCTGTGGATAAATCTGCTGCAACGGTCCCAGTCGTGACGACAGATCTAAGTTCAGCGGAAATGATTAAGTACGCGGCCAATGCATTTTTGGCAACGAAAATTAGTTTTATTAATGAAGTCGCGAATATTTGCGATCGGGTTGGGGCTGATGTGACACAAGTCGCGAAGGGCATCGGTTTGGATACCCGGATTGGTGGCAAGTTTTTGAATGCTGGGCTGGGTTGGGGTGGCTCCTGCTTCCCCAAAGACGTATCCGCGCTGGTTCATACAGCTGAGGACTACGGGTATGATGCCCAACTGATGAAGGCGGCAATTTCGGTCAACGAACGCCAGAAAATGGTGACGATCGAGAAGCTGCAACAGGTTCTAAAAATCTTAAAAGGGAAAACGATCGGTCTGCTTGGACTAACGTTCAAGCCTGATACTGATGACCTGCGCGATGCTCCATCGTTGGTGTTGATTGAAAACCTGGCTCGTCTGGGTGCAAAAGTCAAAGCCTATGACCCCATTATTTCCCAGTCTGGAATGCGTCACGGCATCTCGGATGTGATTGTCGAGACCGACCCAGAGCGTCTGGCTGACGGTTGTGATGCGTTGGTGATTGTAACCGAGTGGAAGGAGTTCGGCAATTTAGACTATGCCAAAATGGCAACCTGTATGCATACGCCCGTATTGATTGATGGCCGTAACTTCATTGATCAGGACATGGTCGAGGCCGCTGGATTCCGCTACGTCGGGATTGGTCGATAGATTGAGGCGAAAAAACTAAAGCGTAAAACGATCGGCTCAGCTAATGTCTGAGCCGTTTTTACGGCATATTATGGTTGAGGCAGATTTAACGAATTACAGGATTTGGTGCTCAGTTGTTGCAGAGAGTTCCGCAGGTCTTCGGTCAAAACTTTGGCATCCTGTTTGGCTTTTCCTGTGCAGTAGCTCTGGACCTCTAACGGCTTGCCGATGCGAATTTGAACGCTAGACCGCCAAGGCACAAACCGCTTGCTGTAGGTCAAGCTAATGGGGACCACCTGAACCCCTAATTTATTATCTGTAATTCCCCCCGCATCAGCTTGAAGTGCAAGTCGTGCAAATCCAGCTTTCAGCGGTTGTACCGATCGGTCCCGAAAAATATTACCCTCTGGAAAAATCACCATCATCCCGCCATGTTCAAGCAATTCAACGCTATGACGCAAGCTAGCAATTCCCGGCTTTAGAGTATCAACGGCAAATCCTCCCAACCGTCGAATAAACCATCCCTGAATCCCCTTCACCTCGTTCATACTGACCATAAAACGAAGATGTCGGCCTGTCACCTTAACACCTGCCGCGAAGGGCAACATCAGTGCATCCCAGCGCGATCGGTGCGTAGGGGCAAGAATAACGGGACCAGCCTTCGGCAGCCACTCTTGGCCTATCACCTCAACCCGCCGAAAATAGAGCGGTAATACTAAATATTGACCCACGGCATAGGCCAAGGGCACGAGCCAAGGCGAAATGCCTGATCCTTTTGGTGATGTTAGACTCGTTGCTGCCTGACGTTGCCCATTCGGCAGATCATCGTCAGGTGAGTGGTTGTGTTTCGACGTTAATTGTGTCATTAGAGACTCCGAAGCCAAGACTACCCAGAAGACTACTAAACCAAGATTTTTCTAGATAGAACCATTTATCGGGAGATCATGGCGATTTAGTAGCGTGATTTAATAATCTCACGGTAGAAGACCTCTTGACCCGATCGGACCTTCAGCATGACAGTTTATCGGGTGTCCGCTGATACTTCGATCGCTCTCAAATCCCGTTTGGACTGGTTTGAGAGCAAATATGAGATTTGATATTGACAGTTCTCTAAAATTCCTATAACTTACTAGAAGTCAGGCGTTCGTTGAGCTAATAGCCCACCGCGCTACGATCCTACGCCCCCATCGTCTAGTGGCCTAGGACACCTCCCTTTCACGGAGGCGACGGGGATTCGACTTCCCCTGGGGGTATTAAAAAGCAAACATGTTACCTGGTTCAAGTCTTAATTAGTTGTCTGAATGGGTGATCTGGTCAAGAATTCAACTGAGTAAGTCTAGGTAACTTTATCAAAAACTTGGGTAAAAATGCCGTCTTTCTAGACCGGCTTCACGAATTGAATTTGGCTACATGCCTGTGGGAAGGACTTTGGAGAAAGAAGTCTAGGATTCTAGTTGCAAATCCCAAGCCGGTTTGATATGTTGGACAAGTTGCGAAACAGCAATTCCTACGCCCCCATCGTCT
Organism: Synechococcales cyanobacterium; assembly: GCA_043787635.1. Lineage (GTDB taxonomy): Bacteria > Cyanobacteriota > Cyanobacteriia > Leptolyngbyales > Leptolyngbyaceae > JAAFJU01. The sequence continues at coordinate 14,859 of JAYVUU010000061.1, read as the reverse complement.
AGTGGCCTAGGACACCTCCCTTTCACGGAGGCGACGGGGATTCGACTTCCCCTGGGGGTATGAGAAAACGAAGCCAAAAAACGGCTTCGTTTTGTATTTTGAGGGTCATTCAACAATAGTAATATCTAGTTTTATGGCTTAGTTGTCTTTTGCAGTGAATCTTTGCCCAGCTGAATGGTCACATCTGAATCTAGGTCGCCTGTTGCTTCAATGCGTACTTCACCAAATCCGAGCGCTTCCCGAACGGCATCCGCACTTTTGGTGTTGCCTTGCTGAGCCACAATACGAGTGACACTGAGAGACTCAGTCCAAGGTTGACCTAGGTTTGAGTTGCTATAGCCTGCCTTTTGCAGAGATCTGAGGACGGCTTGTGTCCGATCGGGCTGTTTAGTCCCGTCTTGCACTGTAATCCGAACTGACTGGCTCTTAGTTTCCTCTGTGCCCAGACTGCCCAGGTCGAAATGACGAGCCATTAGCTCTTGAATCCGTTTGCGACTGGGGAGCCAGTAGCTTGCATCAAAGTCGCCGGGACGACTGAATTCTCCCGGGACCATTAACATCTGAGTATTCGATCGGTTGGTCTGGGCCGCATAGCCAGCGAGCGCAAAGATTTCTTCTACTGATAGATTTGTATCAATGTGGGTCTGAATGACCGACAGAATACTGGGCAATCGAGTAATCGTGGCAGGGTTAAGAGCCTGCTCCATAACAGCACGCATGACCATCTGTTGCCGCTGAATTCGCCCAATGTCACCAAGGGCATCCTGACGAAATCGCAGCAATTCCAAGGTCTTGGTTCCATTGAGGTGCTGGCGGCCTGCTTTTAGGTTGATGTACAGGTGTTGGCTATCATCCTGATACTTCATATCCTTCGGGACGTTAACCGTAACTCCACCGAGGGCATTGACCAACGCTTCAACTCCTTGGACATTCATCGAGATGTACCGATCGATCCCAACCCCTCCTAGTAATTCACTGGCGGACCGGGCGGCAAGAGGGGGACCACCGAAGGCATTGGCTGCATTAATTTTGGTAGTGCTATGGCCAGGGATTGCCGTGCGGGTGTCACGAGGGATAGAAAGAACGCTTACTTTTTTATTTTCGGGGTTAAACCGAATTAGAAGCATGGTGTCCGTTAAGCCTTCAAAGGAATTGACCAGGGCTTGGTATTTTACATTTTTGAGATGGGCGGGGACTTCGCTGACATCGGTGGTTAGAACCTTAGTTCCGAGTAATAAAATATTTACGGGCCGAGTTAGACCGGGCATTTTCAGGCTGTTTTGGCTAGCGATGCCGTTTTTATTAAAAACAGCGGCATCCGCGACCGAAAGTTTGCGCTGCATCAACGGCGTGCTGGACAAGGAGACAGCCAGTAGTGCGCCTGCGGTGGCGGAGAGCATAGCAACCCCTGTCAAACAGAAAAACAACCAGGCGAATCGATTGTTGCCTACTTTCTGAGGAGGGATTTTGCGAATGGAACCATCGCTATTTCTGATGGGGCGGAGCGATCTAGTTTGTCCAGTACTTCGGCTAACGCCTCTTTTTCCCTGGGACGGTTGTTTAGATGAAATTAGTCCCTTTCTTACGGTTCTCACGTAGTTTCCTCGCCACACAATGACTCAATCTACAAATTTCACTGATTAAATTACAAAGGTAAATTACAGCGGCAAACTTGAAGTTGATGAATGGTAACAGTATTTTTTCGGCTTGCTTACAAAATTATTCATTTTTTCGTCTGTTTTCCTTGTAGGACGGTGTATCTAGCGATCGTTTTGAGTCCTGTTAAATATTAGAAGTTTCGCCAAGTTCGATCGGGGTTCTACCCTCCGTCGGCAAAGCCGTATAAAAACTCGCGACGATCGCCACCGCCATCCACCACAAAATATTGACTTGGGGCCGATACCATACCGTGTCCACCACGCCCTGTCCCAACAGCCCAACCATTGCCCCGATCGCCCCAATCAACCAAAACCCTTGAGGGTTTGCCACCTTTCGCAAACGCTTTAACTGCAAACCACCTTGAGTAAATGCCACCAGTAACATCCAGAGAAAACAGGTTAATCCAATCAATCCTGTTTCTACTGAAATTTCCAAAACAAGAGAATACGCACTCAATGCCGTAAATCTTGTCCGAGCATACAGGGGATAAACTTTATTAAAGGCATCATTCCCAGGACCAATGCCCAACACCGGGCGCGCTTTAATCATTTCAATGACCGATTGCCACACATTCAAACGAAAATTATTACTGCTATCGCCACGCCCAATAAACATACTCAATACTCGATTACGAATCGGCGGAACAAATACAACGCCAATTACAATCACAGAAATCAATCCACCTAAAATGGAAGGCAATACCCATTTCTTGCGATACAAATTCATCCAATAGCCCAGAAGCAGTGCGATCGTCCCAAACATCAACACCAACCCAATCCAGCCCCCCCGACTATAGGTAAAGGCAACACAGGCCAAATTTGCCGCGAACATTACCGCCGCTAATGCCTTGCGATACATTCCCACCCAAGAGAAAACCGCCATCAGACTGTAGGCTACCGCAGGCATCAAATAACTGGAGAGAAGATTTGGATTGCCGAGAAAACTATAGGCCCGTGTAAAATTTCCCATCTCCGAATCTGGATCCGACCACGTTGCTAACGCCGGGGCACCAAAAATCCATTGACGAATCCCATAGCAACTGACCAAAAGCGCGGTGTGCAGATAAATGGTAATCAGTGCAGTGCGCCACTTTTGCGATCGCAGCACCCGCGCCATCACCACAAAAATCAATAGATACAGCGTCAGTTTTCCTAAGCCCTCCAGTGCGGCCATGCGGACCGGAGACAGTCCAGTTGCAATTGCGCTAACGCCCCAATACCCCATCACCGTCAAATGAATCGGGGTAAGTCCCCAGCCCGCCGTCTCTCTCGTCTCCGCCAAAGTCAGTAAGACCCAAAACCCAATGCACCCCACCAACAGCACACTGATTAAGGTTGTGGGAATATAGGGAGCCGCTGCAAACAAAATGCCCAACAGCCCCAATGCAATTCCATCGCCCCACTGCAACAGGACGCTTTCCGATCGCCAACCCTGAAGCACCCCGATCACCCGCGAGACATAGCTAGCCGATCGCCATTGATAAAGGGGTAAGGTCTGGAGCGTGAGTTGCTGCCACAAACGAGTGAATTGTGAGGACGATGAAGTGTTCATGGAAGCGCAATGATAAATCCTCCATGGATTATCCATGAAAAAGGGACGATCGCTTGATGCAACATCGTCCCCATAGAACACTCACAATCACCTCAGTGTAACCATCAAAATTCCAACCCTGTTCCAGACCTATTCCAAACCTAGGCAGTTTCTAGCTCCGTACTGCCTTTGCGACCCCGACGAGTCATCAGGTTAAAGAGCTGGATCCCGATCGCCTTGATCAAGTTTCCTTCAAGCTCTTGGAACATTTTCATGTTGTGACCAAACGCATCGTTGGCTTCTTCTACGATCGCATCCCCCTTTTCATCAGAAATATCTAACCCATCCAAGGTGCCACGATACATAACTTTAAATTGTTTCTCATCAGAGATCTGCGCAAACTCGTAGAAACTTGTGCCTTCGCCTTCATTTAGGTTCATGGCATTAACAGCAATTTTTTTCAGGATTTGGCCACCCGAAAGATCCCCAATGTAGCGGGTATAGAGATGAGCAATCATCAGCTCGGGATCATCTTTGGCGACCCGATTGATCTCAGCAACATAGTCTTGGGTTGCAATCGAGGGTTTAATAGCGGTTTTCCAGCTGGCTCCATAATAAAACGCCAAGTCATTCTCTAGAGACATTTTACGATCGAGTTCGGGGAAATACATTTTGCCCATGACTGGATGGTCCTTGAGCTGATGCATTGCGTCTTCCATGGCGGAATAAACAAAATACAGATTGGCAACTAGCTTACGATAGGACTGTTTTTCTACGGTTCCGCGCAAGAAACACGCGATAAATCCAGTATTTTCGGCCATCGTGTGAGCTTTTTTAGTGCCTTCGCGAAGTTTTAATGCTAAGTTGCTCATTATTTTGGGGGTCCAGACGCTTATTTTGAAAGACTTTGCCTCACGATCGGTCTCAACAGACCATAAAAGTGCAGCCCAAGAGACGTAGTGCAAGCGACAGATCAGCCTGCTGCTCGCAAAGTCCGCTTGCTATTAATCTAGGACGACATGGACAATGAATTTATTACAAATTCTTACTTTCGTTACATTTGTTCAAACTTTTGATCCCAGATAATTTCGTATGTGACTCCTCGGACGTTGCGCCCTCACCAAATTTGGCACTCATCCCGCACCAATCCATAGGCGATCGGGTGCAGGGATTCCCACCGAGCTAGCTAAAGTAAAACTTCGACTACTATCAACTTAAGTTCTAACTTCTGTATGAGGCTCTCGAATGCCCCCAGCCCGGTCTAATTCATTAAAAATTTCTCCGAAAGCGATCGCCTGGATAGACATTGCCGCGATCGGAGCTTGGGGAATTTTGATGTTGGAGTATTGGTTCACGCAAAAACTAAGTCTGCTGATTCATCCCAGCTATAGTCCGCTGTCATTTATCTCAGGAATTTTATTACTGACGATCGCCGCTCATCGGGCTTGGACGATGGTCAATCAATCGCGATCGAAGCAGCCATTGCCGGTTGTGACGCACTTGAATTTGTTGCCCAATGGCGTGGGAAGTGTCTTGGTGTTAGGGGTCGCGATCGCCGCCATGTTCATCACGCCCCAGCCCTTCAACAGCACAACGGCTATCCAGCGCGGGGTCGGAGAAATAATTACAAACACCCAAGTCAAACCCCAATCCTTTCGCGCCGAGACAAAACCTGAAAATCGCAGCCTAGTGGATTGGATTCGCACATTACAGGTTATGCCTGAGCCAGACAATTACGTCGGCCAGAAAGTAAACGTGAAAGGATTTGTGGTGCACCCTGATAATTTTTCGCCCCAATATTTTAGAGTCACGCGATTCATTATCACGTGCTGTGCCGCCGACGCTTACCCTATCAGTCTGCCCGTGCGCCTCAGTACAGGCGACGATCGATCGTCATACAAGCCTGACAGTTGGCTAGAGGTTGAGGGGGCGATCATTGTCGAAACCCTAGCTGACCAGCGACAGATTGTAATTCAAGCCAGTCGAATCAAGCCCGTTCCCCAACCCGATCGCCCCTATGACTATTGACCCAACTGGAGATGCTGTGGGTGCCTGCTTTCCTACGAAGTGTAAACTTTATTAAAATCTACTTCCGATTCAAGAAGCTTCACGATATATTCAAATCAACGAATTCATGTCTGCGCTAAGGTCGGGATCAGCCCAAAGATCAACCTTCTCGCACAGCACAACAAGGCTTTGAACTGATTCAAACACTCTAACCATCCCTCTAGGAGGACACAACCATGGCATTTGCTAAAGGCTCGACGACTACAAACCAGTTTCAACTGGTGACTACCATCAAAAGTATCTTGATTTGGTCATTTGTTTTGACAGTCTGTATGCTCGTGCTAGGGTTTCCGATTTTGATGCTTATGGTTGGAGTCGGCTCTTTGACGGCAGTGACTCTCCACGCGATTATGCCTACCAGCGCAATGTTGATGACAGCGATCGGGTTTATTGGCATTCACATTTTGGGAATTGTGGCGGCATCAGCCTTCCTGACCCTGAAAGGAATCCATCCTCAAGAAGTCGAGTGGCTTCGCTGGTTGAACGGTCAAGCGAATCCCGAAACTCTTTCTGTTTATGCCTCCTGCCCTCTGACTTGTGACCTGAAGGGCTAATGCTTAGAACTAAATGAAATGGTTTCAAGGCTCGACAACAGTGTTGAGCCTTTTTAGTGTGGGCAAACGTCTGGCTCTACGCGAAAGTCTAGCTTTGGAAAGGCTACGATCGTGGCTCTTACCCGCTAGCATAGTGAACGGTTGTGCGGTTACTTTCAAAATCATTGCCATGAACTTATCTCCCATCCCGATTTGTATCACAGTTGGGACTCGCCCCGAAGCGATCAAAATGGCCCCGGTCATTCAAGCTTTTAAGCGATCGCCCCACTTTCACACGACGGTCATTCTCACGGGACAACACCGGGAAATGGTAGACCAAGTGATGCAACTATTTGATCTAGAAGCTGATTACGACTTGGCCATCATGCAGCCAAAACAAACGCTCACCGATATAACCTGCAAGGCATTGCGGGGGCTTGGTGAATTATTTGAAAAACTACACCCCGCGATCGTGCTGGTTCAAGGGGACACCACTACCGCGTTTGCTGCGGCCCTCGCCGCGTTTTATCAAAAAATTCCGATCGGTCATGTCGAGGCCGGACTACGCACGGACGATATTCTTAATCCCTTTCCCGAAGAAGCTAACCGTCGTTTGGTGTCCCAAATTGCTCAATTACACTTTGCCCCAACGAGTCTTTCTGTCGAAAATTTAAAGAAATCCGGCGTTCTCAGCGGCATTCATCAAACAGGCAATACCGTAATTGACGCACTCTTGCAGGTCGCCGATCGTAATCCTCCCTGTGAAATTCCAGGACTAGACTGGAATAACTACCGAGTTATTTTGGCCACGGTCCACCGCCGCGAAAACTGGGGTGAGCCATTGAGTGATATTGCGAATGGAATGCTCAAAGTGTTGGAAGCCTTTCCTGACACCGCAATTTTATTACCCCTGCATCGAAATCCTACCGTCCGGGAACCCTTAACAGCCAAGTTGGGCGACCATCCGCGAGTGTTTTTGACGGAGCCATTGGACTATGTGGAACTAGTCGGGGCGATGAAACGATCGTATCTGTTACTCACAGACTCCGGCGGCATCCAAGAAGAAGCACCGAGCTTAGGCAAACCTGTATTGGTGCTGCGGGAAACTACCGAACGCCCGGAGGCTATGATGGCGGGAACGGCTAAATTGGTCGGGACAGACACCGATCGAATTTTAACTGAAGCCAGTGTGTTACTGAGTGATAAGAAATCCTATGAGGCGATGGCAGGTGCAATTAATCCATTTGGAGATGGCAAGTCTGCCGATCGGATTGTCAAACTTGTGGCCGATTATTTCTCGTCAGGAATCTAGTAAATTATGTTTTGATTCGCGTAACTCATTCCAGAGCTGCTTAATTTTCTGATAGGCTTCCTCGGGTGGAATCTTTCCGGCGGTTTCCAAGTTGCACAAAATTGAAATCCGCTGGGCAAATTCTTGAAGATTGGCATCAAAGGCTAAATGCTCAGGCGAAAATTCTCCTCGAAACGGAGCACGAGGCACTAAAAAATTTTTCTTACTCAAGTCGGAATCTTGCCCCATCTCAACCCACCTCTTTTGTAAAAGCACTGAAGCCCAGTCTATCTTGAGATTCTTCCGTTGTCCTTGCCCATACTAAAACCCATGCTTCGTGCTCTTGACCGTACCTCAACCCGAATACGGGGAACCGCAAATCTCGTTTAAGCCATTGCGGTAGAGTGAACACAACATAAATTCTATTTCCTAAGCGAAGGCTGTAAATAATGAGCGATCAACTTCTTCTCGTCGATGACGAACCCGCATTGCGATCGGCAGTCCAAGCCTATCTTGAAGAAAGTGGCTTCACGGTGCAGACGGCTACCAATGGCAACGAAGGCTGGGAGATGGTCCAACGCTTTACGCCTGACTTGGTGATTAGTGATGTGATGATGCCTCAAGCCGATGGCTATCAATTTTTGAAAAAGTTGCGGGATGATGTGCGGTTTCAAGCTCTACCTGTGATCTTTCTGACGGCGCGGGGCATGACGGGCGATCGGATTACGGGCTATGACGCGGGCTGTGATGCTTATATTTCCAAGCCGTTCGATCCCGACGAACTCGTTGCTATTATCAAAAGCATTCTCACGCGCCAACGGGCCGCTCAAGCCGGATCCGGTGATGCTGAGAATCCAGATGTCGCCGAACTCGCCCGCCAAATTAAGGAAATTAAAGCCCTACTCACCCAGAAAAACGTTTTTCAACCGAGCGGCCCACCCGTCAACATCGACTTCACTCCCCGTGAACAAAGCGTACTGGAACTAGTTGTTGATGGTCTAATGAACAAAGAAATTGCCCGTCGCCTAGAAACAAGTGTCCGAAATGTCGAAAAATATGTCAGCCGATTGTTCACAAAAACAGGCACCAACAGCCGAACTGAGCTAGTTCGATTTGCCCTAGAACATGGACTGATCCCGCCCCGATCGGTCTAGTTACTTATTAAAATTCGATGTAGTTTGTGTGGTGGACCCTAATGGATGGATGGGGTCCATCAGCCAACTCGCAGCTAACTCATTACTTTTTGTAAAGTCTCAATCCACACATTCACTAGATTCTTGTACTACAGTATGAAATATTAATACAAGACATATAGACAATAATTTTAGACGAGTCAATTCACTTGGAGGCATACCCATGGCGGTTGTTTCGGCAGGTACACTCATGCATGAAAGACCGTTGTATGAACGGAGACCCCTATCCCAAGATGCGAATGCGTTACGAAGTATTTTTTCAATGATCGATGAGAACAGTTGTCCGAGAGTGTACAACTTTCACATGCACAGTGCGCATTCTGATGGGCAATTGAGTCCCGATCGGATTGTTGAGCAAGTATTAGAAATCGGCCTCAGTGGATTTGCCATTACGGACCACCATTCAGTTTCTGGGTCCAAGGTCGCACAGAAATATCTCTATGATTGGAGTTCAAAGCCTGAGAATTCCGGCAAAAAAGTGCCTCAGCTTTGGTTTGGAACAGAAATTACATCTCAATTGCTCGATATTGAAGTGCACATTTTAGGATACGCCTTTGATCCAGAACATCCCGCGATCGCTGGCTATCTCCAAGGCACGTCTCCCAAGGGCGATCGCGCACAGGCTCATCGGGTTGTCGCCGCCATTCAAAAAAGTGGTGGAATTGCTGTTTTAGCCCATCCCGCTCGTTATCGCAAGTCCTATGAACAGCTCATCCCTGCGGCGGTAATGATTGGGATCGATGGCGTGGAAACGTTCTATGCCTATGGAAATCCAAAACCTTGGAAAGCGAGCATTCAGGAAACTCAAAATGTGGGAGACCTGAGTGCCCGCTACAACCTTTTGAATACCTGTGGTACGGATACCCATGGTAGAAGCCTGCTTCAACGAGTCTAAAACGGGATCAGGTCCGATCGCATCGAGCCTCTGGCAAAATCAACATCGCATCTCCAAACGAGAAAAAACGATAGCCTTTCTCAATAGCCTCGGTGTAGACCTCTAGTAATCGACATCGACCCATCAGTGCGCTGACCATCATCATGAGGCTGGACTTGGGCAGATGAAAATTAGTGATTAGCCCATCCACCACGCGCCACTCGTAGCCGGGATAGATAAACATGTTGGTTTTGCCGCAATAGGGCTGGAGCTGCCCCGAACTCGCCGCCCCTTCCAACGATCGAACACTGGTCGTCCCCACGGCAAACACTCGCCCGCCCTGTGCTTTAGTCTGCTGAATTTTGTCAACCGTTTCCGATGACACCTCAATCCATTCTCCATGCATCTCATGCTGGGTGATGTCTTCAGACTCCACCGGACGGAATGTGCCAATGCCCACATGTAGGGTCACAAATGCCCGATCGATGCCCTTCTCCGCCAATCTATTCAGCAATTCCGGCGTGAAATGTAATCCTGCTGTCGGTGCTGCTGCGGCCCCCAAGGTTTCGGCATACACGGTTTGGTATCGATCGTCTTGGGCCGTAGACTCCGTGATGTAGGGCGGCAACGGCATATGCCCATAGTCATCTACAACTTCCAGCAGCGATCGTCCATTCTCCACCGTAAACTCTAGAATCCTTCCCCCACTGGTTTCATGGCGATCGGTCACAACAGCGCTAAGGCCATCTGCCCCCGTATTGGAGGTGAAATGAATTTCTGCACCAGGCTGGAGCTTGCGTCCCGGCTTCACCAAGGCTAACCAACAATTGTGCGATCGTTCCTCCAACAGTAAAACTTCTACCTTGCTTCCCGTGACTTTGTGACCATAGAGGCGCGCTGGAATCACTTTTGTATTATTGAGAACCAAGAGATCGCCTGGTTTCAAGATGTTGTCTAAGTCGTAAAAATGACGATGCTCAACGCGATCTGTAACCACTAAAAGTTTGGAATGGTCTCGTGGCTCGGCAGGGTTTTGGGCGATATAGCCATCTGGGAGCAGATAGTCGTAGCTGGAGAGTTGACGATCGAGATCCATGGAGGTCATGAGTGGGGATAGAGCTGGAGGCGAAGTAGGTTATTTTTTAACGAAATCTGTAATGAATATAAAGAAACACTATTATAGTTCGATCCAATGCATTGAGATATGGCGTATAGTTGTGAGTAATAAGAGTTCAAGAATACAGAATTAATTAACAGGTTGTACAGCGTAGGTGATGGATAGACATTTGGGCAGTCTCCTGCTTTGCAACTGAGGACACATTCTTTACTCGAAACGCTCAATGCGCTGAAAAATCAAAGTATTGCATTTGCAGGACAATCATTGCCATGGATTACCTTTACTACCTCGCGAACGCCAGCTTAACCCTCAGAGTTGTAGAGTTCCTACATGCTCGAACTCTATTGCCGCTGAGCTTCATGACCGTCATCCATCGTCTGGATGGATGGGTGGTTCGAGTGAAGTTTTCGGCACCCATTGATGTGAAACAAGACGGAGACTTTAGATCTTTTCTAAATGAGCTTGGCATCCCTTGCGATCCCAATGTTCGGGTCAAGATGGCGCTTTGGGGCTTGGAGAACGGTCAAAGTCCAGTGGAGGTGATGCAGCAGTACCAAATTGCAGTTATTTCCCATGGTCGTCCCGATCGGGTTGAAATTGAAGCTTTCCGTGAGCAATTTGTTCAAGGGTTGGGCTACTGTCCTGAAACGCTGGCCTAGGTTAATGTCGCCGGATTTCAGCAAACGATCGAACGACGAAATTTTGCGTGACAACCTCATTTCATCTGTTTCTAACGTATCGGTTGTTCAAATGCATGGATTAAATAATTAATTAATATGAACTCATGTTTTTCAAACGTCCGGGTGAAACCACTTGGGCGTTTAGCTTTGAGATAGTGGGATGGTGGGGGCTGGTGTTGGACTAGGGCAATATCGAAGCGACAGTTACGGTGTTGGTGTTTGGGCTGTTTTAGTAAAAATAGCTGTGCAGTTTTCCAAAGCTTAATTTGTTTGCTGCGAGTGACGGACAACACGCCATCTTGATCGATGTTGTGGGACGATCGGGTCTTAACCTCAATGAATATTAAATCGCCGTCTTGGTTCAGTGCGATGATGTCGATCTCGCCTAGTATGCAGCGCCAGCGCTGCGCCAGAACTCTGCCTCCCTTAGTCGGAATCCATTGCGCGATCAGCTCCTCGCCCCATCGTCCAAGTTCGTCTGTTGCGGGCATGATGGTAAATTTAGGGTTGATTCTGTTTTTGGGAGTGGTTAGTGATCATGGTTAGAGCGCACCTTCTGGATTATTACCGTCAACAAATCCGTTTCCTGTTTCAAATTGTTATGGTGATCGTAGTCGTGGGGGCTGCGCTTCTTTGGGGAAATGCGATCGCCATTGCAGATGACTATACAAAAGATGTGCTGATTCGGGTGGATATGTCTGGCAAAGACCTGACAGACTCTCAGTTTAACCATACCAATTTGCGAGAGTCGAATCTGAGTAATACCAACCTCCATGCCGTCAATCTGTTCGCAGCAAATTTAGAGTTTGTAAACCTATCGGGCGCTGACTTGAGTTTTGCGACCCTAGAAAGTGCCCGAATTACCGATGCAAATCTAACTAATGCCAACCTCGAAGGTGCGTATACGTCTAATGCTAAGTTCGATCGGTCCAATATTGAAGGCGCTGATTTTACGGATGTAGACATGCGAGACGATGTGCGCAAAGACCTTTGTAAGATTGCCTCTGGCGTAAATCCTAAAACAGGTCGAGCTACGCGGGAAACGCTGTTTTGTGATTACTAGGCGATGTGTCTACTGGGCTACGGTCTGCGATCGCAGACCCCACACAATTACAAAAATCATGTCGTGGATACCGCAAAATACCGCGAGGCATCGAATACAAATTAGACAATTCTCAATGGGGGTGAATTCCGTCTATGCAATAATATTCGAGATTTGCTTATTTCCGATCGTCGTTTTGGTTAGCCCTCTCCTTTTGTTCAGTCCGTTCATTGCAGGTAATTGATAATGGTCTCCCTTTCTTCTGCCCACCCTGCGCTTTTAGTGCTGGCCGACGGCACTGCCTACCCAGGATTTTCCTTTGGTGCATTGGGGACAACGATCGGGGAGGTAGTCTTCAATACGGGAATGACAGGCTATCAGGAAGTTCTGACGGACCCAAGCTACAGCGGTCAAATGGTCACATTTACCTATCCAGAACTTGGAAACACCGGGGTCAACAGTGATGATGAAGAGTCCGATCGGCCCCATGTCAAAGGCGTGATTGCCAGAAACATTTGCCAGCGCCCCAGTAATTGGCGATCGGCTCAATCGTTGCAAGAGTATCTAAAGCGTCATAACGTTATCGGCATCTACGGCATCGACACCCGATCGCTCACCCGAAAACTCCGATCGTCCGGAGCGATGAACGGAGCGATTTCTACAGAAATTTTGGATCCAGCAGATTTGGTTCTACAGGTCCAAGCGGCTCCCAGCATGACCGGACTTAACCTCGTTAAAGCTGTCACCACAAATCACACCTACGAATGGACCCAACCGACTGACACGCTGTGGGAATTTAGTGACAGCGCTGCCAAGTCCTCTACAAATCCTCCAGAATTTACCGTGGTAGCCCTCGACTTCGGCATCAAACGCAACATTCTAAAGCGACTGGCTAGTTATGGTTGCCGTGTAGTTGTGGTTCCTGCCGATACTTCCGCCGAAGAAATTTTGAGTCATAATCCCGACGGCATTTTCCTGTCCAATGGTCCCGGCGACCCGGCTGCTGTGATTGAAGGTATTGCCACAACCCGATCGCTCTTAGATTCGGGCAAGCCCATATTTGGGATTTGTATGGGGCATCAGGTGTTGGGGTTAGCCCTGGGTGCGGAAACCTTTAAGCTAAAATTCGGTCATCGAGGTCTCAATCATCCAGCAGGCTTAACGGCAAAAGTTGAGATCACCAGTCAAAACCATGGTTTTGCGATCGAACCGGATAGTTTGACCCTCGATCGCCTGGAAATTACTCACCTCAACCTGAACGATCGAACCGTGGCGGGGCTGAAACACAAGACGTTGCCAATATTCTCTGTGCAATATCATCCTGAAGCAAGTCCCGGTCCTCACGATGCCGACTATCTCTTTGAACAGTTTGTCAGCACATTTAAGAAAAACGGTATATACTAGTTCGTCGGATTAACAGATATCGAGTTGTAAGACATCGAGCTAGGAGGCGCGCTATTCCTGAGCAACTGACCTTGACCGTTAGCCTAAGAGGCACGCGGGACGTCAAGGATAATTACCAAATCTTTCGCCTTGCCGGATTACTGGACGCATTTTCTGAGGCAATCTTCCGTAAAGTTGTGGCCAAGTGTGTTGACGACAGCTTCAAGAATGTCATTTTAGATCTCTCGCAGATTGACCTGATGGATAGCTCTGGTTTGGGTGCGATCGTTCAGATTTCTAAGAAGGTCACTTCTTCGGGAGGCCGACTTCAGATTGTGACCAATGCCCGTGTGACTCAAACCCTGAAGTTAGTAAAGCTTGACAAAGTTTTCTCCCTTCAGCCCGATCTCGTGAGCGCGATCGCAACCTTCAAGTCGCCCTGACGCTTGCCCCTCAGGACTTGAACTTAATTGGTTGATTTAGAGTCTCTGATTCAGTCCAATCTAACTTAGGTCATTGTATTTAGGATTGATTTTGTGCTACTCAGATTAATCAGACGAGGTACTTATCAGGACTTGTCTAGAGGATTCTGAGTAGTTTTTTGTGATTATATTTTGTGACTAACTCCGTCTCCAGCCGATCGGTTGACCCACAAGCGTCTCTATCCCTAGCCGATGTTCAACGCATTTCCCCAAGTGCCCTAGCCTATTTGGGCGATGCCGTTTACGAGCTGTATGTGCGACAATCGTTCATCTTTCCGCCTCAACGCATCCAGTCCTATCACCAAAAAGTTGTGTCTTGGGTTCGGGCAGAGTCCCAGGCCAAAACTCTTGATCGGTTGCTAGTTCATTTAAGTGAGTCTGAGCTGGCCATTGTAAAACGTGGTCGTAATGCGGCCCCTCAACGATTAAAACGGGTTAATCCTGAGATCTATCAAAAAGCTACTGCCTTGGAAACGTTGATCGGTTACTTACATTTGACCGATCGCGATCGATTGATGATGCTTTTTCAGACTATTTCCCAAGATTTGGAGTCTTAGCAGAGTTTTGAGGTCGATCGACCGAATTCATGACTTTTAAAATCTTCTAAAATTTAATATTGCTTCCAATCACTTAGATTGCAACTAGTTGAACTTTGTCCCCTAAGGGTTTAGTCTAGTAGACCGCGTTCATGAATGATGAATAGCGTTGACCTAAAATTTTGTCATGATCACGACCTAGAGTTTACAACCTCTGAGTTCTGATGCACGAAATCTCAGGGGTTCAGAGCTAGCTTTTACGCCGATTTTGAAATTGTTTTTTGTTTTGTTCTCTTCAGTTTCCCTGTTGGTAGGGTAGTTTTCTTATGGCATACGATAAGCGCAGTTCTAATGACAAACCCCGTCGCAAGCCAGCGGGCAGCTCTTCCTCCGGCGGCGGCGGCTATCAAGGCAGTGGTGGGGGTTACAAGGGTCGATCGGATAGTGGCGGCTACCAAGGCGGCGGTGGTGG
>JAYVUU010000060.1:0-4717 GCA_043787635.1 Synechococcales cyanobacterium | reverse complement strand
ATACTTCTTTTCTAGAACAACGTTACGACCCTTTGGACCAAGGGTGACAGCAACTGCTTCAGCCAGAATGTCCATACCGCGTTCGAGGGCGCGACGTGCGTTTTCGTTGTATACAATGCGCTTAGCCATGGGTCTTACGTCTCTGTGAGTGGGTTAAATAAAAAGGTTCAGACCATCCGAAATCGTGGCGATCGGGTGTGGTCTGAATAAAAGTTGAAATCTTAGCTAACAACCGCAAGAATGTCGCGCTCGGTCAACAGCACGTAGTCGTCGCCGCCTAGTTTCACGTCAGTTCCAGCGTACTTAGAGTACAGAACCTTATTGCCGATTTGAACTTCCATTGCTTGGAATGCACCGTCATCGCCGCGCTTGCCGGGACCGACTTGCATGACTTCGCCGATTTGGGGCTTTTCTTTAGCGTTATCAGGAAGGATGATGCCGCCTGCGGTTTTTTCTTCAGCTTCAGAGACACGCACGAAGACGCGATCACCCAAAGGTTTTACGGTAGATACAGTTAGTGTTACGGATGCCATGTCAATTCTCCAGACGCGTTAACGAAATATTTTTATGAGAGGCTACTGGACTGACCAGATAAATTAGCACTCTCTTTAGTTGACTGCTAATTTATCGAAAATCGGGTCTCTAGCGCAACAAGCAATGCTGTACGGCTTCCCGAACTGTGTTGGGGTTTCATTTCTGACGGGAGGTTCAATCTTTTGAAAGCACAACCTCGCGAAGACATACGGAGTCCGTGTTAGATGTCTTAGCCCACTACTTGGTAGCATCTTGCAAAAAAAATTGCGTCTAAATGTTTTGAGCGAGCAAAGCAATGCAATACTCGAAAAGTATCCAAAAGAATCATGTGGCATGGCATCAATCCCCCCCAGTCCCAAGATTTATCACATTACCCATATCGACAATCTGCCGAACATTGCAGCAAGTATGAGGCTAGTTTCGGACGCAAACCGCATTGCAAGTGGACTGTCCTGTTCGTTGGTGGGGATGTCTACCATTAAAAAGCGCCGACTCGACGAGATAGAGGTTTCATGCCATTCAGGAACAAGGGTTGGGCAGTATGTACCTTTTTATTTCTGCCCACGTTCCATCATGCTCTACATTCTGCATAAGGGAAATCATCCAGATGTAAGCTACAAGGGTGGTCAGCAAACTATTGTCCACCTCCAAGCTGACTTCAATACAGTAATCAACTGGGCAAATTCAAACGCAGTACGTTGGGCTTTCAGTAATGGTAATGCAGGTGCTCGCTTAACTACCTTTTATAATAAACCCTCTGACCTCAGCGAGATTGACTGGGCTGCCGTTGCGTCTACAGATTTCTGTGATGCCGAGGTCAAGGAAGGTAAACAAGCGGAGTTTTTGATGTTTGATGTCTTTCCGTGGACACTGATCGAGAAAATTGGGGCAATCAATAGTAATATGGCAAGGAAAGTTCAGACGGCTTTGGCAAATGTCGGGCATCAGCCCGTTATAGCAACAGAGCCACGCTGGTATTTTTGACCGGAGACACTAAGCCCATGCTTGAGCTAACTCAAGGTGACATTCTCAAAGCTGATGCTGAAGCATTGGTTAATACTGTGAATTGTGTTGGCATTATGGGGCGCGGTATCGCGCTGCAATTTCGGAAAGCCTTTCCAGACAACTTCAAGGCTTATGAAGCTGCTTGCAAGGCTTATCAGGTGCAACCTGGCAAGATGTTTATATATGACCTCAATCGTTTGTATACTCCTCGCTTCATTATCAACTTTCCCACTAAGCGTCATTGGAAAGGTAAAAGCCGCATCGAAGACATTAAATCAGGGCTTGCAGACCTGATAAGCGTTATACAGCAGCAGCATATTCGTTCAGTTGCAATTCCTCCATTAGGTTGTGGATTAGGTGGTTTGAACTGGGAGGAAGTGCGACCATTGATTATCGAAGCTTTCCAGTCTGTACCAGAGGTAGCTGTCTTTTTGTTTGAGCCTGCCGGAGCGCCCCAAGCTGCTGCGATGATCAGAGAGAACAAAGTGCCAAATATGACTGTGGGGCGAGCGGCGTTACTAGGACTAATGCGGCGTTACTTAGCAGCCGTTATGGATCCCACTGTGACTCTTCTGGAAGTGCATAAACTAATGTACTTTATGCAAGAAGCTGGTGAACCGCTGCGTCTCAAATATCAAAAGGCTCCCTATGGACCTTATGCTGAAAATCTACGCCATGTCCTCAGTCATATTGAAGGACATTTTATCAGTGGCTATGGCGATGCTGAAGATCAACCAGATAAACCGTTAGAGTTGAAGCCCTACGCTTCTGAGCAAGCCGAAACATTTCTAACAGAGAATGAAGCAACTCAGCGAAGGTTTGCCCGTGTTGCAGATCTTATCAAAGGATTTGAGACGACTTTTGGCATGGAGTTGCTATCTACTGTGCATTGGGTTGCTACTCGCGAAGAAGCCATAACACCAGAAGAAGCTGTCACCAAGATCCATAATTGGAATACACGCAAACGTATGTTTGAACCTCGTCATATCCACTTAGCATGGACTCAACTACGTGAGACAGGATGGCTGGTATAAGCTTAGATGTTCTGGTTGTAACCGACATCTAACAACCGTGTTGCAGCGGAATGTATTCAGTCTTAGTTATGACGCAGAGGCTACTTGCTGCCGCTGAATACGAACGATAGTCAGCTTTTGTGACAGTGTGACGATGACTCAGCGAATATGACGAGATTTTTTCATGACTTGGATTCCCCAGAAGACGGTGGATGGATCATTTACATTTTTCTCGGAAGAGTTTGGGGAGGCGTTCCACAGTCATCAAGGGGCGAAGTCTGAGGCGTTTGAGAAGTTTGCTGATGTGACGCAATTGGTCGATCGGGCCCTGGGCGATCGGATTCGGCTGTTGGATGTGTGCTACGGACTGGGTTACAACTCGGCGGCGGCGATCGAGACAATCTGGCGGGTGAATCCGGATTGCAAAATTGAATTGTATGCGTTAGAAATCGATGCTTCGGTCCCGATCGGGACCATTACGCCAGAATTACTGACGAGTTGGCCGATCGAAATCCAGACTGTTTTAAGTGACTTGGCACAGACGCACCGTTGTCATCGGCCTAATCTGACGGCTGAGTTATTAATTGGCGATGGGCGACAGACAGTCCAACGGTTGTCGGGGCTGGGCTTTCAGGCAGATGCAATTTTCTTTGATCCGTTTTCTCCGCGCAAATGTCCGCAACTTTGGACAGTGGAGTTTTTTAAGCAGGTGGCGGCTTGCCTGGATCCCCATGGACGGCTAGCGACCTATTCACGATCGGCGGCGGTGCGGAGTGCGATGATAGCGGCGGGGTTGGCGATCGGGTCGATCGCACCGTCGGATTCTCGATCGAGTCAATGGTCAAACGGAACGGTGGCGGCTTGGTCGGGGGAGGGTCTGCCACTTTTGTCGGAGATGGAGCAGGATCATTTGGAAACACGAGCCGGAATTGCGTACCGAGATTCGGGATTGGTGGGGACGGCGCAGGAAATCTTAATCCGACAGAATCAGCAACAGGAACGATCGCAGCGACGATCGACCTCTAGCTGGCGACGCAAATGGGGGCTTGAGTGAGTTAGGAATTATAGCGATCGGAGAGAGCTTGAACTTTTTGGCGAAACTGTTCGCGAATTTCAGGGGGGCCGATGATTTCGCAGTCTTCACCGTAGGGAAAGATTTCTCGAAAGAACCAGAAGGTGCTGTTGATTCGTCGAATGATGCGGCGGACGGGTAGGTCTTGGGCTAGGATTTCGGTCAGGATGTCGTCGTTGGGTTTGCTGCTGTAGGCAAAGGCGAGTCCTTTGTATAAATAAAATTCGACTTCTATGGTATCAAGACCTGCCCGCCATTTGGCTTTGAGTGGGGAAATTGCGGCTTCGGGGATGCGATCGAGACGGAGCGATCGATTGTGGGCGAGTTCGGGTAGATCTTGAGAACCCTCTGTTTCTTCGCACCAGCATTGGAGGTAGAGGCGTTTTTCGATCGGGTTAATTTGGGCGTGGTGAATGTTGAAGCTGAAGGGGCGATCGGATGCGTCATAGTAGGCGAGACGAAATGCGGTTTCGCTAAGGATTTTCTGATCAAGTGTTAGTCGCCAGGGATGGGGTGGATTATTGAGGAATTGTTGTAAGACGTTGCGCTGTGGAATGGTCAGTTCGCTGCGAGAGAGAAGGAGTTCGGTGATGATTCGAGCATGTTCAATTTTTCCAGTGTCAATTAACAACTCTTGCGCGGTAATCAGGCTTTTAATACGGGCGGCGATCCAGTCGTTGTTGGGAGTGATGAGAAATTGCCGACGGGCGATCGCTTTAACCAATTGGGAAATGCTCGGACTTTCTCCCCAAGTTTTGCCCATATCACGAGCTAACTGCTCTAGCTGAAGCTTGTCTTGTTCTGTGATGGATAGGTTAATGGAGCGGGTTTTAGGAGACATGGTTAAGTGTGCGCACTATTTGTTGTGCATAATCTGTCTGGTTCAATATTTTACGTGTCAGAATAAGAGATATCAACTAGATGCGCACAGATTTTTACAGTATTGGTTATACCGATGTCTACGTATTCAATTCATCTAAAACCTATTTTTTCCTGTCCGGCAGATGTCTTACCTCAGGGTTTGACGTTACCGATCGGTTGGAAACTTGCGTGGCATCAAGTAGAGACGCTCCTTGCTTTGCGCGATCCTGAT
>JAYVUU010000059.1:0-8703 GCA_043787635.1 Synechococcales cyanobacterium | reverse complement strand
GAGTTTCAATCCTAATCAGCATTGAAACCCGATTCCCCCTTGAGGGGGGGGAACAAGAGCAAATCTTATTTTATAGTCCCCCCCCTCAAGGGGGAATCTAGGAGATCAGGTCCAGCTGAGGAGTTTTTTCAGGCTTGTGTGTACACAGCAGCTTCTTAGAATGGTGAGTGTTGAATAATGAGATTGATGACCCAATGATGATGTGCAAGGTGTCAAGTGGGGATCATGACCTATGAATTGGGTTGAACAAATGAGGTACTATTGAGCAAAATGTAACAAACTCATTAAGAGCCTCACTCGTGACCAACACTCGCACCGTTTCCGACTCAAAGCGCACCTTTTATACGCTTCATACGCGTCCCATTAATTCGATTTATCGCCGCGTGGTGGATGAGTTGATGTCGGAGATGCATTTGCTGATGGTCAATACGGATTATGCCTACAGCCCGATTTATGCGCTTGGGTTAGTGTCGGCCTACGATCGGTTGATGACTGGATATCGTCCTGATGCCGATCGGGAATCGATCTTTAATGCGCTGTGCAAGTCTGTGGAATGTGAGGCAGTGACTTTTCGCACGGATGCAGCGGGTCTACTTGGAGCCGTAGACGGGCTGACTTGGGACGGCTTGATGATTGGCGAGGCAACGGGAACGCTTGCGACCGCGATGGCTGAGGTTTCAGGAAATGCGAAGTTTAAGTATAGCCGCGTATTTGCGATCGGGGTTTATACGCTTTTAGAAAAACTAGATGCGGAAAAACTAAAGGATAAGGAAGGGCTTAATGCCGCGCTGAAAATGGTTGCTGAGACATTGAATTTGTCCGTTGATAAAGTTCAGAAGGATTTGGAACTTTATCGCAGTAATCTGGAGAAGATGGCAGCGGCACAGATTGTGATGGCGGATATTTTGGCTGCCGATCGTAAAAAACGAGACCAGCGTGAACAAGACAAAGCGGCTAGAGCGGCAGCATCACTGCCCGCAGAAGTAACGCCTGGTGATGTCCCCGTTGAAGAAGCTAAAAAAGTTGAAGAGGCTAAAAGTGATGTGACCGCCGCTTAGATCTCTGTTTGGCAATCTGGGGGGCATCCTCTTTTTTGTAGCTGTTGTAACGGTCCGATCGTGCCTGTTCTCCTACAACTAAATGAAATTATAGTGATGGGGCATAGGCGCGATGTTGTCTGAATTAACTGAAACATTATTGTCTGCTAAACAAGAAAAAGGATTGAGTTTTGAGCAATTAGGCATACTGCTAGGTCAGAACGAAGTTTGGGTGGCGGCGTTGTTTTACCAGCAGGCGAGTGCGTCCGTTGAGCAGGCTGAAAAGCTGTTGGATGCGCTAGGTTTGCCGCCTGAGATCAAGTCTCAGTTAGTGGCTTATCCGGTGAAGGGCTTGGGACCAGTGGTGCCGACAGATCCATTTATTTATCGCTTTTACGAGATTATGCAGGTGTATGGTTTCCCGATGAAGAATGTGATCCAAGAGAAATTTGGGGATGGGATTATGAGTGCGATCGATTTCACCTTGGATATTGAGAAAGTCGAAGATCCCAAGGGCGATCGAGTTAAGGTGACGATGAACGGCAAATTTCTCCCCTACAAAAAATGGTAGCCTTTGGAACAATTAGCGCATTGTTGGGGAACTTTTACGCCTAGATATAGGTTTAGTAGAAAAAGACTTTTAGCGCTGTTCTAATTTAAGATGCAACATTTTTCTTCGCAGCTTGGTCTCCTCAACTTTCAACCTCAACAAAAACAACGTCAGCTTAGGTGGGCGATCGCCCTCGTTTTAGGATTTGCGGCGATCGAGGCGTTGGTCGGTTGGCGTAGCCATAGTGTGGCGTTGGTTGCAGAGGCGGGACACTTGGTGGCTGATAGTGCGGCGTTGGCGTTGGCGTTATGGGCGACGGTTAAGGCAAGACCCGCGTTGAAGTCGGGATGGATTGGAACCCATAATTTATCTCTGGCAGATAACCAGCCGGATTCGGAGACTTGGGCGGCATTTATTAATAGTTTGGGATTAGTGGGTACAGCGGTTTGGGTTGCGTTAGAGGCAGTGTTGCATTGGCATCATGACGGGGATTCGGTGGAGGCGCTGCCAATGCTGTTGACCGCGATCGTGGGTTTATTTGTTAATGGCGTTAATATTACACTCTTGCATTCCGGTTCGCAGCAAGATCTGAATCTTAAGGGCGCGTTTTTACACGTTGTCGGAGATTTTTTGGGTTCGTTGGGAGTGGTAGTGGCGGCGATCGCAGTCGCAGTCATGCATTGGATGTGGGCAGATTGTGCGGTGGGATTAGCAATCGCAGGTTTGATGATTATTGTGGCGGTGCCGTTGGTGATTCAGAGCGGTCGGCGATTGTTTGGGGTGTAGCCCGATCGATGGGTTATTTGATCCCCTAGGAATTTTTGTGCGATCCCCGATCGATCGTGGCTCCAATCCCAAATTCACCCTTAAGAATTCACCATTCGGGCCTTAAAATTTCCCATAATGCTCAAAAGCAAAGCTCCAACTATCCACTCATTATTTTTAATCCATGACTCATCCCCTCCACGTTGCATTCATCTGGCACCAACACCAACCCCTCTACAAAAGTCGTGTGGCTGACGGTGAATATCGCTTGCCGTGGGTCCGGTTACATGGCACAAAAGATTATTTGGATTTAATTCTTCTTCTCGAAAAATATCCAAATCTCCACCAAACCGTAAACCTCGTACCATCCCTGATGATGCAAATCGAGGATTACGCAGACGGTAAAGCGCTAGATCCATACCTCAAAGCAACACTTACGCCATTAGACCAACTGCTCCCCGAAACCAAAGAATTCATCATCGAACACTTCTTCGATGCCCACAGTCGCACGATGATCGAACCCCATCGGCGCTACAACGAACTCTACAACCAACGGCAAACCAATGGTCGGCGCTGGTGTTTTGAAAACTGGGTCGATCGGGATTACGGCGATTTACTAACCTGGCACAACCTGACTTGGATTGATCCATTGTTCTGGGATGACCCTGAGATTCGCGCTTGGCTAGATAAAGGCGAAGACTTTACCCTGAGCGATCGGCAACGCATCATTGCCAAACACCGCGACATTCTCAGCCAAATCATCCCGAAACACCGAGCCATGCAGGAAAGTGGGCAACTCGAAGTTACCACCACGCCCTACACGCATCCGATCATGCCCCTCTTGGCCGATACCGATTCGGGTCGTGTTGCAGTCCCTCAAATGGGCCTCCCAAAACAACGGTTCCGGTACCCCGACGACATCAGCCGTCACCTCCGCAAAGCCCGCGAAATGTATGAAGATCGCTTTGGCACGCCCTTACGCGGACTCTGGCCCTCAGAACAATCCGTCAGCCCGGAAGTCTTGCCTTACATTGCCAAAGAGGGAATTCGCTGGATTTGTTCTGATGAAGCGGTCCTCGGCTGGACTCTCAAGCACTTCTTCCACCGAGACGAACGCGGCACCGTCCAAGAGCCCGACATGCTCTATCGTCCCTACCGTCTTGCGACCGAAAATGGAGACTTGGCGATCGTATTCCGAGATCACCGTTTGTCTGACTTGATTGGTTTCACCTACAGCGGCATGGATGCCCAAAAAGCTGCGACTGATCTAGTCGGTCATTTGGAAGCGATTGCCCGTAAACTCCAACACTCCGACGAGCCACATTTGGTCACGATCGCGCTGGATGGCGAAAACTGTTGGGAATTCTACCCACAAGACGGAATCCCATTCTTGACGACCCTCTATGGCATTCTCAACGATGCCCCCCACATCAAACTCGTCACGGTTTCTGAATATCTAGACGAATTCCCGGTAACAGCAGAAATTCCCTGCGAGAAACTCCATAGCGGTTCCTGGGTGGATGGCAGTTTCACCACCTGGATCGGCGATCCGGCAAAAAATCGCGCTTGGGATATGCTGACCGCTGCCCGTGATACCCTCGCTCGTCACCCCGAAGCCACCGAAGAATCTAATCCCGCAGTGTGGGAAGCGATGGATGCAGCGGAAGGCTCTGACTGGTTCTGGTGGTTTGGTGAGGGTCATTCGTCGAATCATGATGCGATTTTTGATCAACTTTTCCGCGAACATTTAATTGCCGTTTATCAGTTACTGGGCGAACCTGTCCCCGATGAAATCCGTCGTCCGGTCGAAATCCATGCGGCTAAGGGCGATCGTGCTCCCGAAGGTTTTATCCATCCAATCATTGATGGGCGCGGTAACGAACAGGATTGGGATCGGGCTGGACGTTTTGAAGTGGGAGGAGCACGGGGTACGATGCACCAAAGCAGCGCAGTCCAACGGCTTTGGTATGGCTACGATCATCAAAACCTATACGTTCGTCTAGACTTCCAAGCTGGAATTAAACCGGGTGTAGACTGTCCACCAGAACTTAATTTGCTCTGGTACTACGAAAATCACTCGACCTTCAACAGTCCGTTGCCGTTAGTGGATTTACCCGACGAAGCGCCGCTGAACTACCATTTCCGTCATCACCTTGGGATTAACTTACTGACTAAAACGGTGTGGTTCCAAGAAGCGGGCGAACATTGGCGTTGGCATTCGCGGGCGAGCCGATCGTCCGTGGCATTAGATACCTGTCTGGAAGTCAGCATTCCTTGGGCCGATTTACAGATGGAGCCAGATTCTCGGCTGCGGGTGGTGGCGGTGTTGTCTGATGGGGGTCGTTATCGACAGTATTTCCCTGAAAATGCGTTGATTCCAGTGACGATCCCATAGGGGTTATGTCGATCGTGTTATCAAGTAAAACGATCGCGATGGGGTTGGGAAGCGATCGCCCAACCCTAGTTTTTCTCCACGGTTTTCTCGGCAGTCATCAAGATTTCATTCCCCTTGCGACTCAGCTTAACCAATCCAAACTCAATCAATTCGACTGTCTCCTAGTAGATCTTCCCGGCCACGGTAGAAGTTTGGACCTTCCCGATCGCACTTACACTTTGCAAGGAGCCGCCGAGGCAATACTGGATACGCTCGATCGTGGCAACATCGAGCGACCTGTTCTCTATGGCTATTCCATGGGCGGACGACTGGCCTTGTATTTAGCGCTGCGTTGGCCCGATCGTTTCTCCGCTGCCTTCCTAGAATCTACGTCCCCCGGATTGGCGACCTCTCTAGAACGATCCGATCGTCGTCAACAGGACAAAAGACTGGCGCAATCTATCCAGACTGATTTCCCAGAATTTCTCAATAATTGGTATCAAGCCGACTTGTTCAAGAGCCTTAAAACCCATCCCAGTTTCCTTCAACTGCTCGATCGTCGCCATCAAAATGATCCGGATGAACTGGCACGATCGATCCTGAACATGGGCACCGGATCCCAGCCATCACTCTGGTCTGAACTGCCCCAAGCCCAAATTCCTCTTCACCTTATTGTCGGCACCGCAGATTCAAAATTTTGCGCCATCAATCAAAAAATGCAGCAGCTTTGCCCAACCTCCCAACTTCACACCATTCCCAACATCGGTCACAATCTCCACATTGAAGCCCTAAGTGCGATCGGACAAATTCTTTTAAACGGGACATCTAGCCCCAAAGGAACTTGAATACTCAAAATCTTCTCATTGGGTTTTAGGACACGGCAAGCCGTGTCCCTACAGATCCGGGTTCCAAGATCCCGTAGGGGCATGGCTCGCCGTGCCCCAAACCTAACGAAGAACGCGAATAAATCATAAATTTTATTTAATCCTCGTTTCCAACCATGACCTCACCTCTAACCATACCCATGCTCCATCAAAAAATCGCTTGTAATCCCCAAATCACCCCCTGAAGCCATCCCTGGAGACCCCGCCGACTTTGGTGAAAGCAAAAACTTCTCCACATACTTCCCTAAAATATCTCCCTCTAAATTTACCCTAGAACCAGATTGAAGATGGCTCAAATTTGTCATCTCATAGGTATGGGGAATCACCGCAACCTTAAACCAACTCCCCGCTGCATCACAATCCGCGATCGTCAAACTGATCCCATTAATCGCCACACTGCCCTTACGCAACACATAGTTCGACACATTAGGATCCTCCGTCCGAAAGGTCATCTCCCAAGACGTTGCCGACTCCACTGCCGACTCCAACTCCCCCAACCCATCCACATGTCCCGTGACAAAATGCCCGCCTATCTTACCTCCCACCCGCAGCGACGTTTCCAAATTCACCATGCCACCTCGCGCATAGCCCAACGTCGTCAAATTCAACGTCTCCGGTGAAATGCCCGCCACAAACCCCATTGGATAAATCTTCTCCACCGTCAAACACACCCCATCCACCGCCACACTATCCCCAATCTCCAACCCCTTCAGCACAGGACTATAGCTCGGCAGTCCGCCAATTTCCACATGCTCTGAATCCAACACCTGCAACGTCCCGATCGCCTGTACTAATCCCGTAAACATCCTGTCCTTCCTAACTACACATCAGACCATCCCATCACTCTATCGCGTCTCTAGGGTACCGAGCTAACCCCAACTCACCCCTCCTAGAGGTTGCATATTTCAGATAGCTCCCCGACAATGGAAATTGTAAGTGATTCGACATGCTCTTCTAGCAACCCCCATGATTGAGATGCGCGTTACAGGAATTGCAATGGACGCGACCACCCGCAGTCCGATCGTTCTACTGAAAGACTCCACCGGGCGGCGTGCCCTACCGATCTACATTGGCGAAGATCAGGCAAAGGCGATCGGGAGCATTCTGCAACAGCATGTTTCTCCCCGACCTAGTACCCATGACCTATTGGTTAACATGCTTACCGCTTGGGGCATGGAGCTAGAAAGGGTAATTATTCATTCTCTAAAAGACAACACATTTTATGCCCTTTTAAGGGTGAGTCAGGGCGAGCAGATTCGAGAAATTGATGCTAGACCCAGTGATGCTATTGCCCTAGCCTTACGATCGAATTGTCCCATTTGGGTGATGGAAGAAGTAGTTGCCGATGCCTCGATTCCGGTCGATCGGGAAGCCGACGAAGCCGAGCGTCAAGCCTTCCGGGACTTGGTTTCCGACATCAGCCCTGCTCAGCTTATCGATCGTAGCCGCTACGGAGCCTAGCGTTCAATTCTCACTCCCCAGAACTAGCCGTTATATTCGACTCTGGAGATTTCCCAAAGACAACCCGTAAGAGCGGCGGCGCTAAGAATGTGGTTGAGATGACCATGATAATAATTGACACTTCCAAAGGCTTACTCAAAACACCGCTGGCAGACCCAATCGCGGCAAATACAAGCCCGACTTCACCTCGGGGCACCATGCCCACCCCAATGGCTAATCGATTGACATTGGGAATGCCAAACACCACCCAACCCGTCACAACTTTGCCTACGATCGCAACCGCCACTAAAAAGATAGCAATCAATAATCCAGCTCTATTGTCGGCAACCGCTGGATTGAGAACGCTTAAATCGGCCCTAGCCCCGACGGTAACAAAGAAAATTGGGACGAGTAGATCTGCGATCGGTTTAATTAATTCATCTAAATCTTTCCGAACATCGCTTTCTTCTAGAACAAGTCCAGCAGCAAATGCACCTAGAATCGCTTCCAAATGAATTGCATTGCCTAAGAATGCCATAAAAAAGGCAAACACTAAGGCAGGAATAACAATGTTTCCACGGGTTTCTAATTTAGAAACAATTGCAATAAAAGATGAATTAAAGAATTGACCGAGTAAAATCGACCCAATTAAAAATGCAGTTGCACTGACAATCAAATATCCAACATTCATGACATCAACTGAACCCGTCTTGGCAAGACTGGCAACAACTGCTAACACAATAATCCCAAGCACATCATCAATGATGGCCGCGCCCACAATGATTTGACCCTCTTTTGATTTCAATTGTCCCATTTCAGACAAAACCTTTGAGGTGATGCCAATACTGGTTGCAGTGAGCGCGGCCCCGGCAAAAATAGCCGCGATCGTAGGAACATGAAAAATACTCATCAATCCCAATGTTCCCGCTGCAAAGGGAACCGCGACTCCCACACAGGCCACGACTACCGCCTGAGCACCCACCGCCTTAAGTTGCTTTAAATCTGATTCCAGTCCAATTTCAAATAGTAGAATAATTACGCCAATCTCAGCTAAAACTGAAATCACTTCACTTTGAGACGCAAAAACAGCGGCAAGATTTTCGGGTGTAAGGTGGTTGAGTGCTTGGACCGCAGTCATCACCAGTGAGTCGGTTGCCGTCAGACTACCTTCGGGAAATATAACCAGATGAAGGGCTGAAACTCCAACAACAACCCCCGCCAGTAATTCACCTAAAACAGGTGGAAAGTCAAAACGCTGGGCCACTTCGGAACCCAACTTACTGGCTAGATAGATGACAACTAAACTCAACAACACGCTACTTAGAACTATGGGAGCATTTTCAGCTTCGACGGTTGCGAGTAAAAATGAAGAAATAGATCTATTGTTGAATGCTGTCAAAATGGGACTGAAAAACATACTCAAAGGCATAGGAGTACAGCGACGGAACGATCGCGATCATAGCGCCATTGGTCGTCTCTGAGTCTAGAGTCTTATCAAAAAAAGATGGGAATTACAGGTGAATTACTGCGGTAAACTCACCTTCTCTCGCATCTGCTCAAATAGTTCAAATGGATTCCCGCCGCCGCCAGTCCAGAGGTTCGATTCTAAAAATAAATATTGAATCTCACCCTCATCGGTCACATCAAAATCTG
>JAYVUU010000058.1:0-34018 GCA_043787635.1 Synechococcales cyanobacterium | reverse complement strand
TCATCTACATTGCCCGATGTAATTAGCTTCGGCCAACCCCTGCGACTAGCAACACCGTCCCAGTCTTCGCAAGCGATGCCCCTTTCTGGAGCAGCTCCGACGGCGGGTATTGTGGTAGTAAAAGCCAATGATGGCCGCACGGGGTTGCCCTTAGGAACGGTGTTGATGGTGCGCTACACGGGAATTTCATCCTTGAGCGTCAAAGATGGCTCCCGCAAGGAAATATTGGCGCTTCAGTCCGCCATTCGCGATCGTAATGGTGGAGTTATTGCACCAGAGGGCACAACAATTTATGGGGCATTTGAAAGCGGGACTAATCGATTTCTGGCAGAATCCATCATGATCCAGGGACAAGTGGTGTCGCTAAATGCGGAATCCGGAAATCTAGGTGGATCGCGAAGTCCTTCTGAGCGAAGTTTGATCCAGAACTCTGGCATTGGCCTGTTGGCTGGGGTCCTAATTGGGGGATTGAGCGGCGGCAGTGCGATCGGTGGGGCGGCGGCAGGGGCGATCGCGTCCTACATCACGGCTCCAAAGGTTGCGACCATCCAACCCGGTCAAGCATTGGAATTGAAGCTAACTCAAGACTGGATTATTCCCTTTGCCATGATGGTTTCTCAGAGCGGTGGCGGCTAGGGCATGATTGCCGTTAAGTCGAAAGTGTTAAGGGTCTCTGACGCAATGTTGTAATCCGATAATCATCCTTCGCTAGTAGCATTTTTGACCTCAATGAAGGAATGTTAGCTTCGAGACTAGTCGCGTCATCGAATTTTGGGTATCCTGCTGATAGGACAAACATCCCATTGTGAAGATAACAACTTCAACTCTACGCTTATGAAACATCGCCTAATTATTCTTTGTACAGGTAATTCTTGTCGTAGCCAGATGGCTGAGGGATTTTTGAGAGAATTAGCCGATGACTTATTTGATGCTTACAGTGCAGGCATGAATCCTGCGGCTGAAGTTCATCCACTAGCAGTCAAAGCTATGTCAGAAATTGGGATTGATATTTCTGGCAATACCTGTAAGCACCTCAGCATGTTCTCAGATCAACCGATCGATACGGTGATCACAGTCTGTAGCCATGCTGATCAGAGTTGCCCGAGTTTGCCCGCCTCAACCAAGCGCCATCACTTTGGTTTTCCAGATCCTGCGTTGGCAGAAGGAACCGAACAAGAAAAACTGACGGTATTTCGCCAAATTCGTGATGATATTGGTCATATCTTGCTCGCCTATGTTGCTGGTAGACGAGACGCTCTCTAATTTATGCCACAAACCTCTAGTCTCGATTCCTGTACTGATTTTCCTTTAATTGTGGGACAGTCACTTGCCGACCGCGAAGATTTACACATGGCACTGATCGATCGATCGGGACGATTGCTATGGGCAAATCAGGTATTCTGCATGGACAACAACCAGTCCTGTGAGATGTTGATTGGGCAGAAGTTTTTCAAAGTGCTCTCTCAGAATGCTCAGAACCTACCGCAGCAAACCTACATTCGGGAGCAACTGATCAAAGGGGAAAGTTTTAAGTTTGAATTTGCCTATCAACAGAAAGGACATCTGACTCAATCCTGGCTACTGATGGATGGACAGCCTATTTTCAATTCAGAGGGAATCATCCGTCAGTACACGCTGCTAGCAACCGATATTACCCTTCGTAAACAGTCAGAACTGGAATTACACCAAGCAAAACGATTACTGGAGCAGACTAATCAAGCTTTGGATGTGCGTGTGCAAGAACGAACCGCTGAACTGTTTCAGGAAAAAGAGCGGGCTGAACAAGCATTTCACGAGCTTCAGAACATCCAACTGCAACTGATTCAATCTGAAAAGATGTCTGCTTTGGGGAATCTCGTGGCCGGGGTTGCTCATGAAATTAATAATCCCTTAGGTTTTCTGGC
This sequence comes from Synechococcales cyanobacterium, assembly GCA_043787635.1. Lineage (GTDB taxonomy): Bacteria > Cyanobacteriota > Cyanobacteriia > Leptolyngbyales > Leptolyngbyaceae > JAAFJU01. Next base: position 32,114 of record JAYVUU010000058.1, on the reverse strand, counting down.
GGGTAATTTACGCCCTGCAAACGATTATATCCAAGATTTATTTAGCCTAATCGACCTGTATCAGGAGAAGTACCCGACGGCTGACCCGGATATTTGTGCAGAGATGGAGGCTATTGATCTGGAATATGTGCGGGAAGACTTACCCAAGTTGATCAGTTCCATGCAGGAAGGTGTAAATCGGCTCAAGCACATCAGCACCAGTTTACGGATTTTCTCGCGTACAGACAGCGATCGTCCAGTTTCCTTCAATATTCACCAAGGTCTTGACAGTACACTTTTGATTCTTAAACATCGTCTACTGGCAAATGAGATCCGACCCAAGATTGAAGTCGTAAAAGCCTATTCCGACCTACCAACTGTTAGGTGTTATGCGGGTCAACTGAATCAAGTTTTCCTAAACTTACTAGCAAATGCAATCGATGCTTTAGAAGAGTCATCACAGGAACGTAGCTTTGAGAGCTTTAATGCCAATCCTCGTCGAATTAAAATTTGTACAAAACTATCTGAAAATGGGCAACGGGCTTTAATTTCCATTGCAGATAATGGACCGGGGATGACAGTAGAGGTAAAGGCACGTATTTTTGAGCAATCATTTACCACTAAAGAAGTCGGTAAAGGAACAGGACTGGGGTTAGCGATCGCTCGCCAGATTATTGTTGAGAAACATCGTGGTAGCCTGTATTGCGATTCTCAACGGGGTGAGGGCACAGAATTTGTGATTGAGCTTAATCTGAATGGAATCGAGTCTGAGTGCTAGTGTTAGAGACTACGGCCCAACGGGATCATCTGTGGGTTTGTTTTTTTATTGATATTTAGCGTCGTTTGAGGCGTTTAGGGAGACAAACGATCGTGCCAAAAGCAGGCATTATCTACAATGACCAAAAGCCCAGAGCATGCGATGCCGCCAATCTACTTCAGGAGGTGTTTGCGCAGTCGGGCTGGGATGTCGTTCTGGCTACAGGCATTGGCGGTATTTTAGGCTACTCATCCGAGTCTAAACCTGTCTGCCACACCCCGGTCGAGAGCCTCGTGCCATCGGGATTTGATGCCGATATGGAATTTGCCATTGTCTTGGGCGGCGATGGCACCGTTTTGTCGGCGGCGCGTCAGGTTGCGCCCTGTGGAATTCCCTTGCTGACGGTAAATACGGGGCATCTTGGCTTTTTGACTGAAGTCATGACGGACGATTTAAAAGCCACTATTCAGCCTGTTCTCGCTGGAGATTATCAAATCGAAGAACGCACGATGCTGACCGTACAGGTGATCCGATCGGGCGTTTTGCTGTGGGAAGCGCTGTGTCTAAATGAGATGGTGATCCACCGTGAACCGCTGACGAGTATGTGTCATTTTGAAGTGAAGGTGGGGAGTTATAGCCGAGTGGATATTGCTGCCGATGGTCTGATTGTGGCGACTCCGACCGGATCGACGGCTTATTCACTATCCGCAGGGGGTCCAGTGATTACGCCGGGGATTCCGGTAATGTGTCTGGTGCCAATTTGCCCTCATTCCTTAGCTTCACGAGCCTTGGTCTTTAGCAACACTGAATCCATCACCATTTATCCGGCTATGCAAAATCGTCTGGTCATGGTGGCGGATGGCAACGCAGGGTGTTTTATCCTGCCTGATGACTATGTCACAATTCAAAAGTCTCCCTATCCTGCTCGATTTGTTCGACTTCAAAACCCAGAATTTTTCCATCTGCTCCGAGAAAAGCTAGGATGGGGTCGCCCTCACATCGCAAAGCCCATGTCTTGACGAAAAATCTTAGCCAGCTTTTAGTGACTAGGATTAACTGACTAGGATTAAAAGTGCGATCGTAAATGACGGTTAACTCTGGAGAACGCCATGCAAACGCTAAACGAAAATTCCAGTGCCAATACTCTATCTGTGTCGCCCTATGTTCTTGTGGTGGAAGCGGATGAGGGACTTGGGGCGCAATTGCAACAGGACTTACAGAATGCTGACTATCCTTGTGTTGTCACACCGGACGTAATTGCGGCGTTAGCCCAGATTGAAGTCCGTAGCCCATCGCTGGTGGTGGTCGATCGGGCGTTAAGTGAAGATTCAGGGCTTTCATTTTGTGCAAAACTGCGGCGCAATGGGATGCAGGTTCCTATTTTGCTGCTAATGATGAAAGATGGTGTGGACGATCGGGTGGCGTGTTTGGAAGCCGGGGCCGATGATTATTATTTAAAACCCTATCAAACCGACAGTTTTATTCGGTTGGTTCAGCACTATTTACGCATTGAAGTTCTGCCCCAAAAAGTTCTGCGCTACGGGAATCTCAAGCTGGATCTGGGTCTTCGTCAAGCCTCTCGCAATGGTCGCACCATTGACTTAACCACGAAAGAATTCGACCTGCTGAAATATTTGATGGAAAATGCTCGAGACGTTCTTAAACGTGAACAAATCTTAGAGAATGTTTGGGGCTACGATTTCATCGGCGAATCTAATGTGATTGAGGTGTACATTCGTTATCTGCGTTTGAAGATTGAGGAAGAGGGCGAAAAACGACTGATTCAAACGGTGCGCGGCATTGGGTATGTATTACGAGAACCATAGTCGATATTTCTGGAATATCTCGTTAGTTTTGGGTGAAGCGGTTACTATCTAGGCACTCTCAACATCGTCACCATGTCTGCTAGACGTTTTGCTCCCAATTTATCCGATCGCCCTCCAATTAATTCGCGCCTGTTTTTTAGCCGATCGAGTCGAACTGTGGGCGGCTACGTTCTGGCGTTGACATTTCAGATTCTGTTGGTGGGGTGTGCCACGCCCGAAGCCCGAACACCCAGCCCGACAGCGCCCGTCGCACCCAGTCCGGTCACTGGAGTCACGCTTCCAATCACCGCCAAAATCACGATCGGCAATTCGGTCCTTAATCTGGAAGTCGCCCGATCGCCCCAAGAGCAAGCCATGGGACTAATGTATCGGTCTGCGTTGCCGGACGATCGGGGAATGCTATTTCCTATGATTCCGGCGCGATCGGTGACATTCTGGATGAAAAATGTACCCGTCGCCCTCGACATGGTGTTTTTATATCAGGGAAAAGTGAAAGCCATAGCGTCCTCAGTGCCCCCCTGCACCACGCCCGAATGTCCAGTCTATGGACCGCCGGGTAATATTGATCATGTGCTGGAGCTACGATCGGGGCGGGCGCTGGAGCTTGGAATTAAGGTCGATGACGCGGCAACAATTGCGCCCGTTAATACTTCTGTACTAAAGTAGATGCCTCACCCAAACTTTTTAGGCTCCATTGCGGCTTACAGGGTGATTTCACCACTTTCACCCTACAGACTGAAGGCCGTAATCTTTGGGTCCATCCGATCGTTGCACTTGAAATTATTTTGCTATAAATAGTTCTCAAGTGTCTTGCCTAGAGTATTGTTGGTCTTCCTGGGTCTCATTTCCAATCTCCAAGCCGCTACGGGCACAGTTTAATGTTTTCTATCTATCCGGACTTAATTCAGTTTTTACAGGATGACTTGGCGATGTCTGCGTCTGCCATTGATTTTGCGCTTAAACGTAGCAGCGATTTTGAGCCGTTGCCTATGATTCTGTGGCAGTACGGGTTGGTTTCTTTAGAGCAGCTCAACCGAATTTATGACTGGCTCGATTCAGCGCGCTAGGGCTTTGTATGGCTCTGCTTCTTGCTTCAAGTTCTGAAGTTAATTTGCCTAGCTCTACTTTTTATTAAATCTAGCGCTTACACTGAATGAACATGGTCAAATGACGGTCGGGCACGTATGGTCGTATGGGTGGGGAAGCAACGTCTATGAGTGAGCTGGATCGCTGTTATCAACTGTTTGGATTAAACGTGGGCGCGTCGCTGGAAGACCTGAACCGTGCCTACAAAGATCTTGTGAGTGTGTGGCATCCCGATCGCTTCCCCAAGGACAACGCTCGGCTTCTTCAAATTGCGGAAGAAAAAATAAAGGAAATCAATCACGCCCGTGACCATCTCAGATCTCAGATCAACGCCAAGAAAGCTCAGCCTTCAACAGCCTCAAATGCCCAGGGACAGCCAAGTTCCTATCAGGACAGCTACTACGCCGCTAAACAGCGCGCCGATACCCGATCGTCCTCAAAGCAGGCTTCGGACTATTACCAGTCGTCTTACTATGGGGCTTACCACGGGGCTTCTAAGTCTCAAAGTAATGCGCAGAACGCCCAAGCTAAAAATCAGTCCACAGCCCAACCCAATCCAGCTCAATCCAATCCAGGCAGTTCATCAACAAATTCGACCAATCCATCGTCCCAGGACTACTACGCCCAGTCCCGTTATCGCCCGGAATATCACCGATCGCCCCCCGAATCTCCAAAACCAAAACCACCGCCTCAAGCCGCTCCGCAGTCCCCGCCGCCGCCTCAAAGCACCCAATCTAAGGCATCTAGTCAGCCTAGTGCAACCTCGTCCAGCGCTAAACAGTCCCCATCAAGTCACGCTGCACCCTCCAGTCAATCGCCTCGTCCCGCCCCGGAAATTCCTAAAACTGCTGCTAAGGTCGCAACGCCCAAAGCCCCACCGCCGCCGCTTCCTGATCCGCCGCCCATTAGCCGATCGGGCTTGGATTTGAGTGGTCGCGATCTCAAGGAAAAAGATCTGTCAAATCGAGACTTGACCTGTGCGAATCTACGGGGCAGTGATTTGAGTGATGCCTTTATGCACCGAGTCACCTTAGAAGGGGCAAATCTGAGTCAGGCGAATTTGTTTAGGGCCAATCTGCTGCAAGCTAACTTGCGCTACGCCAACTTGAAAGAGGCCAATCTGATTGGGGCGGATTTGAGTGGGGCGGATTTGCGCGGGGCGAATTTGGAAGGGGCAAAGGTGGGGTTTAACGATCGGGTGATGGTGAAAATGGTGGGGGCGAAGCTTCAAGGCGTGACAATGCCCAATGGCAAAATTTACGAGGGCTAGTTTGAGTGATTTGCTTAAAATAGTCTCCTTGTGGGGTAGAATTTTGGACTGTGTGAATTTGGATGTTGTCATGCCGAAGCTAAAAACTCGTAAATCTGCTGCCAAGCGCTTTAAAGTGACTGGAACTGGCAAGATTCTCCGTCGGAGTACGTTCCGCGCCCACCTTTTGGAGCACAAAAGCCCTAGCCGTAAGCGCCGTCTTGCTGGTTACAACGTTGTGTTTGAAGGCGATGCGGCGAACGTTCGTACAATGTTGCCTTATTTATAAGGTGATCCGATCGATTTGGGCTAGGGCTTTTCTACTGCCTGGTTCCCAATCGTGGCAAGTTTGACCGTTAGAACTCTAGTTCTGCCTGTTTGAATTTTGCTAATTTACTCAATGACCTATCCCCAAATGTAGAGGAAACTCATGGCTCGTGTTAAGCGCGGTAATGTAGCCCGCAAACGTCGTAATAAAATTTTGAAGCTAGCGAAAGGCTTCCGTGGATCACATTCACGCCTCTTTCGCGTAGCAAACCAACAGGTCATGAAAGCGCTGCGGAATGCGTATCGCGATCGTCGTAAAAAGAAACGTGATTTCCGTCGCCTGTGGATCGCTCGGATCAATGCAGCAGCTCGGATCAATGGAATCAGCTACAGCCAATTGATCGGCAAAATGAAGAAGGCTGATATTCAAATCAACCGCAAAATGTTGGCTCAGTTGGCCGTAATTGACCCGACCGCGTTTGCGAAGGTGGTTGAGTTGGCGAAAGCGGCTTAACGCAGCAGTTACAAGTTGCTTGTCGTTTTAAGATTAATTCTTAATGGGATAGTGTTAGAGGTTCTGACACTATCCCTTCTTTTTTGGTTTTTAGGTCGCACAGGAATAAGTTAATGGGGCGAAAACGATCGGAGTTTACCTATTTGACCTTTGCCATGAGCTTGGGGGCGGCATTAATCACAGCGCTGCCAGGAAATGCCGCCGATTTACAGACGATTCGCGATCGTGGTTTTTTGGTGGTGGCGGTGAACTCCGATCGGTTTCCGTTGAGTTTTCGTGATGCGGCGGGCAATTGGTCTGGGTTTGAAGTGGAAATGGCTCAGACCTTAGCCTTGGAGGTATTAGGAAAGCGGGATGCAGTTCGGTTGATTCCGGTGGCGAATTCCGATCGATTGCGAGTTGTGGCGGACGGGCAGGTAGATCTGGCGATCGCATCGATAACGGCAACGGTTTCACGATCGCGTTGGGTTGAGTTCAGTGCGCCCTATTATTTTGAACGATCGGTTCTTGTGGTCCAGAATAATCTAGTCAGGACAGCGCGCCATCTCCAGGGACAGTCGGTGGCCGTGTTGAAACACTCTAGCGCGATCGATTCGTTGACCTCGGAGGGCTTGGGTTTGCAATTCGTCGAGGTGAAGAGCTATGCCGAGGGCTTGTCTAAGGTGCGATCGGGGCAGGTTCAGGCATTGGCGGGCGATCGGGTCATGGTGTTGGGTGCCATGCAAAAGGATACTGATTTGCGGCTACTGCGCGAGGAGTTTGGGTTTTATCCGATGGCGATCGCTATGCCAAAAGGATTGCAGTATGCATCATTGCGAGAAAGGGTGAATGCTGTGGTCGATCGTCGGCAGCGATCGGGATGGTTTCGTGAACAGTGGCAGCGATGGAATTTGGAGCCTTAAGCTATCCACTCATCACCAAGCGATCGGGTTTGGCAATCAATGTAACGCACAGTGAAGGCGCGGAATTGCAATGATAGGATGGTGGGGTGCATGTTGATTTTAATGCATTTAACTATTTCTGTAGAAACTGCGATCGACCCATGAAAGAAAATTCTCCTATTGTTTATATCGCTGTTTTGGTAGTGATTCTGATTGCGGCTGGGGTCAGCGTCCTGAAGGAAGTGATCAAAACGCGTAAGTTAGAAGGCGCACTGGCACGACTTACAGAAAAGCTCAAGGATGGTGATGGGACAGCAGCAGAGCACTACGAGCTGGGAAGTGTTTATTTAGATAAAAAGCTGTTTACTCAAGCGATTCCTCAGTTTCAGAAAGCCATCAAAAAGCGAGAACTGGAGGGTGCTGATATTGCCGCAGTTTACAATGCATTGGGCTACGCTCATTTTGCTCAAGAACAGTATGATCTAGCCGTTCGGCACTACAAGGATGCCCTTAAAAATTATCCGGACTATGTGATCGCGCTGAACAACTTAGGTCATGTGTATGAGAAGAAAAGTCTCACCACTAAAGCGATCGAAGCCTACGATCAGTCGTTGGCCATAGAACCCACAAATGAAACGGCTAAGCTCCGATCGGAGTCGCTGAAGAAACGGGTTGCTCCAGTCTAAGCGGGTCAAACCGAATCAAAGCCTGCCGCTCAAATTCAAGGGCAAGACAAGTTGCGGCAGACCCGTTGGCTCGTATACTGATGAAGATTTTGAAATTATTGGCTAGTTTCTTGGGTATCGACCTTCGCAGTTACGTCTATATCGATCGCCTCCAGCGCCAGCACGCCGCCTACTTGGGGACAGAAGCGCAGGGTTTTTTGCCATTGCCCGGTGACACCTCGCTGTGGATTGAGGTGAGTCCGGGGGTTGAAATTAACCAGATGATGGATATTTCGCTGAAGGCGGCGCAGGTCAGTCCGGGTGTGCAAATCATTGAGCGGCTCTACGGCTTGATGGAAATTCATGCTAGCAATCAGGGTGATGTGCAGGTGGCGGGCGAGGCGATTTTGCGATATTTGGGAGTAGAGCGATCGAACTGTCTGAAGCCCCGCGTAATTTCTAGCCGAATTATTCGGAACATCACGGCCCACCATACCCAATTGATCAACCGGACGCGCCGGGGAAATATGATCATTTCGGGCGAAACGCTGTACGTGCTGGAAATTGAACCTGCGGCCTATGCCGCACTCGCAGCAAATGAAGCAGAGAAGGCTGCGTCGGTGAATATTCTTCAGATTTCCTGTGTGGGAAGTTTTGGGCGGTTGTATTTGGGCGGTCAAGAGCAGGATATTATGGCGGCTGAGAAGGGGATTTTATCGGCATTAGCGGCGGTGGCGGGTCGGCCATTTCCGAATGAGATGCGGCGGGAATAGACAATGGCGCAGCTATCTCATTTACAAATTTTGTCTCAGGGTACGATCGCATGGCAGCAGTTTCGGCGAGAGTTTTGCTTAAAATCTGACCAGTCTATTGACTTGTCAAATTCAGATTTGTCTCGATTGAACTTACGCGGATTGGATCTGTCCGGTGTGAATTTGCGTCGATCGGATTTGACTCAAACTAAATTAGTCGCTGCAAACTTAACCTATGCAAATTTGACCCATGCTGATTTAACCCATGCACAGTTGAATGGAGCGACATTGCACCGATCGAATCTTCTTAATGTAGTCGCTGCTAATCTTGATGCGACGGGTGCAGATTTTAGCTATGCCAATTTTGTTGGGGCAGAGCTAAGATGCTTTGATGCGGCGGGTGCAGATTTTAGCTATGCCAATTTAATGGGAACGGAGTTAGCGTTTGCGAATTTACAAGAGTCTAGTTTCCATGGTGCGAAGTTGGGGCGATCGTTACTCAGCTATGCAAATCTAAGGAATGCAAATCTGGCTGAGTGTGATGCAAGTGGATCTATTTTTTTTGAGGCAGAATTGCAAGAATCCCATCTTTACCGAGCTAATTTTACAGGCGCAAAGTTCATCCGATCGCATTTAGTTCATAGCTATGGGGTGATGGCGATTTTTGATCAGGCATTACTATGGGATGCAGATTTATCTTGGTCGAATTTGATGCGATCGTCCTTCGTGGGTGCGGATTTGAGTGAAGCAACTCTGCGTGGCACAAACTTGAGCTACGCCGATCTTCGCTATGCAAATTTGAATGGTGCAGATTTTAGAGGCGCTAATTTAAAAGGTGCAGATTTCCGAGAAGTGAAGAATTTCGATTGTGCCAATTTGGATGATACAAACCGATCGCAAATTCGCTGGAATTAGAACTCACCGAATCCCCTAAATGTTTACTCTTGTTCCCCCTTTTTAAGGGGGCTAGGGGGATCGAATTTCAATGCCCATAGGAACAGATCAGGTTGTTCATACAGCATTCTTAAGAATCGCCTTAACTATTACCGTTCCTGAATTAGACTGATCAGGGCATCGGTTGTGATCTTGCTGCTGAGTTCCGTACCCTCTAACAAACTATCGGCTAGATCACGTTTTTGTTGATGCAGTTGAACGATCTTTTCCTCTATTGTATTCTTTGCCACAATTCGATAAATCGTCACCGGACGCACTTGCCCCATTCGGTGGGCACGATCGGAGGCTTGATCTTCCACTGCCGGATTCCACCACGGATCCATATGAATCACGTAGTCTGCCGCCGTCAGATTTAGCCCCGTACCGCCCGCTTTTAAGCTGATTAGGAATACGTCACCAACGCCAGATTGAAAGGCATCAACTCGCTTTTTGCGTTCTTTCATGGGTGTGCTGCCATCGAGATATTGGTATGAGATATTGTTTTCTTCTAAATAGGCTCGAATGAATGCTAAATGATCTACAAATTGACTAAATACTAACGCTTTATGATTGTTCTCTAAAAGCTCCGTCAGAATTTCCCCAAACATTTGAAGCTTGGCACTTGGAAGCGCTATTTCGGGTTTAACTAGTTGTGTATTACAGCAGGCACGGCGCATTCGCATGATTTCGGCTAGGACTTGTAAATGCTTTTGTCCCGCCATCGCATCACTATTTTCAAGTTTAGCGATCGCCTCTCGTCTGAGTGCTTCATAGAACACCATTTCGGATTGGCTAAGTTCTACTTCTAATGTGATTTCTGTGCGAGAGGGTAATTCGGTGAGAACTTGATTTTTAGTACGACGTAAAATGAACGGTTGGATTAGTTTACGCAACCGATCGCGCACCTGTTTATCTTGTCCCCGCTCGATCGCATTCGCATAGGTCTGATTGAAATGATCCAAAGAACCCAGTAATCCGGGATTAATAAATCTAAACAAGTTCCATAGTTCACCTAAATGATTTTCAATGGGCGTTCCGGTTGTTAGCAATTTAAAGTCCGCCTGTAAATTCATCGCGGCCTGCGATCGTTTAGTGGCAAAGTTTTTAATCGATTGCGCTTCATCTAGAACAACCATCTGCCAATGCACTTTCGCTAACATGTCTGCAACTTCTTCTTGTTGCAGCAATCCATAACTGCACACCACCAAATCAAACGGTTTCAATTCATCCAAGACAGTCTGCCGTTTTCCACTTCCAAATTGAATCGTATTGAGGGTCGGGGCAAACCGCTCGGCTTCACTTATCCAGTTCATACAGACCGAAGTCGGGGCGATCGCGAGAATCGGTCCATCGGGCGCACGTTGCAGCATGACGGCTAAGGTTTGTAAGGTCTTGCCGAGTCCCATATCATCGGCTAAACAAGCCCCCACGCCCCATTTAGACAGTCGAGACATCCAAGTGAAGCCTTCGACTTGATAATCGCGTAATTCGGCTTGTAAGGTGGATGGTAATTTTGGTTCGTAGGTTCGCAAGGATTGAATGGTTGCGACTTGTTCTTTCCAGGCTTTGTCCGCTTCTACACTTCCCATGCCTTCGATCCAATCTTCCATGGCGAGAGCGGCGAGTTTATTGAATCGAATGCCGTTTGCATGACTTTCAGAATAAGCTCGCATTTCTTCTAAACGACGGCGAAATTCTTGCGTTAATGCTAAAAATTGACCCTCACCCAACGAAACAAACCGTCCAGTCGATTGGTCCAGTAGTTTCAACAGTGCTTGCATTTCAATGACGCTACCATCAGGAAGTCGCAATTCACCATTCAGATTAAACCATTCGTTTTGGGTTTGGAGTTTGATATGAAAATTACTTTGATTGACCGTTTGCTTGATTCGCATCTTCTCGCCTTGGGGCCATTCCAAAATCACCCGATCGCCTAATGCCTGCAATTCCAACAGCAGTTCCAGCGATGCTTCTGGGGTATCAATGACCCATTCGCCATCTGACTCTTCCCAGCCTGACAGTGTCGGACATTCCTTTACAACCTCCTTTGCTAGCTTCTTTTCTTCTTTGAGTTTACGAGTGGTTTGTAGGCGTTTCCCCCCCACTTCTGCAATCACGTTTTCACCGCCGCTACCGGGGCGATAGTAGGTGCCGCCCTGACCAAAGGGTGACGATAATATTGTCAGTCGTAATCCGGGACCAGAGGGTAGAAGATGGACATGAGGAGTCATTAATGCGATGACTTCTTCCGCATCTGATATGTCGCCGCCGATGTCTGAATGCACCGTGACTAAGCCAGATACCCCTCCGATCGCCGCTAATACTTTATCTTTTGCAGATTCTGGAACTTCTAAGCGATTTTTAGGGCCGAGTAATTCACTAATGCGCCGATGTTCGGGAGTAATTTCAATCACTTTAATTCGGGTTGGGGTTTCTTTGCTAAGAACAACTTCAACACCGTCAGGTAATTTAGGGTCAAATTGCAATACTAATTTTGCGCCTTTTTTCTTAATCACTCGCAATTCAGGCGACCCCTTGACCACTTCAACCGCAATTCCAGGCGAATTTTCCCAATATACGGATGGATGACCCACTAGTGAGATAAAAACCCGATCGTCAAAACAATAGTCCACTTTGCCATAGTAGTTGTAGCGATTTTGGGCATAGCTGGTTGTAATGTGAGCGCATACTTGCAAATCGTGAGGGGTTAAATAGGGAAATTCAGCAGGGGCGGCTTGTAGGCGTTTTAAGGCGATCGGGCGACCTTTGTTCCAGCCCCCTTTTGCATTTTGTGATTGTTCGCGGGGTTGCAGCGAACTACTTTCCAAACTCGTCAACGTCCAAATTAATCGTGTGGTTTGATTTTTGGAGCCTGTGTTCACAGCGGGTTGGGCTAGATTTGCTAGGGCATTTAGGCACAGTTCCCAAGCTTCTTGCGCATCAAGAATAGGCGCTATGGGCTGAAATTTTGTCCCCTCTCGTAAAATATCTGCGGCCTGAGACCACTCTCTTGTTGAATCTAACTTGGCTAGGAGTTCTGCCGTCTCCATCGTAAACCATAGGTATCCGGTGCTTTGAGTCCGCGAAATAAAATCTTGAAGTGGCGTAACAAGACGCGATCGGGCTGCATCGACATCTGCCCAATACATACACAGTGATGGAATTAAAACATCCCAAGGGGTATCTGGATATTCTAAGTCTGTGGCAAACAAAATCGCTTTTTTAGCCAATGAGCCTTGCTTGAATTGTAAAAATGCTTCTAGGATTCCATAGGTATTTGCGAAAACTCCCTTTTGCTTACGTCCCATTCCACAGTATTCCAGCGCTTCTTGAAATGACTCGTGGGAGCCTTCTTGAAACAATGTAAGAATGAAAAGTAATCCCATTTCATCATCGAAAAAGATCTTGCGTTTTCCAAGAATCTTACGGTGTATTGATAAACAACCCCGATAGTCGATTAATGCCGGAATCAGCCGTCCTTCTAGAAAATCGATCGCGGCTTTTAAGGGATAGCCATTGTGTTCAGGTGGCACCTTAAAACCCGCCGTAGTCGTGATGACTTCTCCAATTTCACCGCAGGCAAGCATTAGCCGACAATATAACAACCGTTTCCAATCTGATACCTCAGGCTTTAGACAATCTTGCCGCAATAACTCGATCGCGTCCTCCGCTTCAGTCAAGTTCTGCATTGAGTTTTCTAATACCGCCTTCAATACCCGATCGTACCAATCCGGCGACAGCCGCTTCATCCACGCTGCGTCACAGGGATTATTTGCAAATCCTGCGATACAACTAGACGGCGTTAGAACTTGTCTAACTGAATTGTAGGCGTAGTATTCATCAAACAACTTATCGAGCGCTAAAATCGGATCTTGACGATATAGAACGATCCGAACTTCCCGTAAAAAGCGTCCTTCACTATTAAAATATCGAGTGCCACCCGTGAATCTTGTAGTGACGGGTAAGTAGTGATACATCGCTTCGACCATCGCCGAGAAGTGCTTTTCAATAACGGCATCCCGCGTGGCAATTTCTCGAATTAAATGAGCACACTGTACGCCCATCATTGTTGTTTCTAACAGCTCTTTGTAAATAAGAGGCTGTAGTATTTGATCATTGAATGACTTGGATGAAAAGGGTCGGCCTGAGGTGTCTCGGATGCCTATACGCTCGGCACAGGATAACAATGTTGCGCGGGGCAACGGTTCACAAATGACTGAAGCAAGCTGGACTAGCCTGCGTGCCCGATCGTCTAATCCTTGGTACAACTCAAGCAGTACTTCACGACGTTCTGCAATTGATTCAGGAGAAGACACCATGGGACAACGCTAATCTTACAAAAAGAATTATACGATCATAGCCTATCTCTTCTAGGCTTGAATCTCTCAGTCTCTTGGCTGGTTGAACCTTACCAAGGTAAGCGCGTCCCATCCCAGGAGAAAAATTCGCCGCTATCTTCTATGGTTAGACCTGCCATCACGTTGGAAAGTTGCTCTACACAGCGATCGACCGCAAACAGTTTCTCAGGGGCAACATTGCGCTGAAACGGTTGAGAAAGTCGGGTGTCTGTGGTTCCAGGATGGAGAACAACAACGATCGTCCCCTTGCAACTTCGACGATATTCTAAGGCGATACTTTTCATGAACATATTCAAGGCTGCTTTGGATGCACGATAGCCATACCAGCCGCCCAGTTGGTTGTCGGTGATGCTGCCGACTTTTGCGGATAATGTGGCAAAAATAGTACGATCGCTTTGCTTCAATAACGGAACCAAATGCTTGGCCAACAAAATAGAGGCAATGCTGTTGACTTGGAAATAGGTCAATAGATTAGCGGCATCAATTTGGCGCAGGCTTTTCTCAGGTTGCAAGTCGCCTTGGTGCAACATGCCCACGCAGTTAATGACGTGGGTTAACGATCGGCCCGACTCCTTCAATTCTTGACCAATAGCCAGCAGACAGGTCTCGATTTGGGATTCTTCGGTGATGTCTAGTGCCAACAGCCGCAGCCTAGGTTCATTCTCCGCCAATGTAAGTAGTTCTTGAGCTGAGTCCCGATCGCGGTAGGTTCCATAGACCCATCCCGTCGTAGAATCTGCCAACATACGCTTGACAAATCCCAGCCCAATTCCCCGATTCGCACCCAACACCAGTGCCGCGCTCTGAGTCCCATTCACAACTATTGGTTCAGTTCTAAATTCCATAGTGAGTCGTTAATTCTCATTACAACCGATCGCGGGTTAGAGGAGTGCTTCTAAAGTGGCTGCAACAACTTGATAGTTGTCATCTTGACGAAGCTGTAGGACTGCTTTTTTGGCCCGATCGTCATCAAACGATCGCAGCGCCAACGCCACATTCCGCCTCACGGTCCAGTCCTCATCTTTCACATGGTTCAACAATTCACCCAACGCCTGTTCTGCATAGGGCGTATCTAATAGCATGGGCAACTGCTCGATGGCGGTCGATCGGACGGCTCCTTCTGTGGAGTTACTCGCAATTAGTGCAACTTCAAGGAACGCTTCTGGACAGTTGAGATCGGGCAACGCTAACACCACGGTCATTTGCGAAAGCCAGTGCTGATCCTGATGAAAATGGTGAACCAGATGGGGCACTGCCACCGATCCGAATTTTGCCAACGCTCCAGCAGCCTCAGCCCGGATGTTTGGATCAGCATCCTCATCCATCACCTGCAAAAGTTTTGCAAATCCTTCGTCAGAGCGCTTGTACCCTAATCCCATCATCACAAACGATCGGATAATCATTTCCGAATCATCGACCTGGTTGAGCAAAATAGGAGCCGCAATCTCAGCATCAATCCCTCGTAGTGCCGTTAGACCCCGCATCCGCACTTGAGGATCGCTACTGCTGAGGCTGGTTTTAATTTCATCAAGGTTCATAAAAACTCTGTAAATAATTATGTAGGGTTGGGTTGGTAGTTACTAAGATGTGCAGTGCCTGTTGATCTCATCCTACATCAGATTCCCATTCAAGCCAAAACTTCATCGGTTCGGACTCCCGACTGTACCCGCCACAACGCTGAATATAACCCCGATCGTTTTAGTAGCTCGTCATGGGTTCCGGCCTCTTGGATTTTGCCGTTTTCGATCACGTAGATGCAGTGGGCATGGCGAATGGTGGAAAGTCTGTGGGCGATCGCAATCGTGGTGCGGTCTTGGGTAATTCGTCGCAGCGATCGTTGAATGGCGGCTTCGGTTTCGTTGTCAACGGCAGACGTGGCTTCGTCTAAAATCAAAATTGCCGGGTCTTTCAAAATAGCGCGGGCGATCGCCAGCCGTTGACGTTGACCGCCGGAAAGTTTTTGACCCCGTTCGCCCACAATGGTGTCGTAGCCTTCGGGTAGTTTTTGAATAAACTCGTGAGCTTCCGCTGCGATCGCCGCCTCAACAATTGATTCACGGGACGCATCAAAGGATCCATAGGCAATATTCGATGCAACGCTCCCATGAAACAGAAACACATCTTGACTCACCCAGCCAATATTTTGTCTGAGGCTGCGCAATTCCAAGTCCCGCAGATCGACTCCATCGAGCAAAATCTTGCCCTGCTGCACTTCATAAAACCGCAGCAACAGCTTCACTAACGTACTTTTGCCCGATCCCGTAGACCCAACAATACCAATAGTCTGCCCTGCGGGTACTTTCAAGGACAAGTGTTCCAAAGCATTCGATCGATCGCGGTAAGCAAACGTGACATCCTGAAATTCCACGTCTCCCCGTGGATTGTTTAACAGGGCGTGGCCGGTGGGAATCGTGATGGGCGTATCGAGCAGATTCATCACTCGGTTAATCGAGGCCATGGCGCGCTGATATTGATCCATGGTTTGACCGAGGCGTGTAAAGGGCCATAGCAGTCGCTGAATGATGAACACCATGAAGCTGTAGGTACCCACATCCAATCGTCCCGCCGCCGCTTCTAAACCGCCTAAGAACAGCGTCGCGGTGAACCCAAACAAAATTACAAATCGAATCAAGGGCACAAAGGCCGCACTTAATGCGATCGCCCCGCTATTGCTGCGTTTGTAGGCATTGCTATCCCCGCGCACCCGATCGGCTTCATAGCCTTCGGCCGTAAAACTCTTAATCGTCGCAATCCCCGACAAATTATTGGACAATCGAGCGCTGACCAGACCCGCTTGTTCTCGGACCTCGGCATAGCGCGGAGCCAGTCGTTTTTGAAAGAGAGCAGATCCCCATAAAATAAATGGAATCGGCAATATAGCCCAATAGGAAACCCCTGGAGCCAGTGCAATGAAGGTGATGCCGACAAACAGCACCGTGGTGGCAAATTGCAACAGCTCATTGGCCCCCGTGTCTAGAAACCGCTCCAATTGATTGACATCATCATTCAAAATTGAAAGCAATGTACCTGTACTACGGTCTTCAAAAAAACTGAGTTCTAGTTCTTGCAAGTGTCCATAGGCATCCAGTCGTAAATCGTGCTGTAGGTTCTGCGCCAGATTCCGCCAGAGCCGATCGTACAAATATTCAAACAGCGACTCTGTGCCCCAGATAAACAGCGTTAACAGCGACAGCACGACAAACTGCTGTGTCACATCCGCCACGCCCCACTGTGCAATTAATGATTTTTGTGGGTTCACTACAATCGTCACCGCCATACCAATCAAATAGGGCGGCGCGAGATCAAAGATTTTATTCAGAACCGAGCAGATGCTGGCGGCCCAAATGCGCGATCGGTAGCGATCGCCATATTTAAGCAATCGCCGTAGTGGTGCGAGAGGCTTAGGGGATGGGATGGGTGAGGTAGAGGCGATCGTCATGGAGTTTTGGGGCACTGCTAAAAAAGAGCGAGTAACGTCCTAGCCTAAACCAGATTTGTGACTCGCTCTTCAACTTAACTATTTAAACTTGACCAAACGTGCATCCAAAGCAAAGGGTACTAGAATACCAATTATTTTTGCCCGCGTATCAGACTCTAAAGTGTTGTTATTATTTGCCTGCTGGAGCTTTTGCTGCCGCTGCTTCTGCAACTTTGTCCTTAAAGGCTTTACCCGCCGAGAACGCAGGTACAGTCGTTGCAGGAATCTTAATGGCCATACCCGTTTGCGGGTTACGTCCTTCGCGGGCTTGACGATCGCGGGGTTCAAATGTCCCAAAACCCACAAGAGTTACTTTTTGACCATCGGCAACGGCATCCATAATCGATTCAATCATGGAGGTCAGGACGAGATCCGCTTCCTTCTTCGTGACCGACGCTTTTTCTGCGATCGCGTCAATCAATTCACCTTTATTCATTATCAAATACCGTCCAGAATCTTTTTGAGATGGTGATGTGATTAGAATCGCTTATTTTCAAAGCGATCTAAAAACAGTCAAATTTTAAGCGGATTCGCCGTCACAGCGCTAGATTTCACGATTCTTGATGATAGAAATATTTCTGTTCTCAGATTTGATTTTAGACTAGTATCAAACGCTGGAATCCCTACTCAGACTAGTTTTTGGCGATCGGATTCAGGTTCAGACGCTTTAAACCCGCGACAGATTGAATGCCACTCGTTTACAAATATTATTCCTAGAGCAAGCAAAAGCAACTTCCACGGGGGAATGGCATACACCAGAACCGCTTACCCCTCCTCGCATTCCCTGCTGTGTACCCACAACTTGATTTGTTCCTATTCTCATTAAAACCCGATCCCCCTAGCCCCCTTGAAAAGGGGGAAGAAGAACAAATCTTATTTCATAGTCCCCCTTTCTAAGGGGGATTTAGGGGGATCGGGTCTAGCGGATGACGGGTTTCAATCTTGTGTATGTATGTGGCAGCCTCGCATTCCAAGGTTCCAGGTATCAGGCACACCAACGGGAACCCAGCCTATAGCATTCGTCTAGCGATTACTGCATAGAACGGGTCGCCACTGCCCAGACCAAACATTTTGAAAATTGGAGGAATACCCCCAGCTTGCTTTTCCACCACTTCCGGCGTGCTGAATCGTGGCATTGATCCAAAATAAGACTTAACTAAATTCACCCGATCGCTCTCGCTTCCATCTCGCCAAGCGGCGATCGCTTTTTGATAAAACATCCGATTTGAGAAACTCATAATGCAAATGCCATCGGTCTTTAACACCCGATAAATTTCAGCAAAAATAGCTTCTGGATACTGCAAATACTGCACCGACACTGTACAAATTACGGCATCAAAACTTTGATCCAAGAGCGGCAGCTTTAAATTCTCGTTCAAGTTCTGAGTAAAATGATGATCCAAGCGAGAATTTTTGGCGAGTTCTGAGGCATTCATCCCATGGCCCTCTACATGCTCAAACTCAATCTCATCGGGCAAATGTGACACCCAACTACTCATCATGTCAAAGACGCGCATTCCTGGCTTCAACCGATCGCGATATAGATCCGTCAACTGAGCAATGAATCCCGCATCTACATGAGTCACAAATCGCGCATCTTCGTAAAAGGCGCGATCGTTCGTTTCGTCCATCTTTTTCCGATCGGGAGGAGTCAAGATCATTTACAGGTATCCACAACATCTACCGCCTATCTTAGCCCGTTTTTTAGAATCGAAAGCCAACGCCACCCTGAACTGTAGCTGCTGTCCCAGAGTTGTTTTTATAGGCATCGAATGCGATCACTGCATTCCCAAAAATTACCATATTGCTATTGGGTAGGGCATAGTCAATCCCCGGTTGAATGGCAAACCCATTCTTGTCGCCCACGGGAGTCATTCCACTCAACGGAATGGCTGCTCCAATGCCCACATAAGCATCAGTTTGCCAATTAAGGGGAATGTCATAGGAAACAGTCGGCACCAACGCCACTCCGCTTCCCACGAATACCTGTCCACGTAATGAAACAGGTGCTTCTAAAAGTTTGTAACGACCTGACACAACGCCAGAAATCTTCCGGCCCTCCGGCCCGTTTTCTGTCAGCCCGACGGCTCCACCCACTCCGATGTAACTTCCATAAGCCGCTTGAGCCTGAACCGGAGTAGCGGCGGCGATCGCACTGCCGACCACTAGACCCAGAACGGTAAGGCTGCTGATTAGTTTTGAGCCTGTTTGAGGACTGTGTAAGGTGAATTTCATCGATCGCTCCTTAGATTTGTCACTATAATTCCTGACGCTCATCATAACCTTTCAAACTTAGAACTCAAGTAAAAAGTGCGGTGTTGCCCATTTTTTGATAAGTTAGAGCCTGTTCTTTTCAATATAGCGATCGCACCTCTGCATGACCTACTGTTTAGGAATTCTTACAGCGACTGGGCTGGTGATGGCAGCGGATTCTAGGACGAATGCTGGTGTTGATCACGTTTCGACCCACCAAAAGCTGCATGATTTTTCGATTCCGGGGGAACGGGTAATCATGCTCTGTACATCTGGCAATCTGTCGGTGACGCAGGCTGTGAACACGTTGTTACGGCGAGATATCAAATCGGATGCGGCGGTGACGTTGTATACCGTGGGAAACCTGTACGAGGCGGCCAGGTACATTGGCCGAAAAATGCGCGAGGTTCAAGAACTCGATCGTGAATGGTTGAAGAAGGACGGCATTGATGTGAGTTGCAATATTTTACTGGGCGGTCAAATTGAGGGCGAGGAGCCTGAGTTGTTTTTGATTTACAGTCAAGGTAATTGTATTCAAGCGTCCCAGGAAGCCCCATTTTTACAAATTGGTGAGACCAAGTACGGTAAGCCGATTCTCGATCGGGTGTTGACCTATGAGACTTCAATTGAAGATGCGGCCAAATGCGCCCTGTTGTCGATCGACTCCACGATGAAATCGAATATTTCCGTCGGACCGCCTATCAATTTGGTGATGTATGAGTCTGATGCGTTCAAAATTAAACACTTTTTGCGACTTCATCTAGGGGCACCCTATTTGGTCCAAATCCGTAAAACATGGGAGCGCTGCTTACGAGAAGCCTTTGAGTCGATGCCTGATATTGATTGGGAACCAAAAAGCGATCGGGTGATTTTAGAGGAAGTGGTCGGGAAGTAGAGGGTTCAAACGTTCGCTTAAATCAAAAGGGACTGCGATCGTAATAATCAGAGTCCCTTTTAATTTGGCAAAACCAGTAGCAAGTAAGCAAAGACTAGATGAATCTATGCTTTTTTTGCTTTTGGTGCTGGTGGCGCTTCGACTTCGACGAGTTCGCTCGTGCCGAAATTGTTGGTATTAACCCCAGATGGGCTACCGCTGTAACCGCTGTAATTTACTTTCTCAAACCGAACAACCACATTGTATTTGGTGCCGCTTGCATCGATCGATGCGACGGTGCCGATGTCGTTGTACCAGTAAGACTCTTTCCGCAAAATGCGAACTTTAGAACCACGCTGAACCATGAGTGTTATTCCCCATTTTGGTCAAAAATATTAAAGCGATCGAAAGCTAAACTCCCCCCGCTGATCCCCACTTTACTATGATGGCTGGCGATCGCGACCCGACAACACCACCGCCGCAACAATCTGACATATTTCAAATGTGGTTTCACATCGTTCCATAGCTACGGCCTCGCCATTGTTTGGGTTGACGAGTTGAAGATAGAAAAATTCGATAGACTGCTGCTGGATCCGCGAAGGGAGATAACCAAAATAGCCATTTCCCGCTTGCTGAACTGAGATCATAGGAAGGGGCGATCGCAAACAACAACGCAAACCGCATCACGACCAAGACCAAGTTCATCACAAACAACCCAAATACCACTAAGGTGGTCATCCCGTTAAGCCATAGGCCGCTAGCGAAAGCGAGTAAAACCAGGGGCAAGCCTTGCACTAGTCCTAGAAATATTAGATCCGCCCAGACTTGACCGGGTTCTGCTGCGTCTTTCAAATCCAACGATCGACCCCATTCTCGCCAAGTCTCCGCCATCCCGTCATACATCCGCACCTTCAACACCTTTGCACCATCTAGAAACGCCACCTTAGCGCCTTGGGCTGCGGCATTGCGGGCTAGCGTCACATCATCACAAAACGAGTTGCGGGCTGTGGTGTATCCATCTAACTCAGCTAGAAGCGATCGGCGACATAAAAAGCATTGCCCATTAGCCATGACGCGATTGGGTTCATTGCCCGTTTCGCCTGCGGCCCCAAATCGATACACTAAGGTCATGAGCAGCGCAGGCTGTAGCCAGATTTCACCTGGTTTTTTTAAAATAAAACGTGGAGACAAAGAAATTAAATCGTAATTTCCTTTCTCCGCAACTTCGACTAAGCTTGCAATCAGTCCGGGCTGAGGCTGAGTATCTGCATCAATTCCCAGCACCCATTCACTGTCAGGACTCGTCGCCAAAAAGCCATTGTGCAATGCCCAAGGTCGCCCGACCCAATCGGACGGCAGCAATGGATCTTCCATCAGTTGGAACCGATCGTCCTTCGCCTTCGCCGCCAACACTAAATTTCCCGTTCCGTCCGTCGATCGGCTATCCACCACCAGCACTTCCCGCAGAGTGGAATCTTGTGCCCCTAGTCCTTTTAAACAAGGCGACAACCGATCGACCTCGTTCAATGTGGGAACAACGACGCTGACCCTGTTAGGCCGATCGGATTCACCGAGCTTAGGCTTGAGTGGTGGATGGCGAAAGGGACCACGCATCATCCGCGATAACAACAACAGCACCGCTGGAATTTGCGCGATCAATATCAGAAACACGATCGGAGCTAGATACACCTGACTCAGAGATTGACTCAAAGCGTCACAGGCTCCTGCGGCGTATTTTTTAAGCTATTTTCCAAATCAGCCATCGTCGAAATCGGAGTCTTGCGCCAGAGCAATACGGCTGGAACTACACCCAAAATCACCGAAATCGCCATCATTACCCAGAAGCTTTGGCTAAGCTGGGCTAAGGTAATGGCAGCACCAAAAGCGAAATTAATCAGGTACACAGCGATCGGCGTGAAAAGCTGCGATCGGCGTAGGTTGAGTTTCTCATTACCCCAAATAAAAGCCGCTGGAGTCATAAACACCATCCCGGTACCCAGCCAGCCCGTGATGTTGCGGTAAGGCATCCCAAACAGTTCACCAACATCTTGGAACTGCCAGAACGGATAATTTGCTTGACTCATAGCTGGATCCAACACAAAATCCCAAGCCGTCAACAGCACCGAACCTACAAACACACTACCCACAGCCTGAACCCAGGTCGGCAATTTAAACTGCTCCAGACCGGACCTAGCGATCACATAGCAAGCTAGTCCGACATAAAACCACGACAACGGAATGGTAAACGGTACCAGCCCAGCAATCTTGTATCCGAGACCATTTAAATAGCTGTATGCGCCAAACGGAAATCCCGTGCTGGTGCCCAAAAGTTCGCTCCCTAGGGACAGCGCGACAGAGGGGATCATGAACCCTAGCCAGCGCTTTGTGCCCAAGACCCGGTAGGCATAGAGCGACATCACAATTGCCCCTAGGACAATGTACACAACGCCCCCGCCAGACATGCTGTAGCCGAATGCTTCTTGGCCAATGGTGGGAAGAGCTGCAATAATTTCTGGACTGGGCAGAACAATCAGCAGGCCCGCAAGCCCAAATGCTAGAGAGACACTATGACCCACTAAGCTTGCTCGCTCGGCGATCGCAAGTTTTTGCATATCTTATTTCTCCTTGGAGGGGTATCAATGAACGATGAGGTGCCTGAGATTCAGGGCAAAGTGACCATTGGAGTTGGCATTAGAATATATATCGGAGTTGATGCTCACGAACGAAATTGTACCGCAATGCTTTGCTAAAGTCTGTTTTACGATGCTCAATTCCATACCTTGATCCAATTTCAGAGATTTAATTTCAGACGCGATCGTGCCTAAAATCTGTGCCGTTTCAACAATGACCGTTCCAATAATGGCGATACACTAGAAGTTGTCCCACAGAATTCACCTGCGAATTCTCCGAAGATTAGCCCCATGGGATATCCAGCATGATCGCACGACGAGATTTTTTAAGGTTGGCAGGCGGGGCAGGACTCAGCCTTGGATTGACGGGGTGTGCTTCGGCGGATCTGGGGAATTTGGTGGGGATGGCAACGGAAGGATTTAACCAGTCGATCGAAGCCCTGTTGTTAAAGCAGTCGCCTGTGCCTGAGTTTGCCCTGAGCCGGATCCAGCCTGCTGAGTTGATTGTGAATGGGTTTTCTAACTATGCTCCAGCGATCGACCCCAATGCGTTTCGGCTGACCGTAGACGGTGATGTCGTCAAGCCTTTAAATTTATCAATGGAGGATTTGTATAAGTTTTCCAAGAAATCCATGGTCATCCGTCATGTGTGCGTCGAGGGCTGGGCAGCGATTGTGCAATGGGCAGGTGTGCCACTGCGGGATCTGGTTCAACTGGTCCAACCTGCCAACACTGTCAAATATGTCTACATTCAATCGGCTGATGGCTATTACGAAAGCTGGGATATTGCATCGTTGGTTCATCCTCAAACCGTCTTAGCCTATGAGATGAACGGCAATCCGATTCCCATTCCCAATGGCGCACCCTTACGCCTTGCCTCGCCGATTAAGTTGGGTTACAAACTCAGTAAATGGGTCACGCGCATTACCTTTACATCGTCCTTGGTGCCGCCTGTTTGGTTACGCGATCGGTCCGATCGTGCCCTGTTGATAGCGACGGCACGATATGGACTGAACCCCGTCAAAGGCTTTTGGGAAGATCAGGGCTACGAATGGTTCGCGGGGGTTTAATCAGATTGTGTTCAGATTATTTTGAGCTACGATAGAACTTATTGCGCGATGGTTACTGCCTCAGATGAACACGAAAAATAATGCCAAAACCAGCAAACCCACAGGCGACGGGTTCAAAATTGTGGCTGATAACCGTCAAGCACGATTTCAGTATGAAATATTAGAGACCTTTGAAGCGGGAGTTTGTCTAGTTGGGACCGAAGTTAAATCCATTCGCGAAGGTCGGGCGAACTTGCGGGATGGCTATGCGTCTATTCGTGATGGTGAGATTTTGTTAAACAATGTCCATGTTTCACCCCATGGCACCACGGCTCAAGTGTTTAACCATGATCCACGCCGCACCCGTAAACTCCTGCTTCATCGCCAGGAAATTCGTAAACTAATTGGACGAGTGGAGCAAGATGGACTGACGTTGGTGCCGCTGAAAATGTATCTCAAGCGCGGCAAAGTGAAGATTGACCTGGCCTTGGTACGCGGTAAAAAACTTCATGATAAGCGAGAAGATAGCCGTCGTAAGGATGATCAGCGGGATATTCAACGGGCGATGAAAACCTATTCATGATGCGCTGACTGAATGACTCTAATTCTGATAGAACCGCTTTTCCAGACGCAATGTATTAGATTTTATTTTAATAAGCTCGTGTCGGGGCGAATTTGTAGGAAGCCGATTAGTTCTAGTTGACCATTGGGTTGGGTCTCTAGTTTGAGGATACGGCTGGTGATGCCTTGCACTTCGTATTGGGTAAGGTCGATGCCGGGGATGCCGCTAGGGAAGAGCTGTTTGAGGACGATCGGTTGAATGGGTTTGTCGTTGATCTCGAAGGTGGTGTTTTCGAGTTGAAGGGTTTTGCCGGAGGTGCTGCTGAGTTTGCCTTCGATGAGGATTTTGAGCTGACCGGGATAGCGGGCTTCGGTGAGTTGGGCTTGGAAGGAAATACGATCGTGTTCTAGAAGTTTGATTTTGGGTTGGGTGATTTGATAGCGACCACTTTTGAGCCGATCGTTGAATTGGGATGAGTTCAGTGCGCGGTTAATGTCGGTTTCAGTAAGGACTAGGCGGAATGCACCCTGTAGGGGGTGGGCAAGTTTGGCGTTTAATCCAGCAAGGGCGATCGGGTCGGTTTCAACGTCTAAAGCGTCAATGCGGATGTCGGGCGTGACGAATAATCCACGACCTGCAAGGCGCACTTTATTTAGTTTGCCGCTGAGGAGTTGATAGGTTGGGGCGTTGTCGATTCGGACTTGTAAAGATTCAACGCGAGTGAGCTGTTTACGAATTTGGTTTTCGGCAATCCGATCGCTGACAATACCCACGGGTGCGATGATGCCAAGTAGAAGTGAGACGATCGCTGAAATCGGTTCCATAGTTTTAGAGAGATGGGTGCAGAAGGTGAAATTTTAATTTCGTGAGTGATTCTAGGTCGGTTGCTATAGCATTAACAGTAGTTTGATATGTGTTCATTGTTCGTTCTTAGGTAATTTTACATGGCGCTTAAAGTTGGAGATACGCTTCCGAATGTGAGTCTGAAATCGCAGACGGGCGAGATGGTTAATTTGAAGGATTTTGTTGGGAAAAAGTGCGTGGTTCTGTACTTTTATCCGAAGGACGATACGCCGGGTTGCACTAAGGAATCCTGTAGTTTTCGCGATAACTATGCTGCATTCCAAGACGCGGGGGCGGAAGTTGTTGGGATTAGCGGCGATGACATGGCTTCTCATCAGGCATTTGCAGCTAGGCATCAATTGCCGTTTACCTTGTTGAGTGATGCGGGGAATGTGACTCGTAAGGCGTTTGGAATTTCAGCGACTTTGGGGATTTTGCCCGGTCGTGTTACCTACGTCATCGATCGCGCTGGCGTTGTTCGTCATCTGTTCAATTCACAATTCAATTTTCAAGGACATATTGATGAGTCGTTGAACGTTGTGAAAGGATTGGTTTAAGCAGTATGAAAAGTGGTCCGATCGTAGCCTTTATTTTAGCCTTTTCCTTACAGCGTCCAGTCTCTGCCCAATCATTTGAGAGCTTGTATCAGCAAGGGTTAACGCAGGTGAAAGCAGGCGATGTTTCGGGTGCGATCGGATCATTTTCTAGGGCTGCTCAGGTCAATCCTCAATCGTTTGCTGCTCAATACAATTTAGGGTTAGCACTCCGACAATCGGGGCAAGTTCAGGAGTCTGCATCTGCGTTTTATCGGGCAATTCAGATTAATCCATCCTATGCGTCAACCTATGCAAATTTAGGGGCGGCACTGCTTGAAGGGAATAATCTCAAACAATCGCGGGAATACTTATCTAGAGCAATTGTGCTGGATCCAAAGCTTGGAATAGCCCATTACAATTTGGGATTAGTTCAAAATCTTGAAGGTAATATTAAAGGGGCTACAACTTCATTTCAAAAAGCAACTGAATTAAATCCTGGTCTTCCTGAACCTTATTACCATTTAGGTCTTGCGTATCAACGGACTAAATGGAACAGAGGCGCGATCGCGGCCTTTCGTAAAGCGGTACAAGTGAATCCTAATTATGCTGATGCGTTTTATGCATTGGGGACGGTTTTGTATAGTGATGGCGATTGGTCAAATGCGATCGTGGCGTTTCGATCGGCGACTCAACTTAATCCTAAGTTTGCAAATGCTTACTATGGCGCTGGGATGACGTTCTTAAAACAAAAGAACTATCCTGAAGCAAAACGAGTTTTAGAGTTTGCCAAAACTGAATATCAGCGATCGGGAAATAACGCGTGGACCGATCGGGTCAATAGGATTTTGAGTAAGATTTAAATACCGACTAAAAATACTAGCTTCGATCCTCTCATGGATTAGTTAGAAGCGAAACTAGCACTTACTTTTTTAGAATCTTATTCTTCTAGAACCCAACATCATCCAAATCGATCGCGGCTGAACCCCCTTGTTCAATCTGGCGCAAAATGGAACCCAATTGTTTCCACACTAGCAAACCTACTAAAAATGCCATTGGAATTGCGATCGCATAGGCAATCTTCGGCGGAAAACCAAAGGTCTCAACCCCCGAGGACAAAAAGAACGAAGACCCGATCGCCATGCCTAAAAACGGCAGAATTAAATTGATATTTTGCAAACTTGTGATGCTGCGAGCCGTGGGATTTGCTTTCCAATTATTCAGATCTTCTACCAAGGCACCCTGAAACGCCACGCCCGACAGAATGCTGAACAGCAACGCCGCCCCAATCAGCAAAATCGGTGGATCTAGAGATACGAAATACTCCGGAAATGCATCCATTTGGTCAACAGGCATCTGGTTCATCATCGAGTCAACGGGCATATTTTCCATGGGTTGGGCTGGGGACGTAAAGTTTCATTGCCAACCCCTACAGTACCGCTCTTAGCGACCTCCCGTCAAAGGCGATAGATTGGCAAGAGCGGGGAATGCTTCGACTGTTCGTGCTGCTCCAAATTGGACCAGGGCACGCCATGCTTCATTCAGCATCCGATCGGGTTTGAGTTCGCCCTTCACCAGGTTCCAAAGACGCTGTACTTCTTCAGTATGGAGCCGATCGTCTTCCGTTAAAGCCAAGATAATCTGCCGCCGGAAATCATCAGCTTCCTCAGACATCAAAAATTGCAGTCCCATTTGAGCCGTTGGCAGCAGGTCAAACTTGCTGTCACTGCGGGCAATATTGATCATGTTTTCAAGGCGCTTCCATTGCAGCTTGCCATCTTTAAACATCACTTCCAATAGCCGAGCGCGGAAAGCCGGGGTTTCACCCGTCAACAATCGACGAGCAACGTAGGGGTAAGCGACTTCGAGAATTTTGAACTCAGGGTTCAGGGTCAGGGCCAGACCTTCTTGGGTGACGAGCGATCGGATGATTAGGGCAAACTTGGCGGGGACACGGAAGGGATATTCATACATCAAGCCGGAGAACTGGTCGGTGACGGCTTTGAAATTAAAATCCCCAACGGATGCACCCATGGCTTGGGCGAAGACGGCTTCGAGGGCAGGCACGATCGGACGAATATCCGTTTCAGCCGTCAAAAAGCCTAAGGCCACAAAGTCATTCGCCAGTTCTTCATAGTCCTGATTGATCAAATGCACAACCGAATCAACTATTTTTTCCTTCATCCATTCTTCGAGCTGATCCATCATCCCAAAGTCAATGTAAGCCATGCGTCCAGGCGTGTTAGTGCCAGGTTCGGCGTGCATTGCAAACAGGTTGCCGGGATGGGGGTCCGCATGGAACAGACCATATTCTAGGAGTTGGCGCAATCCAGATGTGACGCAAATCCGAATGATGGCATCACTATCGAGACCAGCAGCCTGAGCCGCAGCCACATCCGTCAGCTTATAGCCGTTGATCCATTCCAGAGTGAGAACGTGGTGAGCGCTGTAATCCCAATAGATACAGGGGACCTTCACTTCAGGGTCACCCGCAAAGTTGGCGGCGAATCGTTCAGCATTTTGACCTTCGTTCTCGTAGTCCATTTCCTCAAATAGTTTGGTGCCAAACTCATCAATAATCATCGCCAAATCATGGCCCAAGTTCAGCGGCAAAAGATGTCCAAAGGTCTTGGCTGCCCAGCGCATCAAACACAAGTCCAGCGTGATTAGTGGGTAGAGACTGGGTCGTTGGACTTTAACGGCGACTTCTTCTCCGGTGTGAAGTTTGGCTCTGTAGACTTGCCCCAGACTGGCGGCGGCGATCGGCAGTGGGGAAATTTCTTTGTAAAGCTGGAAGACGCTGCGTCCAAGTTCTTCTTGAATAATCGCTAAGGCAATCGGGGTAGGGAACGGCGGCAGTTGATCTTGGAGCTTGATTAATTCATCCAGGAAATCTTGCCGAATTAGGTCGGGTCGGGTGGAAAGGGCTTGACCAACTTTGATATAGGTCGGTCCGAGAGTTGTTAAAATGTCTCGAAGCTGTGCGGCGCGGACCTGCTGGTTGCCATCGGCTTTGCCCATAGACGCATCAATTTGCCAGCCAATGAAGAAGCTGAGAAACAGAAAAATTATTTTTAATACTCGACCAATCAGCAGCCAAGGTTGGAAGCGATACATTCGGGCGATCGCGTCTGCATCATAGCGTCGTAGTTGAGCTTGAGCCTGTGGATTGGAATATTGCACGCGATCGCCTCTAATGGTCTTTAATCTGTGGATTATTTAGTCTGGTGCTTTGTGAACAGCAACCTGTTCCATAACATTCTAATGTACGAAGGGATGTCGGAAATTAGGCAGACACATACGGCATTCCGAATAATCTAGGTGGAAACTGCATCTTGATGGGTTGCGAAACTTTCCACGAGATTTGTAGACCGTTCATGCCCCATCCGAAAAAGAAATGCTATAAAGGTTAAGGCTGTGTTGACAGCCAAGGTTCGATCGCTGTAGCCATGTGTACAATGCCGGGGCTTAGTTCTCTGCCAGTAATCTACAAACGTAACGAGGGTATTTCCGTGGCAGTCGAGACCATTGAACAACGCAAAGTCGTCCGCAAGTTAGCACCTCAGTATCGTGTTTTGCTTCACAACGATCCGTATAACTCCATGGAGTATGTGGTCAAGATGTTGATGCAGACGGTGCCAATGTTGTCTGAAGCTCAGGCTGTGAATGTGATGATGGAAGCCCACAATAATGGGTTTGGGTTGGTGATTACCTGCGCCATGGAGCCAGCGGAGTTCTATAGCGAAATGCTGAAAACCCACGGCTTAGATAGTTCTATTGAACCAGCGGATTAGAGTCCATGACAGAGCTACGCAATGGTGGTCAACGGCGTTCCCAGAAGTCTGAATTGATACGATCGCTTGCATCCCTTGAACGGTTCCCGGCGGTTGTACGAATCATTGCCTTTCTATTAATTTTGGGACTCTGTTGGGCACCATTCGCTTTACCCATTTTGATACTAGTCAAGGATACAAATTTGCAGTCGTTACTGACGATGCCAGTTCTGTATTTGTTGTTTCTGGGGTTACTTCAGATTTGGAACCCGATCGTCCATTCTGAGAATCAACCTTTGAAACGATATGGATTACGATCGTTAAATTTAAATCTGAAAAATATCTCCTCTGGGCTACTTGTAGCCTGGGGTTTTGTTCTAATACTGTTCTTTTTTCAAGGCGATATGGGTTGGATGCGGTGGTTTAACCCGTCCCCTGGTTTGAGCAAAATTGTTCTCGAAAGTTTAGTGGTGTCTTTGGCGGTTGGGTTTGCGGAAGAATTGTTATTTCGCGGCTGGTTGTTGGACGAACTGGAGCGCGACTATTCAGAACGGACGGCAACGATCGTTTGTTCTACAATTTTTGCAGTTTCCCATTTCATTAAACCTTGGGACCAGTTCATTGCGGCTTGGTTGACGTTTCCGGCTCTCTTTGTTTTGGGCATCGCTCTAGTCTGGGCAAAACGAGTGACTCAAGGACGTTTGGGCTTGTCTATTGGTCTTCATGCGGGTTTGGTTGGTGGTTATTACATTCTGAATGTTGGAAACTTGGTCAAACCGATTACCTCGGTTCCAACTTGGTTAACGGGAATGAATGGTAACCCTTTGGCGAGTATTCCAGGGGTGACTGCTTTAATTACGATCGCGTGTTTAGTTCGCTTCTGTGGACGGGTTAGGGCGCTAGGGTTTAGTGAAGACGATCGCTTTCATTCTGATATGTCCACAGATGCAGCAGTTCCAAATCCAAAAAGGAGAAAGGTATACAAAACAAATAATGTAAAATCAACATGAATTAGCAGAGGCAATCAATCAAAATCTGCCCGCCTACGTGTTTAAACTTTTCAACAAACGTTGAATTCAACTCACTCCCACTCTAGCTGGCGAACCTGCGCTTTATAGAGGCACTGATATAGAATCCATTTGGCATCTTAGCCAAGGTCTGAAAGCCTGATTATTAAAAGCTTGACAAGACAAAGGTTCATTTTGTCCTCGCCTTAGATAATGTTTTTTATAGTTCTTAACCAATACATTACAACGTGAAACTGAAGAAATACTGAGAATACGATCGAGTTTATTTATGTGTGTTTCTTCGATCGCAACTTTGACTTGTGCCGTGAATACCGGGTCATCATTTAATGGCGTTGAAGTCATGGCGCTAAGTTCCCGGTTACATTAATTTTATCTTGGCTCCGACCGAGCAATTCATAGAGCGGTGTTGCCCACAGGCGATCTCCTTGCCCGGAATACTCGGCGGCGACCAACGCATATTCTTCTCTGTCCGGCTCTTCCCACCCCACTAGAAAAAGCCGGGTGCCTCCGATCGTCCCCACTTCACGGGGTTTATCGAGCCATTGGCTCCCAGGGTACCGACCGTGATTAATTGGTCGGGTTGTAAAGCTTTTTAAAACCAAGCCGATCGTCTTAATACGCGATTCGTAGTTCTCAGCCCACATGCGATCGGCCTGGTCTGCGATTTCGGGATCTGGCATCGCTCCACCTTGGCTCATATTTGCCGAAATCGATTCGACCTCAACACTGTAATCAAGTAAGAAAAGAAGTTTGATTGCTTCCCTAAATTTAGGTGAATCCTTCTCCTCTGTTGTGATCTTTTTGTATGCGGCCTCGATCTTCTTTTCAGGAATCGATCGTTGCCGTCCATAGGGTGTATCGCGATAATTCTGCACAGGGGTTCTTTGCAATCTCAATAGTAAATTTTGTAATTCAATCATTTAAATTCCTGCTCCTATTTTTTGTCCATCTTTGAAACCTAGATCTGTATCCTGCACTATGGTCTTACTACGGTTGAGTAAGTTCATGAATGAATTCTGTTGATAGCTTTGATTCAGCACGATCGCATCATAGCCACGGATTACCGCTAGTCTACCAGAGGAAGCATACCCACTATCACCAACGCGCATTTCTCTCATAGCCGTAGCCGAATCATCAACAGCCTTGATTTTTGTAGCATCGACAAGATCTTTACCTCCTGTTTCAATCCCTAATAGGGATTCTAATCAATTGCGATACAGAAATCCATTTATATAAATAGGGCGATCGTACTGTTTCAATCCCTAATAGGGAATCCAATCAATTGCGATGAGCCGGAGCCGGAGCCGGAGCCGAAAGCGGGGAAAACGAAGTTTCAATCCCTAATAGGGGATCCAATCAATTGCGATGCCATTCGCCACGGCATCCGCAACAATACCCTCACCATAGTTTCAATCCCTAATAGGGGATCCAATCAATTGCGATCTTTGGAGCGAAAGACTAATGAATATTGAATTCGTTTCAATCCCTAATAGGGGATCCAATCAATTGCGATCGAGATGCACCCTCGATACCGCCGCAATACTGAATAGTTTCAATCCCTAATAGGGGATCCAATCAATTGCGATGAGCGACAAACCGATCGTGCAGAACGACAATCTTGTTTCAATCCCTAATAGGGGATCCAATCAATTGCGATCATGGCTAAGTCGCGAAGAGCTTCATAATGTGGTCTGGTTTCAATCCCTAATAGGGGATCCAATCAATTGCGATCTACGAGTCGGCTCGCAGGAATATCAGCCGCGCGCGGCCAGCATTGCCTGGATGACGACCTGCGCCGCGACCGCCGCCGCGAGCAGCATCGGG
>JAYVUU010000057.1:0-19578 GCA_043787635.1 Synechococcales cyanobacterium | reverse complement strand
GAAGTAATGGCACTGTCTTTACTCTCGGTTCAGGATAAATGGCACTCACAAAACATAAAAACCTTGTCTGCACTGCATTGTATCAGTTTCATAAGGTGTCTTCCATGACTAACTTCGCAGTCAGAATTCAGGTCCGATCGCGGCAAAACACTAGCGTCGGGCTCTCTCCACATTCTGCACAACACCCAGAGAACACTGATTTGATAGACACATGCCAACATTGTTCTTTCCTGTTAAAGTACTGGAGCAATAAAGCGTCATCTGAAAGATTGAACAGCTCCAACAAGGTCAGCTAGTGTTTATTAATCAATTTAGGTATGATTCTGCTGAGAATTATCACAGAGACAGGAAACCCTCTAGTTTGACAAAAGCAACATTACCTAACTAAAGTATGGTCGGAGTATATCCATGCTCCTTGCAGCTAGGCTGTAGACGTAGTTTTGGGTGGTGTGAGCGGATCTAGGAACAGTTGAACGCTGGATATTTAGGAGGTTTTCGTTTGGAAAGCACAATTCCCCAGAAAAGTATCTCTACTCACGCATGTGATGGCGAAGCCTATTCTGATGGAGGTCTTGGTAAGAAAATGACTCGTACATCTCACCGAGCGTATGGCTCTACCGCAATGCTCAGCGTTGCCTTGGTCGGCACCTGCGGATTCTTTGTTTCCAATGCTGCGATCGCAGTAGAAATAACTGGCACAGAGGCATTGAATACTGAGCTATCTGGACTTGCGCAAGAGTTTACTCCCATTCTCGCTTCTTCAAACTCGACTGAGCCACCGCAGCTAGGGACGCTGCACCACACCGTTCAAGAAGGGGAGAACCTATCCCAAATTGCCAAGATCCACGGTGTGAGTCTTCAAGGCGTAGCTCTGTTGAATCAGTTGGATGCGGACTCGGTTCTCCGTGTTGGTCAGGTAATCTCCTTAGATGCAGCCAAGACGAAAGCTGCTCCGACTAGTCTCGCTGGGATTCGTCAAGATACTGCAGATTCCGATGTGAAGCAAAATACGTCTGTAATTAGTAAGCGATCGGCGGGGTTGGATTCTCAACTGTTCCAACTAGCTTCGGTTCAATCCCTTCAGGCTCAGTCCTCTGAGTTTGCCACCCATCAGGTCTCGCCCGGTGAAAACCTATCAACTATCGCTCGAATCCATGGTGTGTCGCCATCGGCACTCGCGTCGTTGAATCAAATTACAGACCAAAACAGTCTAAAGACCGACCAGATTCTCAAGATTTCTGCAACAAAGGTCATACCTGTACCGCCTGAGAGACCCCAGACAATTGCAACCTCGACCCGGTCTTGGAGTGAGGAGTCAGAAACTGAAGCTCCAGCTCCACCTTTACCGGGTCAGGCTATCAAAAGTCGTCGTTATGCTGATGGTTTGACGGCGAATGTCACTAAAGCGCGTCAGAAGTACCAGCCCACGCCCGTCGCATCCCGACCTGACGGGCGATTTACCCAGTCAGTTAACACGTTGCCCACGCCACTACTACCGAAAGTTTTGCCCTCACGTCAAGTTGTCAACCCGGATTTACGTACTTCATCAACGAGCCGTGGTCTGACATCAGTACCGTTCCAGAACGTTCCAGAACTCAAATCCTCTATTGCTCCTCAGGTAATCGCTCGGGCTTCCGTCGGAAGTGACGCTCATGTACCGTTGGTTCAACCCTCAGCACGTCAGATGGTTTCCCCTGAAATGCCGACGATAGGCGCAGCAGATAGCTACCTGCCTCGGGGTAAGGGCGGCGGCGCCATGAATGGATTTATATGGCCATCTCAAGGGGTGATGACCTCTGGGTATGGTCAACGTTGGGGGCGGCCTCACCGGGGTATTGATATTGCCGCTCCAATTGGGACACCCATTGTGGCCTCTGCGCCAGGTGTCATTTCCTACGCTGGATACAATGACGGAGGCTTTGGCTATTTGGTCGAAGTAGATCATGCCGACGGCACGATGACACGCTATGCGCACAACGATCGAATTTTAGTTTCCGTTGGTCAGCAAGTAAATCAAGGTGAACAAATCTCTCTTATGGGCAGCACAGGTAATAGTACTGGACCTCACCTCCATTTTGAAATCCATCCCGGTGGTCAAGGTGCTGTGAATCCCATGGCTTACTTACCGAATAATCGTGGCTAGACTGGACTGCCTAGCCAGACCACCCATGCTCATACTGTAGACTATTGACAGTTTTCAAAAGCAACATTGTTCTCTTTACAAGGTTGCTTTTGAATTACTCATACCTTTGCATGGGACACGGTTCAATGCTCCTGATATCGATTGAGACACCATGACGATCGGTGAAAAATAATGGTGATTGCTTGACTTACGACAGTCAAATTAGTATCATTTTAAAAGTGTTAAGGCTTTGTAGCTCAGTGGTAGAGCAGGGGACTCATAAGCCCAAGGTCGCAAGTTCAAATCTCGCCAGAGCCATTCTAAATCGCACTACGTTTAAACGATATATAGAGTTCTGAAGAATGGAGCACTTTAATAGCACCTTCACTCTATTCCTCAGCCTAATGGTAGAGGCGATCCCTTTCTTGTTGATTGGGGTCTTTTTTTCGGGGATTCTAACTTTTTTTGTCAGTGAACGTCAGCTTCTTCGTTGGATGCCCAAAAATCCACTCCTGGGTTCCTTGTTTGGAAGCTGCATTGGCTTTTTATTTCCGGTTTGTGAATGTGGCAATATTCCAGTGGCGCGGCGTTTAATGACCCAAGGGGCACCTGCATCAGTCGCGATCGGGTTTTTAATTGCCGCACCCACGATCAACCCGATTGTATTTTGGGCCACTTGGACTGCATTCCGAGACCAGCCAGAAATTGTCTTTTTACGGATTGGACTTTCCCTGGCGATCGCAACATTGATGGGTTTTTTGTTTAGTCTGCAATCTGACCTCTCACCATTTTTGCAGCCGTCATTGGTAACCAGCTTAGAGGTACGGCGAAACCGGGAACAGGTCCGATCGGAAGAAAACTCACTCCTATCTTCCGGAACATTTTTTCTGGGGAAATCCAACACCCCCTTACCCACGGACGATGCTCAAGCGATGAAAGCGACCATGATGGAAATGGTTAACCAACCGATCGGATTGCGAGTCAAACTACTGGTCGAGGGCATGGCTCAAGAACTACGAGAGCTTGCTGCCGTATTGATTGTGGGAAGTTTGGTGGCGGCAGTGATTCAAAGTTTTGTACCGCGTGAAGTCGTGCTAGGTTTAGGGCAAGATCCGGTGACTTCCATCGTCGCGATGATGACCCTAGCTGCGCTGGTATCCATTTGTTCAACTGTGGATTCATTTTTTGCACTGTCTTTTGCCTCAACCTTTACCACAGGTTCGTTAGTGTCATTTTTAGTCTTTGGCCCCATGATCGACCTGAAGGCGATCGGTCTACTCTTGACCATGTTTAAGCCCCGTGCAATTTTTTATCTGTTTGCTGTGGCGGCGCTGCTAACATTTTTGTCGGCATTAGTTCTAAATCTATTTCTATAGGGTTTTTATGAAACGTAATCCACCTGTGCCACTACCAGACGAGCTTTGGGGCGATCGTTGGCAATTTGCAAGTCTGACCGCTGGAGATTTCTGGGACTATTTTTCAGGGCGAATGATTCCCGTACAGTCGTTACCGAGTGAATGGCAGCCGCTGAATTTAGGTTTGGCATCGGATCAGTTTTTACCTGGAATCGCCATCACCGCAGGCCGTAAAGCCATGACGATCGCTCGGTGGGTTGAAGCCTCAGTGCCCCATGAAGTGATTTATAGTCCGGGTATGCCAGATGGGATTATTTTGCACTCAGGCGAGGTCGATCGGCATATCCTCGCCACCTTTGACGACTCAGAAATGCGTCAGGCAGGCGAACTCTTTACAACCCGAAAAATCGCGGCCAAGGGATTGCACTTTTTGATGATTCAACCCGATGACTCTGGTATGACTCAGAGTGGGCTATGGCTATTACGGGGTGGTACGCTGCTTTAGGTTCTTTTATTTTTATGGGTAGTCATGGCGCAGGACATCAAAATTGGGATTATTGGCGGAAGTGGTCTCTATAAAATGGAGGCGCTCAAGGATATTGAAGAAGTAACTGTAGAGACTCCCTTTGGTTCGCCGTCGGATGCCATTATTACAGGCAGTTTGCATGGAACACGGGTGGCTTTTCTAGCTCGCCATAATCGGAACCACACTATTTTGCCGACAGAGCTTAATTTTCGGGCCAATATCTACGCCATGAAAAGTTTGGGTGTGGACTATATTATTTCCGCCTCGGCAGTGGGTTCATTAAAAGCTGAAGCTAAACCCCTAGATATGGTGATTCCAGATCAGTTTATCGATCGGACCCGCGATCGGATTTCAACTTTTTTTGGCAATGGCATCGTTGCTCACATTACCTTTGGCGATCCGGTTTGCCCGAAGCTCGCTGACTTGCTGCTGGAATCGGCGAAAAGCTGCAACCTAAACGGCATTGATATTCATGGCGGCGGAACTTACGTTTGTATGGAAGGCCCAGCATTTTCAACGAAAGCCGAATCAAATCTTTATCGCAGTTGGGGGGCCACTATTATTGGCATGACCAATCTGCAAGAAGCGAAGCTAGCGCGTGAAGCTGAAATTGCCTACGCAACCTTGGCGCTGGTGACGGATTATGATTGTTGGCACACTGATCACGAGAGTGTGACAGTAGAAATGGTGATAGCAAATCTGCATAAAAATGCGAAAAATGCTCAAGAGGTTATTCAGGAAGCAGTGCGCCGTCTGAGTGCAGATCCCTTTGAATCAGATGCCCATTCAGCCTTGAAATATGCGGTCTTAACCCCAATGGATAAGGTTTCAGAAACTACCAAGAAAAATCTTAATCTGTTGCTGAAAAAGTATTTTTAAGAGTACTTCTATCGATCGGATCATTCAGATAATTTGAAATTAAAGGGAGTTGATCGGAGGTACGATCGGCTCCTTTTTTCATAGAAATATTACGATGCGGTCAATAGTGAC
The DNA here is from genome assembly GCA_043787635.1 of Synechococcales cyanobacterium. GTDB lineage: Bacteria > Cyanobacteriota > Cyanobacteriia > Leptolyngbyales > Leptolyngbyaceae > JAAFJU01. The sequence continues at coordinate 14,585 of JAYVUU010000057.1, read as the reverse complement.
ACTTCGGGAACAGGTCTAAATCATTGAAGCGAGAGCAAGTATTACTTTCATACTAGAAGGACAAAGCCAAGAATTTTCCCCAATCAGATTTCCCAAATGGGGCACCCACCATGAAACGCCAACTCTTCTCCTCATTGATCATCGCCTGTGCTACTGTCCCCTTGGTTTTCTCCACTGCACTGGCGCAGGTTTCTAATGGGATCTCAATCAATAGCTTGAGTCAAACAACAACGTTAAAAGGGACAGCAAGCTCGGCCACCTGCGCAACGGCTGCGATCGACAAGCCAGAACATACGGTAGAAATCACCGAAGACAGCGATCGTCGTTTTCGGATTAAGGGTGACAGTGAAACAACTCTCTTACTCGTCAACAGCCAGGGCAAACGCTTTTGCATTCAAACCGACAGCTTTTCTAATGGCGAAGCTGAACTGACCGGGCGCTGGACACAGGGAAAGTACAAAGTCTTTGTGGGCAGTCGTAATGCGGCGAAACTCAGCTACACCCTATCCATATCGCCTTTGAATTAGCACATGGGCTGTTCACATCACGAGCACTGCCCAATTAGCAGCAGTTTTACAGCTTTTCTAACGCACTGTGCATCAACTCCGAGGTCACTTGATCATTGATTTGGACCGAGCCGATCGTGGAGGGCAGTACAAATCGAACTTTACCGGACTGTACTTTTTTGTCATTCTGCGTCAAGGCAATGATTTGGGAAAGGTCTAAATTTGGGGGGAGCATGGTTTGCAACCCACACTTTTTGATAATGGCATTTTGCCGATCGCATTCTTCCCGTGTCCACAGCCCCATAGTCACCGCCAGTTCTCCAGCCGCCACCATTCCAATACCAACTGCTTCCCCATGGTTTACGACTTTATATTTTGTGATGCTTTCCACGGCATGACCCAGTGTATGACCATAGTTTAAAATCTCGCGCAACCCCGATTCCTTTTCATCCTTTGCAACGACGATCGCCTTAGCGCCGCAGGATGCAGACAAAATATCTTGCAGGAGTTCATCACCAATAAATCGCAACTGGTCAAGCCGTTTTGCCGATTCTAGTTTGCCAAACAGGTCCGCATCCCAAATTACACCATATTTAACCACCTCAGCCATCCCGGCTCGCAATTCCCGCACCGGAAGTGTTTTTAAAACCTGCGGATCAATCAGCACAAGCTTCGGCTGATGAAACGCACCAATTAAATTTTTGCCTTGGGGATGATTTACGCCTGTCTTACCCCCGATCGAAGCATCTACCATCGCCAATAAACTGGTCGGCACCTGCACAACATTAATACCCCGCAACCACGTCGCGGCGGCAAATCCTGTCATATCTCCAATCACCCCACCCCCTAGCGCCACCATGACACTCGATCGCTCTAATCGGTGGGCTAGTGCTGCATCATAAATTTTTTGTAGGGTCGCAGGCGTTTTGTACCGTTCGCCCGGTTGAAGAATGACGGTAGCAACAGTAAACCCAGCACTTGTGAGAGATTTGAGAACCCGATCGCCATAATGTTTAAAAATTGTTGGATTAGACACCAGGAGCGCCTTTCGACCCAGAGGCTTAGGAGTGTCTAACTTATCGGTCATCCAAGTCCCGATCGTATCTAAGCTCCCAGGGGCAATAACGATCGAATAGGGCTTATCGGGCAGGGCAACAAGAATGATGGATTGCATGATAGTGAGGTAGGCAGGGGTACTATTGTGCCACGTTGTGATCCGCTGTAGTGCTGAAATCGTTGTATAGTCCTAATTAAGGAAATATTCAAGGAGATAACGAAATGGATTCTGCAATTTTGTATTTTGTATTTTTGGGTGGATCTTTTGTCGTGGCGATCGGCCTGTTTAAAGTGATGCGTGGCATCAACTTAATCTAACTCTTGACTAATCTGTCTGATTTCCGCTCGCCTGCCATGTTGACAGGGAGCGTTTTTTTATGGGGTTTGATTGTTAAGACACAAATCGCACAAATTTGTTCTTTCCAAATTGCAGCACTTGACCGATTAAATCGGATGCTGTTTCAAAGGTGAAGTTTGGGTCGGTCACTTTTTCACCATTTAGTTTTACGCCCCCGCCTTGGATTTGTCGTCTCGCGTCAGAACTCGTTTTACAAAGACCCGAAGCACTCGTAACAAAAAATATTTTGGCTGGAAACTCTATGGTACTCACCGAAAACTCTGGCACTGAATCCGCCTCAGTTGACCCACCCATCAAATTTGCGGCATCCGCTTGGGCCTGTTGTGCCGCCGCCCTGCCGTGATATTGACTCACCACGTCTAGGGCCAAGATTTTTTGTTGGTCCCGTGGATTTTGTGAAAGCTGGGAGTAGTCCAGTTGGGTCAGCAGTGTGATGTAGTTTTCTAGAAGTGCATCCGGTGTTTTTTCTAGTTTGGAATACATGGTGAGGGCATCTTCATTCAGCCCGACATAGTTTCCCAAGGATTTTGACATTTTTTGAGATCCATCGGTCCCGATCAAAATAGGCATTAATAATCCAAATTGAGGACGCATTCCAAAATGTCGTTGCAAATCTCGACCGACGGCAATATTGAACTTTTGGTCTGTGCCGCCCAGTTCCACATCTGACTCTATCGCTACTGAATCGTAGCCCTGCATTAGTGGATAGAGAAATTCATGCAGGAAAATCGGGTTTCCCTTGTCGTACCGATCGCTAAATCCTTCTTTTGCAATCATTTGACCAACGGTCATCGTGCCAAGAAGTTCTAGAATCTTGGTCAAATCCATCCCCGCCAACCACTCGGAGTTGTAGCGAATTTCTAAGCGTCCCGGCGTATCGAAATCCAGAATCGGGCGAACTTGCTCTAGGTAAGTTTGGGCATTCAGTTTGACTTGTTCTTCTGTAAGCTGCTTACGGACTTCAGATTTGCCCGTAGGATCGCCAATTCGAGCAGTAAAATCGCCAATGATCAAAACCGCTGTGTGGCCTGCATCCTGAAACGATCGCATTTTACGCACCGGAATACTGTGACCCAAATGAATATCGGATCCAGTTGGGTCGATGCCCATTTTGATCCGCAAAGGTCGATCGCTTTGGAGAATGCGCTGTTCTAAATTTTCATCCGCGTTAATCGCATCGCCAGAGGGAAAAATTTCATGGGTGCCCCGATGTAGCCAGCCAAAGGAAGAAGTCATGGGAATGCAAACGGCTCCGAACATGGAAAGATAGCTGAATATATCAGTCAAAAATCAGGCGTGCAATGCCAGCCCTTTCTTAGATCAGATCACCACCCCATCCTACTCCCTACGAACCCGTCACTTCACATGGGGCACGATCAAAGACTATAAAGCTGCCCTTCAATGAATAGATAGGTAATCCCTTTAGAACGTAAATTGTCAGAGGTTTTGTGGAACACTTGGCTATCAGGGACTTTGATTACCCGCTCTGTGCGGGCATTAGCAAACCGTTTGGCTCCGCGAGGATTGTCGAATATGGGGAGTGTCATGGTTTGATCGCTGCTGATGGGCACTTGCCCCATATCGCCGAAGTCTTTCAGGGGGCGCACGACGAGTTCTGCCGATCGATCGACCACCACGTAACAGATCCGAGGCATTGAGGCTTGGTCTAGGGGAATAACCCGCATGAACTGTTGAACATGCAATGCGGTCAGGTCCCGTTGAGCTTCTGCATCATTATCAATTTCCCCGTAGTCGTCCTCATCCTCGTCGTCCTCGTCTTCACGGTCTTCGTCTTCGTCAAAGTTCTCATCTAGTATTGCGGAAATTTCTTCGGTGACAGGGGGAAGGAGGTCGTCGTCGTCGTCCAGTTCAATCGGTTTACGTTTAGCAACCCCGACTTGAATGACTTTGCGGGGGCGGTCTGGCAATGGTTCTGGCTGAATCTCTGGTTCAACTTCAGGTTCTAGTGCAACGATCGGGTCGGGTTTTGCAATGACTGGTGTCGAGAGTGGGCGCAGGCTTGGGAAACGATCGTTCATTCGATCGGGGGATTGGAAATTCTTCTGGAAGTTCTGTACGAATGCTGGAACAGCACTAATGATAGGCTGCTCTTCAGCAAATGATTTTTCGAGGGTTGTTTCAATGAGCGGTTCTGCGATCGGAGCAGGAGTGTCAAGCACAGACTCTGTGGTTGTCCTTCGCCGACGTAAGCGCCGCCCGGAGGAGTCTAGTTCTTCCGTGACAGGGAGGGCGACAGGTTCTGATGGTAGAATTACCGGCGTTTCGGATGGTTCTAGGGCTGGGATTGCGATGTCGAGAGTGGGAGTATGGTCAACGCCTCGACGCTTTTTCTGAATTAGGCGATCGTATTCAAGGCTTTCAATGCCTGCTTTCAAAATGCGGCTAATTGTTGTGTTACTCACTCCGAACCGCTCGGCAAGACTCATCGCCGTCTCACTCGATTCGCGGTACAGGCCCACAATTATTTCCTTTTCTCCGTCGTTCAATCTTCTTGCGCTCACGGGGTCTCTACTGGAGGATCTACAACGGTTTGGACATTACTAACTCTATTCTAAGGCTAAGTGCCAATTGTTCACATTTGGATTTAGTCAAGTTTCGATTAGCTGCGCAGTTGGGTATTGCAGGGTACGATCGGAAGGGTGCGTAATAGTAGAGAATTTTGAATTAATAATTTGGGTATGGATTATCACCAGTGTTGTGACATTTTAGATTTGATACCTCCGGTGACGGTGGCGGATGCGAAGTATGCCTACAAGGATCTAGTACAAGTTTGGCATCCTGACCGATTTACTCACAATCCTCGTTTACAAAAGCGCGCGGAAACTAAGTTAAAACAGCTCAATCTGGCCTATGAAACATTAGTTCCGTTACTCCAAGCCCAGCAAAAGCTTCGACAAAAACGAGCCGATCGCCGAACAGAGGTGAGAATGCCCGAACGATCGCCCGTGAGGAGTAAGTCTGACCGATCGCCTGATCTGCAGTTTTGGAATCTGGTGTCAACGTTCTACGGTGTAATCCGATCGAGAACCCGGCTTGATCAGTTAAGTTTGACCACGAAAATTCGGATATGTGGTTTTATTTTGATGCCGGGTGTTGTTATTTTAATATTTCTAATAGTGCAGTTAGCTATGATGTTTGTTGCATATCCACAAATACTACAATTTTCAGCAGGTGTGATTGGATTTTATTATGCGCTGCGGAGACTCTCAGAGTATAGTTCTCGATCGTGATTTCAGGATCTGGCTAATTCTAGTGACTATTTGTCACCTCTAAAAACCAAATAATCGTATTAAAGTTAATTAAAATACATAGAGATTTGGCAATGACTCAACTCAAGGCAACGATCGGAATTGGGCTAGTGGGAACAGGGTATGCCGCCAAAGTGAGGGCGGAGGTTGTCAATGCAGAACCTCGGGCTAGCTTGGTCGGAGTCGCGGGAAACACTGCCGATAAACTTGCAAAATTTGTTGAAACCCACAAGACTCGGTCGTTTGAAAATTGGCAAGCTTTGATTAATTCATCAGATGTAGATTTGGTGATAATTTCAAATTTGAATAGTGGTCACGGTGCGATCGCACGGGCTGCATTGTTTGCAAAAAAGCATGTGGTGGTGGAATATCCACTCACATTATCGGTGTCCGAAGCGGAGTCGTTAATTGCACTCGCAAAGAATCAAAATTGTTTATTGCACGTTGAACATATTGAACTTTTAGGCGGAATGCATCAGTCTTTGATTTCCCATTTGCCAAAAATTGGTCAGCCTTTCTATGGTCGCTATGCAACGGTTGTTCCACAGCATCCAGCGCCAAAGAAATGGACCTTCAATCATGAGATGTTTGGGTTTCCATTAATGGGTGCATTGTCACGGCTTCATCGGTTTACTCATTTGTTTGGTGAGGTATCTAGCGTGAATGCTAGAGCCACCTATCAGTCTTCAATTGACCCGGCTTATTACAATTCTTGCCTATGTTCGGGGCAGTTTCTATTTAAAAGCGGATTGCTTCTAGATATCGTGTATGGCAAAGGTGAAGCGGTTTGGGTACCGGAGCGTAAACTTGAAATTCAAGGCAGTATGGGAGCTTTGGTGTTTGATGGCGATCGAGGCATCTTGATTCAATCTGATGGTAGTCATGAAATTGAGGTACCGGGACGACGGGGGTTGTTCTCCCGTGATATGACTATGGTTTTAGATCATTTACTTGATAATGTGCCTTTGTATGTAACGGTTCAGCAGAGTTTGTATACGATGAAGGTGGCAGAAGCCGCGAAACGATCGGCAGAATTAGGAGTCGCCATAGCAGTCTGAAATCATTGGTGAGACCCTAATCTTTTTGCCCCCAAACCCCCAATTCTGGGGGCTATGATTTTGTTTTTCTCCAAAGCTTGGGGGCTGAGGGACCGATCGAACTCTAGAAATACGATCGCTTTAGTCAATGATTATTTGCGAGATTTCAAACTGTAGATGATACCCGCGATCGACCAATTGGCAAGGGATTGGGCAACGATGATGAGGCGATCGAGAGAATGAATTCGGCGGGGCTGGTGCCGTTTTGCATCCAAGCAGAAGGCTGTTCGATCATTTGGTTGGGAGGGACGATCGTGGACCGTGTGTGAGGCATTGTTTTAGTTGCAGTTTGCATACGCTGGGTTGTAAGTGATAGAGTGTGAGACATAATTCTTTCTCCAAAGTGAGAGTTCAGTATCTGTGCATCGGCTGCCGATAAATCCAAGTTAATCGAGTATTTCAGGCAGTTCTAGACCAGTTATTAAGTTCCGTTATCTGTCTAATTGTCTAGAGGATTGGTATTGTGGGCGAGCAGCGTCAACGTGGGGTTTCACCTAGCTCAGATGGGATGAATCTTGTTCATCAGGCAATGGAATCTTTGGGTTGGAATGAAGCAAGACTGGCAGAGAAAGCCAATTTAGATGAGAAAACAATCAAACGCTTCCTCGGTAAAGATAAAAAGAATCCTCACGTAGAGAAAACGACAGCCAACGCAATCTGTGAAGCTTTGGATTTGAGTTATGTTGAGGTGATTGAACAACAGGTGATTGACGGACAGTTAGAGACAGATAAGCGCACCGATCCCTTTACGTCTGGGAATCCAGTGAGTGCCGATCGTTTTTATGGACGGAAACGGACGATCGCGGATCTGAAAAATCGGATTGGGGCACAATCGGCGCAATGTATTAATTTGGTGGGGTTGCGGCGGAGTGGGAAAACTTCGATGTTGCAGTACGTTCAGGCGAAACCGGAAGTGTTTTTTGCGGCGGGGCAGAATCCATTAATTATTCATTTGGATTTACAGAAGCAGCAGTATCATTCGCCGATCGGAATGATTGAAGGGCTGCGGGTTGCGATTCAGGCGGCGATGGGGGAGGAACCTTGGAGGGCGGGGCAGAATAATGATCCGTCTGCGATCGAAGATGGATTGAAAATGGTAAGCCGAGGGTTTCGGTTGATTGTGATGTTGGATGAGTTGGAGGCGATCGGGCGACGGTTGGATAAGTTTCAGGATTGGGGAGAGGATTGGCGATCGAAGGCTTGTGCGGGGTTGTTTGCGTTGGTGATTGCGACGGGGCGGCCTTTGGGTGAGGTGTATGGATCTTTGGGATTGACTTCGCCGTTTGGCAATATTTTTAGTCAGAGCATGTTGGGGGCGTTGGAGGATGCGGACTGGCGGGCATTGGTGCGGGATGGGTTGCCGGAGATTGATGACGCGGCGTTGAGTTGGATTGATGATGTCGCTGGGGGATGGGCGTATTATGTGCAAATGGCGGCAGAAATTATCTGGAAGGATAGCAATTTGAATCAGGCAGATCGTGAGTTTCGGTATCAAACACACGATCGGTTTCGGGCATTATGGAAGGATTTGGAGCCTAAGGAACAGAGTGTGTTGAGGACGTTGGTTCAGACGGGGAATACGATCGATGTTCAGAAGGGAATGGGCGATCGTCTATTTCGCTATGGGGTGTTGCGGAAGGATGGACGGTTGTTTAGTTCGGTGTTTGGGGAGTGGATTCGAGAGAATAGGGGTGCGGTATGATTGAAGAAGGGGGTGAGTCATGTCTGCAAAAGATAAATTTCATGAGGAGGTCAAACGGGCACTGATTAAAGAGCAGTGGATTGTAACTGATGATCCTCTGGAGGTAACTTCCGAGGGGCGAACTTTTTTGATTGACTTGGGTGCGGAACGATTGATTTTGGCCGGTCGAGGAATCGAGAAGATTGCGATCGAAGTCAAGAGTTTTCTTAATACTTCAGCGACTACTGATTTTTATGCGGCTTTTGGTCAGTTTGCGACTTATCGATTGGCATTGAAGCGTGAAGATCCTGAACGGATTTTATATTTGGCCGTTCCGCAGGATGCTTATGAAACGTTCTTTCGATCGGATTTTATACAAATTGCGATCGAGGAGTTTCAACTTTTACTAATCGTCTATGAACCGAATCAGGAGGTCATTGTTCAATGGATAAAGTAGAAAAATATCGGGAATATGTTCAGAAGATGATTACTGAGTATGCGAGTTCTGATAGGGATCAGGATGATGTAGAAGTGCAATTGATTATGGATACGGTGCGTGATCATTATCAATGGATGAATGTTGGATGGGAAGGATTTAAGCGTGTTTATAATTGCTTGATCCATCTTGATATTAGGGATGGGAAAATTTGGATTCAACAGAATTGGACGGAGGATGATTTGGCTGCTGATCTTGTGGAAATGGGTGTGCCGAAGGAAGATATTGTTTTAGGGTTACATGCACCTTATAAACGCCCTTATACGGATTATGGTGTGGCTTAGAGGTGCGATCGGTTTCAAAGTTATAAGTGAGGTTAAGGGATGCTTTCAGAAATATCGATCGCACGCACGAACTATCCAGTTACAATTCCAAAACAATTTCTTGATCAGTTTTGTAAGCGAAATTTTATCGATAAGTTGTCATTGTTTGGTTCAGTATTAAGAGCAGACTTTTCACAGGAGAGTGATATTGATCTTCTCGTCGAATTCTCGTCAGGTTGTCTTCCTACTTTCTTTAAGTTGGCTCAGATGGAAAGAGAACTGTCAACGTTATTTGATGGACGAACGATTGATCTTAGAACTGCTGAAGAGCTGAGTCCTTATTTTCGCGATCGAGTCTTGCAGGAGGCGGTGGTGCAATATGACAGCTCAAGATAATTTGTCTCGTCTAAAACATATTTCTGATGCTTGTCAGGAGTCTTTAAAATTCATTGAAAATCAGAGTCGGGAGTCTTTGCCACAAAATCGAATTCTGGCTCTGGCATTAGTTAAAGAATTGGAAATTATTGGAGAGGCAGCAAATAACATTTCTTTAGATTGCCAATTGCGTCATCCCGAAATGCCATGGAAAGATATGGTTGGTATGCGAAATCGTTTAGTTCATGCCTATTTCGGTATTAATTATGATATTGTCTGGAAAACTGTTACGGAAAGTCTGCCGATTGTCCTGAGAGATGTTGAGGAAATCATTGAACGGGAGTCTGAGAACTGGGGACAATAGAATATCAGTTTTATCGGTTTCAATGAGAGACCCGATCCCCCTAGCCCCCTTAGTAAGGGGGAACCGGAAATTCGATCGTGATTACCGAGCAATGCTGAATTTAGAACAGACCGAAATTCGGGATGAGGTTGATGATGATGGGATGGCAAGGGCGAGAAGTAAAAACGTTTCTGGTTGAGACGTGGGAGTTGTTTTACTGGTCGCTGTGGTGTCCTTCAAAGTTGCAGAAGCGGATGAATCAAATTTGTGGGGAAGATACTCAAGCCTATGGACTCCATATTCTATTGCCGAATTCTACTGATGCATTTCGTTTTGCGAGTCAGTATTTATTAATTAACTTAATCTTATTTATACCCACATTTATTATTCACACGCGCTTCCCAGCACCCATTAACTGGCTGTTTTCCGTAGGTGCAATTATGACTTCATATGGAATTGGAGTTTGGTTTTCTTCTATGGGGCTTGGTTGGTCAGCATCTTTAATCGTTTCGTTTATTGCAATTCAAGATTCAGGACTTATCATTCAATCATACAGTCAGGGGCTGGCAGACTTGACAGACTTTTTTCTTGGTCAAAGCTTTCACTAGGCTGGGGAGTTGGTTCTGTTGCTTTCATACTAAGTTCATCGGTAGGGTCTTCACTACTGGAGCAGAAACTGACTCTAGGTCGCAATGTCTTGGTCGCTGGAAGTGCGAGTAGCGTCTTCCTGGGTACTTGGCTAGCAACTGAAAACATGCTGTTTTCAGTTTTTTTAACAGGTCTCACCGGATATTTTGTTTTTTCGTTTAGAGATAATATCTCCCATAATTCTGATGAACCCGTGGTGTTGTACCTTGTCGCGATCAGTATCGCAGTCGGTATCGCAGTCAATTATGCAGGCGGTATCGCGGTCGGTATCGCAGGCAGTGTCGAGTTCGGTGTCGCAGGCGTTGTCATGGGAAGCATTGTCATGGGAAGCATTGTCATGGGCGCTTTCATGCTCCTTTTCGAGGTCGCTGGCCTTGCTGTTGCCATGGCCATTACCGTTGTCGGTGTCATTGTCATTGTCGGTGTCATTACTTTTCCCTTTGCCTTTGTCGGCGTGGGTATCGCAGGCGTTTCTAACGCATCTCTTCTAACATATTCACTTGTTTGCTTAATCCTTGCGATCGCCCTCGCCCCCACAAAAGAACACGGCTGGTCGATCGGCCTCATCATCACAATGATACTTCTAGGCTTTCAAAACCTTGGAATACAAGTTCTTTGGACTATTCCCGTCATTCTCTGCGGCTACTATCGCATCTTCCCCGACTATTTGATTTTCCTCATTTCCTCACTACTCCATACCACCAATAAATTCACACCATTGTGGACAAAAACCATCACTCCAAAAACAAATGCTTTAGCGATCGCCGATCGATTCCCCATCTTCGAGAGTGAAATACTCTGGTTTCCCATTCCCCGCCATGATCTAGTTCTAATCAACGCCTTCGAGCAATCTCCATCACAAGCCCTAACCATTTACCAAAAACTTCAATCCAACCCTCTCCCCGGTGCCCAAATCACAATCAAAAAAGCCCTCCCCGGCATTCTAGCCAATTGCCTCAAAGCCCCAAAAACAACCGCTGAACTACTTCAAATTCAAACTAAAAACCATCCACAACTTCCCCTCCTCATTCCCGAATACTATCAAGAAGACAATCAAAACAATACATCAGTCAACCGCCAACCCGAAATTGACGATCTTTTCCGCCCTCTCAAAGCCTTCCTAAATAATCTATCCATCATCCTCGAAGGCCCAAACCCAGGACTACGCATTCGTGGTCTCGAATCCCTCCAAAACCAATTTCCCCAACTCCCCCGCCTCCTTCCACCCAAATCCGTCAAGCGCTGGCAATCCGTCCTCACCCACTGGCAAACCCTCCTCGAACTCGAACTCATCGAACAACGCAAACTCTCCCCAGACGAACTCGTCAGCTTCTTCCAATACGGCAACCCCCTCAACTCTGGTGATACCTTCAAAGGCCGTCGTCAGCTTGCCGATCGTCTTTACCGCCAGATTCTCGATCGTAACCGTCCCACCCTCGTCCTCCACGGACCCCGACGCTTCGGCAAAACCTCCTTCCTCAAAAACCTCACCCGCCTACTCCCCAACGACCTCATCCCGGTCTACATCGATCTCCAACGCAGCGCCGTCAACAACAGTGAATCAGACTTCTGGTTTAGCCTCGTCTCTGCCATCCACGAATACACCCTCAGCCAAAACCTCAACTTCCCCACCGTCCCCACCCGCGACAGCTTCAAAGCCAATCCCTACGGAACCCTCGAAGACTGGCTCGCCATCGCTCTCCCTCTGCTGCCCCCAGGCCGTCGCCTTCTTCTCACCCTCGACGAATTTGAAAAAATCGGCACCGCGATTACTGAAGGCCGTCTCAACTTCCGTCTTCTAGACCAACTCCGCAGCCTCATCCAACACCGCGACGAACTCGCCTTCATGTTCTCCGGTGTCCAAACTCTCAGTGAACTCGGACCCAACTGGAGCAGCTACTTTATCAGCGTTGTCCCGATCGAAATGGGCTACCTCGAACCCCACGAAGCCGAAGACCTCCTCCGCAACCCCGACCCCGACTTCAAAATGCGCTACGAAGACTGCCTAGTTGAACGCATCCTTCACCTCACCCACTGCCACCCCCTCTACCTCCAACTGATCGGAGCCTGCCTAGTCGAACAAGCCAACCTCGCCACCGTCAAAACCGCCACCCACCATCTCCTCGAACTCGCCATCCCCGAAGCCTTTAGCAAGGGCACACCCTACTTCGCCAACGTCTGGGACCAATTCACAGGTACCACCCCCGAAGAAATCGCCGCCGGACGACAAATCCTGCTCACGATCGCCCAATCCCAACCGCCCACCTACAACACCCCAGAAGCCCAAGCCGCCCGCCGCCGCATGATCCGCTTCCACGTCATCACCAAAGACGATCGGATCGAAATCCCCCTGCTAGAACGATGGATTCAAGACCGCGCGATCGACCTTTAAATCTGAATAAATCTAAACCAATCCAATCTCAAAATATGTCTAATGTAGTATTCTGTAGCTTTTTGTAGCACACGATCGTCAAAAGCGATTACAATAGACCAAACGTTCGACAACTTCTAACTATTTACCTCGAACCTAACAACGAGCCATGAGAAACCACGACGATCGCATTATTATTTTCGACACAACCTTGCGGGATGGCGAACAAGCGCCCGGTTGCACCCTAAATGGGGAAGAAAAGATGGCGATCGCCCGTCAACTGGCAAGGCTGGGAGTCGATGTAATCGAAGCTGGATTTGCCTTTGCTAGCCCAGGGGATTTTGAGGCGGTTAAAAAGATTTCCGAACAGATTGGCACGGAAGATGGACCTATTATTTGTAGTTTAGCGCGGGCGATTCCCGCCGATATCAAAGCCGCTGCTGATGCGTTGAAACCTGCCGTGCATTCGCGGATTCATACGTTTATTTCAACGTCTGATATTCATTTGGAGTATCAACTCAAAAAGAGCCGATCGGAAGTATTGACGATCGCCGAAGAGATGGTCGCCTATGCAAAATCCTTTGTAGAGGATGTAGAATTTTCGCCCATGGATGCAGCCCGATCGGAGCCTGCCTATTTGTATGAGGTATTAACAAAAGCGATCGCCGCGGGTGCCACCACCATTAATATTCCTGACACGGTAGGTTATATGACTCCCAGCGAGTTTGGCGATATGATTCGCGGAATTAAGGAGAACGTCCCGAATATTGATCAAGCCATTTTGTCAGTCCACGGTCACAACGACCTAGGCTTAGCCGTTGCATCATTTCTTGAAGCTATCAAATATGGCGCACGCCAATTGGAATGCACCATTAACGGCATCGGAGAACGGGCAGGGAATGCCGCATTAGAAGAACTAGTGATGGCGTTGCATGTGCGGCGACAATATTTCAACCCATTTTTGGGTCGATCGGTCGATTCTGAAACGCCATTGACCGGAATCAACACGACAGAAATTTATCGAACCTCTCGTCTAGTCTCGAATTTGACTGGAATGCTTGTACAACCAAACAAAGCGATCGTCGGTGCAAATGCATTTGCCCACGAATCTGGGATTCACCAAGATGGGATGTTAAAGAACCGACAAACCTATGAAATCATGGATGCGAAGTCGATCGGTTTGAATGACAATCAAATTGTATTGGGTAAACACTCCGGTCGTAATGCCTTCCGGACCCGTTTGAAAGAATTGGGATATGACTTAGCGGACCAAGAATTGAATAAAGCCTTTGTTCGATTCAAGGAACTAGCCGATAAGAAAAAAGAAACAACCGATTGGGATCTAGAATCTATTGTGAATGATGAAACCCAACAGCCCCCCGAATTGTTCCGGCTCGAAATGGTTCAAGTCTCCTGTGGTAATAATGCTCAACCAACCGCCACAGTTCGGATTCGGACTCCCGATGGCGAGGAATTGATGGATGCTGCGATCGGAACTGGGCCAGTGGATGCAATCTACAAAGCTATTAATCGGGTTGTGAACGTTCCAAACGATCTCATTGAATTCTCAGTTCAATCCGTCACAGCGGGTATTGATGCGATCGGGGAAGTGACCATTCGTCTGAAACATGAAGACCGAATCTTTTCTGGACGATCGGCTAACACCGACATCATCGTAGCCTCAGCCCAAGCCTATCTCAACGCCCTAAACCGTTTACACAGCACGTTCAACAGTGGCACTCTTAACAACAGAACCAAAGAACAACAACAAGCCGGACGAGAAGCTGCGAGCGTGTAGTAAAGACCTGTTCTTGTTAAGCGCTATGAGATAAGATTTGCTCCTGTCCCCCAGAATTGGGGACTCGGGCGGCTCGGTAGAGACTTTGCCTAGATACCAATCACTTGTGCGTACACAACAGCCTTTATAGTTTCCCAGCTCCAAAAGAAATCACACCTCACCGCGAATTACGAATGAATAATCTCCACCCGGTTCCAACTGATAATCTTGTGCTTCTAGAAAGCGACCCAAGGGTTCCTTAATCAGCGCTCGTCCTCGTGACGGCTCTATTGCAAAATGTCCGCGTCGAAAATCCCATACAAACGTCCATTCATAATGGGACGT
>JAYVUU010000056.1:0-7264 GCA_043787635.1 Synechococcales cyanobacterium | reverse complement strand
GAAAAGATTAGACCCATCAATAAAAATAGCAACTCGACCACGATTTTCAAGGATATGCTCAGGGGAGAACATCGTCTCATGTTCAGGAGAGAGATTGTGATTATTCAACACTTAAATTATACCTCTGTTATTATTCAGACATTTTAATGAGTCTGACGGTTGAGAACAATTCAGTTCCCTATATCTCGCTTATCATAGACCTGTCATAAATATAGATTCATTATGAATGATGAATCTATAGATTTGGTATAGATTCATCAGCGATCGGAAGTTCAAGTTTCTGAAAAACGGGTTGAGCATTTCCTAAGATTTGCATTGATTCGAGTATTCCCCAAGTCGAATGAGTAAGGAATACATTCGATACATTTATTAAAGGAGCATCATTGAAATTAGTAGCGTATCCCAATTGCTGATAAATACGAGTGCTGATGTTTGGAACGATCGGCGCAAGTAAATAAGCGGCTAATCGAACAGATTCTAAAATGCTATAAGTCACCTGTTCCGCTTCTTTATGCTTTTCTGGATCGGTTTTACCGAGTTTATAAAGTGTCCAAGGAGCTTGTTCATCAATGTAGCGATTTCCGAGCCGAACTAGCTCTAGCACTGCTTCACAGACATCATGAAATGCGAGAGCTTCGTAGGATGCTGTCACCCGATCGCCCAAGTCCGATCCAATCATTTTCAATGGATTAGTCTCAGGAATATCTGCGCCACTGAGATTTGGGACCGCCCCAGCGCCATTTTTAATTGCAGGCTTCAAGGTCCGGTTTAACAAATTGCCTAAATCATTGGCTAAGTCAGCATTAAGAATATTTACAAATCGTGTTTCTTCAAATGACCCATCTTGACCAAACTTAATTTCTTTCAAGAAGTAGTACCGCATTGCATCACTTCCGTAACGATCGAGCAACGAATCTGGATTGATTGCATTGCCGCTACTTTTTCCCATTTTCACGCCATTGTCTAAGAAAAAGCCATGACCAAATACACGACCCGGTAAAGCCAATCCAGCAGACATTAGCATCGCGGGCCAGTACACCGCATGAAAGCGCAAAATGTCCTTTCCGATGATGTGGGTATGATGGGGATACCAGTGTTTGGTGGCATTAGCCAAGGTGGGCGCATCGTCTTCATCGAGAAGTGCAGTCAAGTAGCCGAGAAGCGCATCAAACCACACATAAATGACATGATTGGGATCTTCTGGAACTGGGAATCCCCAATCAAAATTAACCCGAGAAATCGAGAAATCTCGTAACCCTTGCTTAACGAAATTGATCACTTCGTTGCGGCGAGTGTCGGGCTGGATGAACTCTGGTCGATCGGCATAGAGCGTTTCGAGAGCTGCTTGATAATTTGACAACCGAAAGAAATAGTTTTCCTCATCTCGCCATTCCACTTCCTTGGTGACGTGGATGTTGCAGCGCTTGCCATCTAGTAGATCTTTTTCGTCCTTGAACTCTTCACAAGATACACAGTAGTAGCCTTTTTGTTGGCTGAGATAAATATCACCTTTTTCCCAAACGCGCTGAAAGAATTCGCGCACAATGGCAGCATGACGCTCATCAGTGGTGCGAATAAACCGATCGTACCTGATATCCATCCGTTCCCACAGCGCTTTGAAACTACCAACAATCTCATCACAGTGGGCTTGAGGGGTGCGATTGTTTGCCTCTGCAGTCCGTTGAATCTTCTGACCATGTTCGTCGCTCCCCGTGATAAACCGAACCTCCACCCCTCGCATTCGTTGAAACCGCGCAATAGCATCGGTGGCGATCGTGGGGTAAGCGCTGCCAATGTGGGGCACGTCGTTAACGTAAAACAGTGGCGTTGTGATGGCGAAGGGTGCAGGGCTTGGAAGAGCAGAAGATGAGGAGGTCATAGGGACGATCAAACAAACTCATTGTTGAGCAGAGATTAACCGCAATATTTTAACGCGGCTTGTGTTGACTTAATGCGCCTTGCGTTGACTTGGTGCTTTGAAGCTGAACTTAGCTTTGAATTTGGAGGAGGTTGGAAAAGCCTTTTCGTTGGAGTCAAAAGATTCGATCCCCATAACCCTCTCAAAAAGGGAGAACAAGAAAAAATCTTATTTCATAGTCCCCCCTTTTTAAGGGGGATTTAGGAGGATTTAGGGGGATCGGGTCTCACCTCCACAACCCGCGATTTTTAAAGCACCGCCCTACAGATGATGTGATAGTTCAGGATCTGCTCGTAGAGTTTTTAGGACTTGTTTGATGTCCTGGGTTCGGTCTTTTTTGACAATCAATGTAACCTTGCCATCTCGTACAATCACCAGATCCTCCAGACCGATCGTCACAATCAGCTCGTCCTCTTGGGTGGAATAAAGGAGTGCCCCTTGGGTGTCGAGACCGACATGTTTAGCGACTTCTACGTTGGGTTTATCGGTTTTGAGCAGGCGTTCGATCGCCCCCCAATCCCCCAAATCATCCCAGGCAAAGGTGACGGGTAAGACGGTGGCTTTTTGGGTGGGTTCCATCAGCGCGTAGTCAATGCTCGTTTTGGGAAGTTCGCCATAGGCGGCAATTCCTTTTGCTTCTAAGGGGTCCAAAATCTCTGGGGCATAGCGACGAATTTCTTCTAGGGCTACTTTGCCCTGAAACACAAACATCCCAGCATTCCAGCTATACAGTCCAGTTTCGATAAAGGCTTCAGCGGTTTCCCGATCGGGCTTTTCTGTAAATCGATCGACTTTGTAGGCTGGGATTCCCTGAGACGACTGAACCTCCGTCGGTAATAATGCCCCTTGAGCAATGTAGCCGTAGCCCGTAGATGCAAAGGTCGGTTTGATTCCTAGAGTGACGATCGTTTGTGACTTGAGAGCAACGTGCCGAGCGGCTTCTAGCGTCTGTGCAAATTTTTCGGGTTCCGTAATCCAATGGTCTGCTGGAAAAAACGCCATCACAACCTCCTCTCCGTAGCGCTTGACCACTTCCAAGATGCTCCATGTCACTGCTGGGGCTGTATCTCGTCCTTCTGGCTCGACTAGAAGATTGACTTCGGGCAGCTCTGGTAACTGCTCCCGGACTCCATCGGCTAACTGCGCGGATGTGACAACCCAGAGATTTTCCCAGCCTTGGGCCGGAATCAGCAACCGATCAGCAGTGGTTTGGAGCAAGCTTAGGCTGCTGCCATCGAGGCTGAGAAACTGTTTCGGACGATCGAGACGACTGAGGGGCCAAAAGCGTTCACCTTTTCCACCAGCTAAAATAATAGAAACTAGAGGCGGTGACGAATAGAATGATGGCATAAAAAAGGGTTAAGAAATTTCGGGGTGAGGTAATTTGAGTTAACAATAACAAGAACCTCATTCATTCCTTAACTTAATCCACGACTATTTGTGACTAGCTATGACTTCGACCGCTCAGAAAATATCTCAAAAGATAGTTCAACTTCAATCGCGTTTTGGTCCTGTTTTAACGAAGGGTACAGTTTTGGGGCTGAGTGCTGGTTTGGCCGCGACGATCGGATCTTTTATTGCAGTAATGATTCCGATACCGGGGGGAATTGCGCCCCATGAAGGTCAGCGGTTGTTGGGCGATTTATTGAAAAATGGCTTCCGCTACCAAGTCAAGCGTCCGGTAAATGTGTTGGTGATGGGAATCGATCAAGTAGCGGGCGCGAAGCTAGGCAGCGAGGAAGTATTCAGCGGTAACAGTGATTCAATGCTGCTGCTGCATATTGATCCAAAGCAATCTAGCGTGAGTCTTCTGTCGATTCCCCGTGATACTCAAGTTGAGATTCCAAATTTTGGATTAGCAAAAATAAATCAAGCTAATCCATCAGGCGGGCCAGCGCTGGTGAATCAAGTTATTTCTGACAATTTCGCTGGAGTGACGATCGACCGTTATGTCCGGTTTAGCACCTATGCATTTCGTGAATTAATCAATCAAGTGGGTGGCGTTGAGGTGACCGTGCCGACGGATATGGCGTATGAAGATAAGACCCAGAAACTTTCGATCAATCTCAAACAAGGGCCGCAGACTTTGGATGGAGACAAGGCGGAACAATTTGCTCGATTTAGAAATGATGTTCTTGGCGATATTGGTCGAGTTCAGCGTCAACAGATACTACTAAAAGCATTGCGCGAGAAATTTGTTAATCCGCTAGTACTAGTTCGCGTCCCAGTGATTCTTCAGGCAATACAGCCCTATATTGATACGAATATGACCCTGGCAGAAATTTCTGCATTGTTTAACTATGGTCTGGGTATTGATCAAAAAGCACTCAAAATGGTGTTACTGCCCGGTCGATTTAGCGGGGAGAAGGAGTTTCAAGCGAGTTATTGGATTATGGATCCCGATGCCCGCGATCGGATTATGAAAGAGTACTTTAATGTGGGTGCGGGTCAGTCTGACGGCGCGGCGGACCCACTGCGAATTATTATTCAAAATGCTTCAAACAATCCTGATGCAGCTCAAACTGTTGCAATGCAACTTATTAGGGCAGGCTATGAAAATGTATCTGTAAGTGACGATCGATCGGAGCAACAAAGCCAAACTCAAATTATTGTTGAAGGTGGCCAAACTCAAGCAGCAGAATCTATTCAGCAGACGATTAAAACTGGTATTGTGGACTCTAGTTCTACTGGAGAATTAGAGTCTGATATTACGCTCCGAATTGGTAATGACATTGTGCGCTGACACTCCCAGCACTAAAGTGATTAACCATGTTTGACACTCTCAAATCTGCCTTTAGCAAGGCGAAATGCCGATGTAGATGACTACATCGTTTGATGTGATTACGCGCTGCGCCAACTTGATGACATAGTCTTTACATTGTCTTTTCCGGGTTCGTATCACGAAACGGCATGTCCAGAATTTGCTAATCAAAACGAATGGGTAGACTAATACAAAACTCAGTCCCTTGATTCGGCATGGAACTCACCTCTAGTCCCCCACCATGTTTTTCCATCACAATCTGACGGGAAATCGCCAATCCTAACCCTGTACCTTTGCCAACCCCTTTGGTGGTGAACAAATGGTCAAAAATCCTGGCTCTCACGTCCTCAGGCATCCCTTTACCATTATCGATAATGTGGATTTCGACCATGTTGTTCTCCGTCATTGCAGTTTTAATGATGATGATTTGGGGACTGGCTTCTAGCTCAGTAAAGGTAGACTGTTGGGCCGCTTCATCAAACATATCGATCGCATTAGCCAGAATATTCATAAATACTTGATTGAGTTGACCGGGGAAACAGTGAATCGATGGTAATTCTCCATACGTTTGATGCACTTGGATTTCGGGGCGGTGCTGGTTGGCTTTAAGGCGATATTTCAAAATCATTAGGGTGTTATCAATTCCTTCATTTAGATTGGCACTAATTTTGTATTCTGTATCTGCGCGGGAGAAGTTCCGGAGGCTAGTGCTAATGCCTTTAATCCGATCGGTGGCTCCCGTCATTGAGTTCAATAATTTAGGGAGATCTTCACTCAAAAACTCCAAATCGATTTCTTCGGCATTATCTTGAATTTCTGCAATGGGATTCGGATAATGTTGTTGATAGAGTTCTAAATGTCCCATCAAATCGCGGATATAGTCCTTAACATTTTTGATGCTGCCATTTAGGAAGCCCATTGGATTATTGATTTCGTGGGCGACTCCAGCCACTAGATTCCCCAGTGATGCCATTTTTTCGCTTTGCACAGTTTGCAGTTGCGATTGCTGTAAATCGCTCAGCGCTTGCTCTAAGTCTTGTGATTTTTGTCGCAGATCCAATTCTGAAATTTGTAACGCTATTTCCCTTTGTTTGCGATCTAACCCCAGAGAAATTTCATGGGCCGCAATTTCTAAAGAATCCAAGACAGAATTCTCAAGCGGGCGACGCGCAAAAAGGGCAATCACGCCTAGAAGCTGACCATCCACTAGCAAGGGGTAGCCCGCAAAGGAAACCATTCCCTCGGATGCGGCCCAAGCCTTGTCTCCAATTCGTGGATCATTCAATACATCATTGGTCAGATGCGGGAGGCACTCTTTGGCAATGAGTCCAATCTTGAACTGCCCGATCGGAACCTGACGATGATTCCCATCTATGTGGGTATAGAGTCCAGCACTAGCTTGTAGCTCTAGACCATGACCATCGGTACTAACGGTCCAGATTCGCGCAAACGCCGCGTCCTGATAGTCTACGATAATCTCAGTGCAGCGTTGCAGCATCTCTTGAAGTGTACAAATCCGAGTTAAATTTGAGTCGATCGCAGACCTAAAGGCTAGCAATGAGGTTTGTTCTTGTAACTGCCGAAATCTCTTTTGTTCTAGTTGATAAAGCCGAGTGTTCTCTAGGGAAATCGCCGCTTGGGTTGCCAGGAAGTTCAACGCTAGAAGGCGATCGTGGGTAAATGCGCCACGGGCTGATCGATTTTCCAAATACAGTATCCCCATCAACTTAGCTTGATTCAGAATCGGCAAGCATAAAACGCTTTTAGGCTTCTGCTGACTCAAATACTTACCAATCACAGGTAAATCGGTTTTGCCATTGTCAATGATCACAACTTCCCGCGTGTTTTTGACATACTGAATCAGTTGGGTGGGTACGGCTAGATTCCCCTCAAGCGGATCGGAACAAAGTTGGGTGGTACCGGGTGTAGCCGTGGCTTCGATCCGCCATTCGCCCTCATCATTCGATAAGAGCAATGCACAGCGATCGCCACCGGAATTTTGCAAAATAATTTGAGTGAGTTGCTGCAATAACTCATCTAGTTGAATTGTTCCAGCAAGGCTTTGGGACGCTTTAAGAATAGTGGCAAAGTCAAGTTCTGTATTTGTGGTGGTGGAAGAATTAGCATTGATAGACGTATGGAGCGAAAGATTAGGGATATTGGTGCTTGGCAAGGTTTCCCACCCATTAACGGGTGGGAGACTAGATTGGAAAATAGGGCGTAATAAGTGGGGATAGCGGGATTCCAAGTCATCAATTTTAGCTTTAGCGCCCCATCGACCATAGCAATGGCTGGCTTCTTGCATGTAGCCTGCGGCGACCTTTGTCTTACCCCAGTCTAAATAAAATTTGGCGGCGAGTTCGTTGGCTAGGGCTTCTTCTTGGACAAAGCCATTGGTCTTCGCCCCAACGATCGCCAGATCATAGAATTCGATCGCCTCTGCTTTATTGCCCAGGATTGCTTGCCGTTCTGCCTCAATTAGCTGCCACTTGTGTAAAAAATTCATAGGCGCATTATCAGCCCGCTTTCTAATCACTGCCTGACTCACTTGTACTTGAACTAATTCATCAGTTTCAAGAGAATCG
>JAYVUU010000055.1:0-15024 GCA_043787635.1 Synechococcales cyanobacterium | reverse complement strand
CTTTGGTGACACCGCGCGCCTGCCCTACGGAACCCGATCGCAGGATGAGATTATTCAGTTTGTGCGCGAAATTTTGCACTGGATGGTGGAGCGCGGGGTGAAGCTGGTGATTATGGCTTGCAATACGAGTTCGGCGTTGGCACTTGAGGTGGTCCGATCGGAATTTAATATTCCTATTTTGGGTGTAATTTTGCCGGGGGCGAAAGCTGCTGTTGAGGCGGGAAGACGGATTGGTATAATTTCAACTCCGGCTACTGCAAAAAGTAATGCCTATCGTGATGCGATTCAAGAAGCGGATCCGAATGCTTTAGTATGGCAAGTCGGGTGTCCAGAGTTTGTGCCGTTGATTGAGGGCGATCGAATTCAGGATCCCTATACGCGCCAGGTCGCAGAAGGCTATCTGGAATCCTTAATTGAAAACCAGATTGATACCCTAGTTTACGGCTGTACTCACTATCCCCATTTGGCTCCGGTGCTCCGATCGATTCTTCCGTCCAACGTGACGTTTGTGAATCCGGCGGTGCAGACTGCGATCGCGGCGGCTCAGGAATTGGATTTGTTGGGATTGCAGAATCTACGTCAAGCCTTGCCCACTCAGTTTTATGTCAGTGGTGATCCGAAGCCGTTTGTACAAATTTCCCGTCAGTGGCTTGGGTTCACGCCCCGAGTATCGCATGTGGCGTTACCGGAATTGACGGCGGCGTTGCAAGCAGCTTAGTTGAGCGGACGTTTGAAAAGTCCTTGCGTTAGTATCAAGAACCCGATCCCCCTAAATCCCCCTTAAAAAGGGGGACTATGAAATAAGGTTTGATCTCGGCTAAACTCGATTCCCTTAAATCCTTCTTAAAGAGGGGGACTGCGAAATAAAATTTGCTCTTGTTCCCCCTTTTTAAGGGGGCTAGGGGGATCGGGTTTCAATGCTAATAGGAAATATCAAGTTGTATGTACAGCAACTTTTTAAGCGGGATTGAGGAGATTGAGGTTTAATTGTCACAACTAAAATATTCATGTCTATTCAATATCCTCTCCGCCAAAAACAACTTGTTAGCCTGATTGCTCGATTGGGACTGGACCCGGAGGCGGCTCAATTGCGCTGGGATCTGATGGATTTGGCGTTGACTCATTCGACGATTTCGGCTGAGAAAAATTATGAACAACTGGAATTTGTCGGGGATGCGGTGGTTAAGCTAGCATCGGCTGCATTTTTGTTAAGGCAATTTCCGCAGCTTAAGGTGGGTGATTTTACGGCGCTCCGATCGCAACTGGTTAGCGATCGATCGTTGGCAGTGATTGCGGATGATTTGGGTTTCGATCGGTATCTGCTGGTGGGCGGCAGTGCGGCATCCGATCGGGCGGGGCGATCGTCTAGGTTAGCGGATAGTTTGGAGGCGGTGTTAGCGGCGTTGTATTTGAGCACTGAAGATTTATCTTGGATTCATTCGTGGCTTGATCCATTATTTTTGAAACAATCGGAGGCAATTTTAGCGGATCCAGCCAGACAAAACTATAAGGCTGCACTGCAAAATTGGACCCAAGGCATTTGGAAAACATTGCCCCAATATCGCACGCGGGAAGTGAATTCAACCCATGACGATCCGGGGCGTTTTGTGTCGCAGGTTTGGATTCGGGGTGAGTTGTGTGGGGAGGCGGTGGGCCGATCGATGAAGGCGGCAGAACAAGCGGTGGCCCAAATTGCCTATCAAACATTGGCGGCGGCAGAGAATTCAGCTAATGATTCATCGCGGTAGGTGGTTCACAGGATTATTGGAGCGTTTTGAGATTGTCGATCGAGTGTTGTCTAAAAGGATTATCAGTGGGATACAAATCAGTCGCTTTTTGATAGCCTGCGATCGCCCCCTTGTTATCCCCTAAATCACTCCGCACAATTCCTCGGTTGTAGTAAGCAGCAGCATAATCAGATTTAAGTTTGACGGCTTGCTCATAGTCGGCGATCGCCCCTTTTTTATCCCCTAAATCACTCCGTACATTTCCTCGATTGCTATAGGCAGTAGGTAAGCCAAAGTAGCGATTATTAAAAGAACCCCAACCTCGATTAATCTGAATCGCTTGGTCGTAGTCCGCGATCGCCCCCTTTTTGTCCCCTAAATCACTGCGCGAATTTCCTCGGTTGTAGTAGGCATCAGCATAACTAGGTCTAAGTTTAATCGCTTGGTCATAGTCCGCGATCGCCCCTTTGTAATCTTGTTTATCGTACTTTTCTACGCCTTGGCGTAACAGATCATTTACTTCATTATCAATTCTATCTAAAGATGGAGATTCAATAGCTGGCGGTTGGGCTGCTATTGATGACGAAGATTTCCAAACAATAGCTTGGTACAGACCAAAGACGGGCAGACTTGGTAGCATAAGCATATAAATGAGCAACCGTTTTTGGTTACGTTTTATCAATAAATTTTTGAATATCTTCATCCTTAAAACCACCATAGTTGCCCTAACGTCTTAAGCTTGAGAAATTACAATATTTATACCTGAGATTATAACTTAAGCAATCCGGAAGAATGTGAAAGATCCCAACAGCACCATTGATACGCAGATGGTCCATGGTTTGAATGATTGAACCCAACTTGAATCTTATTTAACGCAACGCCCAAGCCAGAAAACGTTCTGTATAGTACAACGCAAATTGATTACTTACCCCTTGAAATACTGCATCAAAGGCATGATCAGCCCAAGGAATCTCGATAAAAACAACCTTATTTTGCTTCGCCTCTAATGCCTGTGCGAGAAACTTTCCAAACTTTGACATCACAATATGATCGCGTCCCCCATAAATCAATAAGGATGGCGGTAAATCAGACCGCACTGAATTCAATGGCGAGGCTGAAAAATACTCTGCACCCTTCTCGTTAGGAGTCCCGCCCAGAAATGCTGTCAACACCGATCGTGATCCAATTGGATCAGGGTTCGGTACATCGTAATAGCCTGCTGTTAAATTGACGGGTCCGTAATAGTTCACTACGGCACGAAATACGATCGGACTTGGGTTATAAGCTGCGATCGATGCCAATTGTGCGCCCGCCGATCGTCCCATGATTGCAACTCGATTAAGATCGGTTTCATACGCAACCGCGTGTTGCTTAATAAATTCTAACGCCGATCGGACATCCTCAATTTGAGCTGGAAAGTGATAGGTCGGTGCGTGACGATAGGAGATAGTCCAAACGACATAGCCTTGATTTGCCATATATCGGCTGAATAGCTCATTTTGATACGGATCGCCCCGCTGCCACGCGCCCCCATAAATCATCACGATCGCGGGATAGTTCCCCACCTCAACAGGTCGATAGACATTCATTCTGAGCGTCACCCCATTTGGATAATTCACAAACGGAATATCTAATGCTTCTCTCACAGGGGAAGGCGTAATCCCCCGAAAAGCATCGGCTAAAATGAACGGCTGCGATCGGCTAGCCTTAGTAGCATTGAGCGAATCGTTACCGAGAACCGCCACCATTGCTTGGTCGGCATTTTTTCGGGCTTGGGAATATTGTGCCAGTGGCAGCGCGCTCAAAACTAACGCCGCTACACTTAGACTTAATGCAACGCGAAATGCCCATCCAGACTGCTTTTGAGAGATTACTAGGGCAAGGACGATCGTAATCAAAGCATTGATCGCCACTAGCCAAGGACTAATTTCAGGTGTGCCTACACTGAGAGGCAATAAAGAAAATATGGGTGCTGGAATCACAATCCAAATACACACCAAAAAGCTGACAAGACAGACTAATAAAACGAGTCCTGAGTAAACGCTCATAGAGGTTGTGGCCAAGTTGAACCATCTAAAATCGGCTGATTAACTCGTGCTAAAAACGCTTTCATAGAATCATCAGTCATGTTTCCTCCCCTTAATAATTAACAACAATCAATTGACAAGAGGAGGAGTTCGCTTCGAGTTTCTAGCGATTCATTAGCCTCTGCACTGCTTCCACAATCTGCGGCGGTTGAACGATCGTTAGGTTCTCCAGCGCGCCGTTGTATGGGGTTGGAATATCCTGTGAGGATAAGCGAATCACGGGACCATCGAGTTCATCAAAGAACCGATCATTAATCGAAGCAATCAGTTCAGCCCCAATTCCCCCGGTTTTCATGCCTTCTTCAACAATCAACACGCGATGGGTTTTCTTAATTGAAGCGCCGATCGTTTCAAAGTCCAATGGTTTCAGCGAGATCAGATCAATTACTTCAGGATCAAAGCCCAACGCTTCAATCCCCTTCACCGCTTGCTGAACGTGATATCGCATCCGTGAATAGGTCAAAATCGTCACATCTTTACCCGATCGGACAATTTCAGCTTTACTTAGGTCACAGATATAATCTTCGTCTGGTAAGTCTTCCTTCAGGTTGTACAGCAACACATGCTCAAAAAAAAGCACCGGGTTATTGTCGCGAATCGCTGCTTTGAGTAATCCCTTCGCATTGCGGGGAGTTGAACACGCCACGATTTTTAGTCCAGGAACCGCTTGGAAATAGGTCTCAAGCCGTTGGGAATGCTCGGCCCCAAGCTGACGACCCACGCCGCCCGGACCCCGAATGACCATGGGGATCTTGTAGTTGCCGCCAGAGGTGTAGCGCAACATTCCGGCGTTGTTGGCAATTTGGTTGAAGGCCAGGAGCAAAAAGCCCATGTTCATCCCTTCAATAATCGGACGCAAGCCTGTCATGGCCGACCCGACCGCCATTCCTGTAAAGCTGTTTTCTGCGATCGGAGTATCCAACAACCGAAATTCACCATACTTTTCGTACAGATCTTTCGTCACCTTGTAGGATCCGCCATACTGCCCCACATCCTCACCTAGGACATAAACGGTCTGATCCCTAGCCATTTCCTCGTCGATCGCTTCACGAAGTGCATTGAATAAAAGCGTCTCTGCCATTTCGTCCTCTATCCCAGTTAAGCTCTGCGGTTTGGATTGATACGTATGTAGTTTAAGGGACGATGGGAAATTTAGAAAGCGCCTGCTCTAGACCTGATGGGATCTTTGGGCGGGTGTAGACTATCGATCGTCCCTTCAATAGCAACATCATCAGGTTTCCGATCGAATCCGTTAGAATGTTAGAATGGTACACATTCATAGATTCTTTGTGAGGCGGTATTAATGACACTGGCCCAACTGAAAAACTTAGTTCAATATGTTACTGATGCTGATGGCAATCAAGCTTCGGTCATTGTGCCGACAGAGATTTGGCGGGAGATTTTGAATACCTTGCAATTAACGGAAAGCAGTTTGTATCCAGAAGACGAAGATGAACCAAAGCAGCAAATCTTAGCAGATTTACAGGAAGCGATACGATTAACTCAGAAGGGTGAGACGTTCCCTGTATCTCAGCTTTGGAGCAAGGTCTATGAGTGATATTGAATTGGTAGAGGTTCGATTTGCACTCCTTTTTTGCGTCGTTTAAAAGACCTAGAGAAGCGCTACCGAAAAATTCAGAATGACATTCAACCGATTATTGCAGCATTGGAAGTGGGCAGTTTTCTGGGCGATCGAATTAGCGGGACAGGTTACATGGTGTTTAAAGTCCGAGCTAAGAACAGTGATATTCCAGTGGGTAAAGGTGGCAGTTATCGGGTGATTTATCAAGTTGTATCGCCGCAGTTGGTGTCTCTGCTGCTGATCTATGCTAAGTCTGAACAGTCAGATGCGACAGTGGATGATATTGTGGCTGCGATCGTGACATCATAATTTTCATTCCCGATCGCCCCTCCCCCCTCAACTCTTCATTCAATCATCGACCGTAGCCCATCGATCGCCTCTCCAATAGAAATATCGCCAGTCTTAATTACTCGAAAATTGATGCACTCAGATCGCAGCCCTAGCAAAACTCTGGTCCTTATCTTTAAAGGTAGCACCACAAATTACTTCATTTTTGTAAGTTTTAATCTGTTGAAGTATTTGATATTTTTTACATTCAATGTCTATATAATTATTATCTAATTATATAGCTCACGAGTAAAATGCTGTTGATTACAACAAGGAGCCATCACAATGTTGTCAGCTCAATGTGAGCCATTAGGTGGCTTGATTTATGCGCCAGATTGGATAGAACGTTGGGAAGAAATACAGCTATGCAAACTATCACTTCAATGTCCTTTTAGTGGAGATACTATGTTTCCACGTCATCAGCATGTTCGTGGAGGACATACTGTCAATGCTCATTTTGTTCGGTATGGAAATCTATCATTACTTGATGATCGCTATATCTTTGACCCGGAAATCATGAAGAGGCGAGATGAAGGCTCTGTCATGGGTGGGGAATCTTGGGAGCATTTACTGGGAAAAATGTTAGCACGAGACAATGCTCCAACTCTTCTTAAGATCAATCCAAGTGCCCAAGCAGTTTACGAACATCGTTTCACATTACCTGATGGTCGCTGGAGAATTGCCGATGTTGCATTCCTATACCCAGGCGGTTTCTGTACAGTAATTGAAATTCAATTAGCAAATATTACCCCTGAAGAATTGGAGAAGCGCTCTCATGACTATGAATCAATTGGAGTTGAGTGTCATTGGTGGCTCGGTAAAAGAGCAGCCAATCCTGCAAATATCGGATGGAATTATGACAGATTCGGATCATCGCCAGTGTTATTTCAAAGCTTTGAACGAAGGAGCGACACTACGACTCAGTGAAGGCTCCGGAGCTGAGATAGAGATCTTATCTTTCATAGGAGCCGCTAGTTGGTTCATAGGTACAATTAGAGTCAGTCATGATCCATTTTACATAAGCCAAATTTTTCAAGTGAGTGATATAAATAATCAATTAAAAGATGAGAAATTTATCCAAAATAACTACACTGATCTTATCTTCAACAATAGTTTGGAATCCTCTGTAAAATCTGACTCTGAACGTATAACCCCTTTGCTAAAAAACTACACTATCTCTTTTTTTAATTGCAGCAGTGACTATGCTTTCCACAATAGCTTCTTAACATCAATTCCAAATTCTCCAAGCTACTGGAATTCTCTATGCAATCAGCCTAAGATTGATTTCGTTCAAATCTCTGCGAATTTATCTTTACTAAGTGCTATCGGTGACAGGAAAGCTAATGAGTGGCAGCGTCTTGAATACAGAAATTATGTAGCTCTAATTCGAGTTATTGAAGTCTGGCATCAAGCTCTGGGCAAATTCAAAAATAAAGATCTTTTTGAGAAGTTGAGCCGATTGACAAATCAAACGCGAGGGTCAGTATCTGGAACTTTAGGAAACTGGTTAGGTAAAAAGAAATTGGCTAAAAAGGACCAATATCATTGGACCTTTGATATTCCAAAGATCCTAGCGTACTATGAACTTACTCCTCTCAGTACAACTGCAATTAAGGAATTCAAACAGCGAGGTCATTCATTCAAGAAACGATATGAGACCTAGTTTTCTTCCACCCGAAAGAGGATTTCTTGCATCTCCCGGATCTCCACAAACTGCTCAAACCGTTAGTCAATCGTCCGCAACTAATACTCCATGTGTGTTCCCCTCGGCGTTTCCGATCGATCGTTCTACAGAACAACATCCTATACTAGAACTATCCACACCCCATGACCCCGCCCCATGATTACCCAAGCTCCCCCCAAAGCCTCAACCCATGACTGGATGTCGATCGCAGACCAATTTCAAGCGATCGTGGGTGAGAAACGCGTCGTGCGTCGTCGTGAAGAATTGCTGGTTTATGAATGTGATGGACTCACCAGCTATCGCCAACGCCCCGCCCTAGTGGTCTTGCCGCGCACCACCGAAGAAGTCGCCCAAGTCATCAAAATTTGCGACAAGCACAACGTTCCATTTGTTGCACGAGGGTCTGGAACCGGGCTTTCAGGGGGGGCATTGCCGATTGAAGACTGTATTCTAATCACTACAACTTTGATGCGGGAAATCATTAATATTGACTATGAAAATCAATCTGTCACCGTGCAACCAGGCGTAATTAACAACTGGGTCACACAGGCGGTCAAGGGTGAAGGATTTTATTACGCCCCCGACCCATCCAGCCAAATTATTTGTTCGATCGGGGGCAACGTAGCTGAGAACTCCGGTGGGGTTCATTGTTTAAAATATGGTGTCACAACGAATCATGTGCTGGCATTAACGATCGTCACTCCAACGGGCGACATTCTAAATCTAGGCGGTGAAATGCCGGAAATGCCGGGGTATGATTTGACGGGTGTATTTGTCGGGTCTGAAGGGACGCTGGGAATTGCCACCGAAGTGACCCTGCGAATTCTCAAATCATCAGAATCCATTCAAGTACTGTTAGCCGATTTCACCAGCATTGAAGCCGCAGGTCAAACCGTATCTGACATTATTGCCGCTGGAATTATGCCCGGTGGTATTGAAATGATGGATAATTTTAGTATTAATGCCGTTGAAGATGTCGTGAATACTAATTGCTATCCTCGTGATGCAACTGCGATTTTATTGATTGAAGTCGATGGCTTAGAAGTCGAAGCGACGGCAAGTGCTAAACGAATTGAAGCAATTTGTAAACAAAATGGTGCTCGAAATGTCACGATCGCAACCGATGAAGCCGATCGGCTGACCCTCTGGAAAGGTCGAAAAGCAGCATTTGCCGCCATGGGAAAAATCAGTCCTGATTACTATGTGCAAGATGGCGTAATTCCCCGGACTCAATTGCAATATGTATTAGGTGAAATTGAACGACTGGGGACGGAATTTGGGTATCCAGTCGCCAATGTTTTTCATGCAGGGGATGGCAACTTGCATCCATTGATTTTATATAACAATGCAATACCGGGAGAACTTGAAAAAGTTGAAGAACTAGGCGGCGAAATTCTTAAACTGTGCGTCCGAGTAGGCGGCAGTATTTCCGGTGAACATGGGATTGGTGCCGAAAAACGGTGTTATATGCCAGATATGTTCACGACCGCAGATATTGAAACCATGCTGTATGTTCGTGAAGCGATCGACCCCCAAGGAATTGCAAACCCAACCAAACTATTTCCTACTCCAAAAACGTGTGGCGAAGGTGCAAAAGGCTATGCTATGCGAGACATTAGGGGAGTCGATCGCTTCTAAGCCATTCCCCCCACCCTGAGAGACCAAGAGATTCCGAAGCCAATTGGGGTTGGGGTCCACCGATCGGCTAATACTATTCACTAGAAAGCCGATCGCGGGCAATCTCTAATGCATCTTGTTGGACTTGCGTCATCTTGGGATAGCTCAAATCTAGACTAGCAAGGCGCTGGGTGATAATGTCCGCGATGACTAATCGGGTGTACCATTTACGATCTGCCGGGATAATGTGCCAGGGCGCAGCCTCGGTGCTGGTATGGTTAAACATATCCTCGTAAGCCATCTGATAATTAGCCCACTGTTGCCGTTCGTCCACATCGCTCGTAGAAAGTTTCCAGTTCTTTTCAGGAGTATCAATCCGTTTTAGAAAGCGTTGTTTTTGTTCCTCCTTGGAAACATTCAAAAAGAACTTCAAAATTACAATCCCATTGCGAGTAAGATATTGTTCAAAATTATTAATATCTTCAAATCGCTGTTGCCAAATTCGATCGCCCTTCAGCAACAGTTCCTCAGGTAAATGTTGATTCTGTAAAATTTGCGGACGAATGCGAGCAATCAGAACTTCTTCATAATACGATCGGTTAAAAATTCCAATTCTGCCCCGCTCCGGCAGAGATTTAGAATACCGCCAAAGATAGTCATGCCGAAGTTCTTCGTCGCTAGGTGTCTTGAAACTAAATACCTGACAGCCTTGAGGATTAACCCCCGACATAATATTTTTGATGGCGCTATCTTTGCCCGCTGCATCCATTGCTTGAAAAATTAGCAAAATTCCATAGGAACCATGAGCGTAGAGCGCATCTTGGAGCTGAGTGAGTTCTCCAATTTTCGATCGGAGTAACTCAATGGCCTGTTCTTTGTCGATATCCTTTGGAACAGATGTAGGATCATAGTCCTTTTGGAGGTCGATTTTCTTGCCGATCGGAACTTGAAATGATTTAGGATTCATTGCACAATCATACTCCAACTCCACCTGCGGATAATGATTCTATCAGCCTGTCGATTTTCGAGAAAATATATCAGAAGGAATATATCAGGAAGAAAATTCGCCGATCGACCAAACCGAATGGCTTAGAAATCCTGTACGCTATAGTCCTATCATCCTAAAATCACGCTCTTATTTAATGAATCGAAGTTTCCGAATTGCGGCCCTGATTACCTTTATCAATGCCTTGAGCGCCACGGTCCTGATCCCGGTCATTTATCTATATGCGCGGGCTTTTGAACTGACCGATCTTCAGGCTGGATTGTTGCTTTCGACTTTCAGTGCGGCGCAGTTCTTTGCAACGCCGATAATGGGAAAATTGAGCGATCGTTTTGGTCGGAAACCCCTGTTAGTTATCAGCCTCGTGGGGACAGTCATTGCCAACTTCTTGGCGAGTTCTGCTTCATTTTTGCCACTGTCTATTGGCTGCGTCGTACTATTCTCAGCCAGATTTTTTGATGGGATGACGGGTGGAAATGTATCGGTAGCCCAGGCGATCGTGGCAGATGTGACAGAGCCAAGGGACCGAGCAAAAGCCTATGGGATTTTTGGGGCTGCATTTGGTTTGGGATTTGTGGTGGGTCCGGTCATTAGTTTGGTGGCGCAGAAATTGACCGAAGGAATGGGGACAAAGATTTCTCTGGGCGCTGCATTCTTTGCGTCTTCAGTTTTGGCGACGATCGCCCTCACCCTTACCCTACTGTTCTTACCCGAAACATTGCCACCAGAAAGACGCAAAGTCGGTGGACGTTGGTTTGATTTGGGATTAAAAGAATTAGCTCAGGGCTTTTTCTTACCTAGAATTGGAATTTTGATATTATTAAATTTCTTAATTGGTACAACATTTACGATTTTCACCTTTGGATTTCAACCGTATTACACAAAAGTACTAGGTCAAGGGAATCTATCATTGACAGGGTTGTTTGTGATGATCGGAGTATTAGGAGCATCGTCTCAGTTGGGCGGGGTTCCATGGCTCAGTAAACGGACAACACTCACTAAGATTTTGTTTGCCGGATTGTTCGTCAGAGGATTCGCATTTCTAGTCATGCCAATATGGCCAGATGTTCGTTATTTTATTGGAATTGGCATTGTATTTGCGATATTCAATGCCATGGTTCAACCGATGATTAGTACGTTGGTGTCATTGAATGTTACGCCAGAACGTCAGGGAATTGCATCAGGATTAAACTCGTCCTATCTGAGTATTGCAAATGCTGTCGGCCCAGTGATTGCAGGGCTAATGGTGAATGAGAAGTTTCCCATTAGTTATAGCTATCCACTTTATTTTGCAGGGGTGGCGACCTTAGCGACCTTGGGGCTAGCCATTGCAACTCGCGATCGGTACAAGCCCGATGGAATTGAGATTTAAATATGAATGATGATTGGTTGCCCTATGATCTAAAACAACGACGATCGCGTCGTCACTCTCGCCACCGAAAGCAAGCAAAGGGATGGTTGCCAACCTTAATTTTTGGAAGTTTGGGAGTGCTTTCGATCGGGGTTGGAATGATGGAAATGGGCGCGGGACAGATGACAGAATTAGTCTGCATCCGATCGGGGACCAAACGATTGACTTGTTCTCGGACTGTAACGACGGGATTGACTCGTGAAGCGACGATCGAGATTAAGAATATCGAAAAGTCCGAGATGCAACAAGTCGGTCGAAAATTTCGTAATGCCTATCGGGTCATATTAGTCACAACCGATGGAGAGGTCGCGCTGACCGAAGACTTTAAATCGGATAAGCGCGAAAGTGTGGAATACATTGAACAATTGAACAAATTCATTCAGAATGATTCAGAACCGAAGCTCGAACTTCAAGTAGACGATCGTGCCCAAAGTAATTTATTTGGATTAATGTTCATCTTAACCGGAATACTTTGGGTACTCATGGCGATCGTAGTTCAGATTGCGGTGAATCGTAAATCAGTATTGACGCAAAAGACCTATTAAGTCTATGAAATTGGCTTGTGGGCTGGGTTTGTCGTGGGTGCAACCAATACCTTATCAACTCGATTACCATCCATATCCATCACTTCAAAACGCAAGTTCCCCCAATTGAAATGGTCCGCCGACGTTGGAATCCGACCTAAATACATCACCACAAATCCACCCAGAGTTTGATAGGTTCCACGATGTTCACCGGGTAAATCTTTATCTTCAAGTTCAATAATCTCTTTGAATTGATAAATTGGCAACATTCCATCCAACAGCCAAGATCCGTCTTCCCGTTGAATCGCTTGGGGTTCTTCGAGTTCATCAAAGGAGGGTAAATCGCCAACCAACGCCTGCAAAATGTCAGTCAATGTCACCATGCCCTGAATCACACCATACTCATCAACGACAAACGCAATTTGATTTCCCGTTTGTTTAAAGAGTTCTAACAATCGTAACGCCCGCGTACTTTCCGGTACAAACACCGGAGCTTTCAGAGATTTACTAAAGTTCAATTCCTGACCATCAATTGTCTCCATCAGCAAATCATAGACCTGCATTACCCCGCGCAAATTATCTAGGCCATCCTTACAAACAGGAAATCTGGAATGGGCACTTTCTCGCAATGTGCGACGATTTTCTTCATCAGTATCCTCAAGGTCCAACCAAATAATATCTACACGCGGAGTCATAATGGCGCTCACTCGCCGATCGCCCAACTGAAACACCCGTTTCATGATGTCTTCTTCCGCCTGCTCAAACATCCCCGCTTCAGTACCCTGTTCAATTAAAACCTTGATTTCTTCTTCTGTAACCTGCGGTTCAGAGGATGGGCGGACCCCCAATAGTTTCAGTACTAAATTAGTGGACTTACTGAGAAGATAAACTACTGGCGCGGTTATTTTTGCTAGGACCGTCATCGGACTTGCAATCACACGGGCGATCGCTTCTGGAGAATTCAACGCCAATCGTTTAGGAACAAGTTCACCAAAAATAAGCGTCATATAGGTGATGGTCAACACCGCTGCCCCAAACGTTATAGTCTCAGCATACTTCTCAAATGCTGGAACACTATCAATCAATGGTTTGTAAATGATTGAAAATGTTCGTTCACCGTAGGCACCGGAGATAATGGCGATTAAGGTAATCCCAATCTGAGCGGCAGCCAAAAAGTTGTTTGGATCATTGGCTAGCTTTAAAGCAATTCTTGCCCCTTTGTCTCCTTGGTTTGCTGATTGCTGAAGACGAACTTTCCGAGAGGATACGATCGCAAGTTCTGACATGACAAATAAGCCATTCACAATGATCAACAGCAGTATGATCAGAAAACTATTAAAAAAGGAAGACATCGCACGCTACGAAAGGGATGTTTCCTAGTGTATCTGAACATGGGACCGATGGAGCAGGTTCGAGTGGTCGCGCTAGAAATTTTCCGTGGTCGCTTGAATGCCTTGACTAGCTAAGCTTGACAGCAATTGATTGGCTTTAGTGGAGTCTGAAAATGCGCCTGCTTGCATCACTTTTCTACCATTGGATACCACAGCAAAAGCACCCGGAATGATCGATCGAATTCTATCTGCATCCACCAGTTCAACTACAACCCGGAACCTCACACCAACGGGACGTTCAACGATCGGGCGCTCCGTTTGACGACCGGACTGCCGCCATACCGGGACCGATGACATCTCGCCAATATTGCCGACGGGGATATTAGCGCCGGGAACTCGCAGTAAAGGCGATGGGGGCGGTGTTGCGGCAGCAGTACCTGGAATGCCTAGATTGTTAAAGGTGAGTGGCGTTGAAGTTTCCTTTACGGGGTTCATTTTTGCGGGCTTCGGTACAGGTAACGATCGGCTACCAGAACCGGGTTGAACGGCGATCGGGACAATCAGCTCTGAGGATAATGCTGCAATTCTGGGAGTGACGGAGTTAATCTTTGCAGTGGAACCAAGGGGTTTGGCTGGCAAGACATCTGGACGGGTGAAGCTCAATTCCTGTGATGACTCTTGGAGGGGAGATTGCACGATCGTTTCAATTGAATTTAGATCCAAACGACCCGATACTTTACTGTATTGGTTGCCAGCAGCAGGAATGACTTGTGAACTAGACTTAGCATTGATATCTAGACCACCATTGTTCATGAATGTATTATTTCCCCGATCGCTTTGAGTGCCGAGATTGGGGCGAGATGTGGCGATCGTAACCAGTCCATCGCGATCGTTGCCATCAATTATGTTACTGCGAAAAATAGGGGTTGCTCGGCCTTGAACCACAATTCCGTCTTTATTCCCCGTGATTCGATTGCCAATAATACGCGGCGCAGAATTCTGAGCAATATTAATTCCAAATCCTGTTTTCTCAAAAATACTATCTCGAATCTCTGGTCGTGAAGTGCCATAAATTGTGATGCCATTTGCACCATTGTTATAGAAATAATTGTTCTTTAAAACCGGATTGCTGTTACCGACAATTGATACTCCATCGTGACCATTACTTGTGAAGGTACTATCACTCACCACCGGGCTGCTGGATTCAATCCAAACCCCATAGCCCTGAGGATCTAAATTGGACACCGTAACTCCCGACAGCCCCGCCCGATCGGTGCCCAAGATGGTAACTTGTTGACGGGCCGATGTTTTGCTGAGGAACAGTCCCGACCCTTGAATGATCACATTTTGACCCCGATCGCTAGGTTCGCCCTGAACCATTACACCCGGTTTAAGTTGAATGGGAAACACCTCGCCGCTGTTGCTGCTGTACCTGCCGGGAGCAAGCTTGATGATGCCATCGAAATTGGCAGCGGATAGGGCATGGGTGAGCGTCTTGAAGGGCGCACTGTTGCTGCCATTATTGGTATTGTTGCCTGTCTGAGGATTAACAAAAACCGTGAAGGATCTGGTCTGGTCCGCTTGAGCGATTTGGAGACGATCGGGCTGAAGGGCTTGGGCTTGAACAGCGGGGGCGATCGTTAGCACACTCAAAACCACAATCACAGACCGCTTGGGAAAGTTTAAGAAGCAGCACTCAAGGGAAAAATCAGTCACGGGGTTAATATCTCC
>JAYVUU010000054.1:0-3085 GCA_043787635.1 Synechococcales cyanobacterium | reverse complement strand
TCTGAAATGCGAGGTCTTCAAGCCTAGTGGTTTGAGACTCTACAGCCACCACAAGTCCGGCACCACCTGCCTTAACTCGAACGTAGCCGATCGCGATCGCACGTCCATTCTCGAGTTCATAGATACTAGTAATTATCCCAACTTTAGTATCATTTGAATAAATAACAGAACCCAACGGGACAGAAGACGAGAGTTTTATGCCCCAAAGATTCAGTTTGACCCCCTTATAAGTATCCAATCGAGCGATTGTTTCTTGACCAATATAGCAACCCTTATTAAATGAAATAGTATTCCAAAGCCCTGCATCCAATGGATTGTAATCATCTGTTAATTCAAATCCCGGCATTGGGCGACCCTGTTCAATGCGTAGTCGTTGATAGATTCGGTCGCCTAGAATAACGGCAATTTCTGACAGTGTTTCCCAAACGATCGCTGCACCCTCTACCGCCATTACTAGCCGATATCCCGGAATGCCTAATCCGCTACCCGCGACGATTTTAACTGGGGTATTTGAAATTTCTGCATTGATATATCCCGATTCCGGTGCGAGAATTCCAATAGATTGTAATGCAGCGGCTGAAGTTGGTCCTATTAAGCTAAAGGTTGTAGTCGTTGCTGTGATGTCTGCAAGTTTAACCCGATCGGAAAAGAAGATAAACCGATCGAGAAATGTAATCAAATTTGGGGCCATTCCCGGAGAAACAAGCAATTGAACGCTATTCTCTAAAATTAATGCAGTAGCGAGATCAAGAGTGCGGGCAGTAGAAGTTAGAAATGTTGTATCGCAGGTTTTACCAGGCTTAAGTAATTTAAACCCATTCGTACTTTGATTGTGGAGAAAATCAAGACGGTGTTGATCACTCACTTCAATGCGATTCCAATGGGTTTGATCATGGAGAGCGACACCCGATCGGGCGGATTCGTAGGCAGTCTCGTCGTTATTGAATGTGACGACAATGTTGTTGTCAACGATCGCGCCTTGTGTGTGTTGAACCGATCGTAATTCTTCCAAACTCATAAGCGCCAAACCCATAATCATTACTCTACCTATTCAATCTCATCCTATCTTAAGACAGCGTTGGGAGCTGCGATAGAATATCAATGACAAGCCGTTTTGCTTTCTCATCTAAGCGAGTCCAATCCACGTCATCGCCATCAAATAGCGTATTGTCCACTAGGGCCGGACGATCGATTCTGGGATCATAGTCGAGGGTAAAACAAATTTTATAACAGAGTTCCCATACATCGATCGTTACGAGTTCTTCGCCCCGTTCAAGCTTCCACTCATAGGCCGGATAGGGTTTGGGGAGCGTTTCAAGAATTTGTTCAATGGCGTAGGCCCGATCGTTATCCGTGGTGCTTTTGAGTTCTTGCTGAAGCAACCCAATCCGACCCCGTTCTGCTTCAGAAATGCCTGTCTCCCAGACCAAGGTTTCTCGATAGCTGGTTTTCCAGGTGGATAATTCATCGGTTAGTTTACGAATGTTGTCAAGCAGCCGAATGAATGCAGGTTGCATCAATGTATTGGTTCTTTCCCAGGTTTCTGGGTCGGTAAAGGTTGGTTTCATGGTCAGAACTGAGGGGTTTTGGGTTGAGAGAGGAAGCTTCTACAGGATAGGATGAATTATGGAAGCAATGAACTATAAGTTGCAAATTAGGGGCCGATCGGGTAAACAATGTCAAAGAACTTAAAGATTGTATTTTTTGGAACACCGCAGTTTGCCGTGGCCAGTCTGGAAGCGTTGATAGCAGATGGGGGAATGGACATAGTTGCTGTTGTGACCCAGCCCGACAAACGCCGTGGACGGGGAAAAGAGCTATCACCATCGTCTGTAAAAGTGGCTGGACTGGCTGCAAATATTCCAATCTTACAACCCGATCGGATTAAAAAAGACCCAGAAGCCTTGGAACAACTGCGCGATTATGACGCTGATTTTTTTGTAGTTGTGGCCTATGGTCAACTGCTTTCCCAAGAAATCTTAGATATGCCCAAAATTGGTTGTATTAATGGTCATGGTTCATTGCTCCCAGCCTATCGGGGTGCAGCTCCCATTCAGCAATGTCTGGTAAATGGTGAATCGCAAACCGGAATGACGACTATGTTAATGGATATTGGAATGGATACGGGGGCGATGTTATTAAAATCAAGCCTAGATATTGACCTCTTGGAAAATGCCCATGGGCTGGCCGATCGCCTTTCTAAAATGTCAGCCGATTTACTCATTGAAACACTCCCGAAGCTAGCGCAGGGAGAACTTCAGACTGAGATTCAGGATCATGATTCTGCGACCTATGCACCATTGATTAAGAAGGAAGACTATAGTTTAGATTGGTCGAAGTCTGCGATCGTCCTACACAATCAAATACGTGGTTTATATCCTGGCTGTACTACTACATTTCGTAATGCTGTATTGAAAGTGATTTCAACCGTTCCCTTAATCAACTCAACCCGATCGCAACTCTTGCCTGAATTTCAATCCTTGTATGATGCGATCGAACTTCTTCAAATTCAACCTTCGGGAACTATTGTTGCAGTAATTAAAAATTGGGGTGCAATTGTACAAACAGGCGATGGCTATCTATTTTTGAAAGAGGTTCAATTAGCAGGGAAGAAGGTTCAATCGGGGTGGGATTTTGCCAATGGAAATAGGATTACGATCGGGGAGCAGTTGATTTGAGTCGGATGATTCCACATAATGTGTTCCTGTTAGCATTGAAACCCGATCCCCCTAGCCCCCTTGAAAAGGGGGGACAAGAGCAAGCTTAAAGAGGGAGAACAAAAATAAACCTTATTTCATAATTCTCCCTTTTTAAGGGGACCGGGGGGATCGGGCCTGGTGGGTGACGGTTCTCAAATCTAGAGGATAACCTTGAGTTCTTCTACACACTTTCCGACAAAATTGTAAAAACGTGTTGATTTAGTCGTTCCGGTTGTATTTTTTTCGAGTAAGCTACAACCAAAAGCCATAGACTGACTCGGTGAATAGGAGATATTAACCCCGTGACTGATTTTTCCCTTGAGTGCTGCTTCTTAAACTTTCCCAAGCGGTCTGTGATTGTGGTTTTGAGTGTGCTAACGATCGCC
>JAYVUU010000053.1:0-13976 GCA_043787635.1 Synechococcales cyanobacterium | reverse complement strand
ATCTCTCCATATTCTCGGCTTCTATCCCGACAAAAATAAACTCGCGGCCCCACTTCAAGAACGTCTTGACGGTCGAAAACGTCGAGCACGGGCAATGGTCGATAAACTAGATGCCCTAGGCTATCCGGTCGAACTCCCCGAAATGGGTGAAGGCATGGCTCCCGGTCGTCCTCATATTGCGCGGGCACTCACAGATGCAGGGCATGTCAAAGATATGCGCGAGGCGTTCGATCGGCTATTGGGCGAGGGCAAACCCGCCTGTGTAGACTATGAGAAATTTTCTAGCATTGATGGAATTGAATTGTTACTAGATTGTGATGCGATTCCGGTATGGGCACATCCATTTTTGTTTCGAGGGGGTGAATTAGAAGTTGTATTCCCCAAACTGCTCGCCGCCGGACTCAAAGGCATTGAAGTCTATCATCCAAGTCATAGCGACTATCAAATGGAAAAACTAAAAGGCTTGTGCGATCGGCACGGCTTATTGATGACAGGCGGCAGCGACTACCACGGTCCCGGAGCCGGACATCATGCCGGATTGAATAGTCAGAATGTTCCCATGGCGCTTTTGGATGCATTAAAACTAGCCAGAGTGTGAACGTTCTAATATCCGCCCAATCGTCCCCGTCGTTTGGTCTCTCGTTCTGCAATATAGAATGTCATCCAACCGATCGTGAAATAACCCAACCCATTCAACAGGGCAATGGAAAACTGTCCCCAATCCCAGGGTAAGCTCTTCGCCATCAACGATCGTAACAGCCCCGCCCCTGGACTCATAGGCAGCAACCATCCAACAATTTGACCCGTCCCCGTCCATTCTTCGGTGGGTGCTGTGAGTAAAAACAAATACCCAAACTGAAAAATTCCTAAAAACTGCTGAACCCGTTTAAATAAGAGTGCGATCGAACCCATAAAAAACGCCAACCCATAGGCCGGGAGCAACACCACCGCCAATGCTGGAATCACCGCAGGCGTAAAGGTTAAATAGCGCCCCGTCAACACCATAATGATCGTCAAAATGATTGTAATTAGAATCAATTGAATGCATAGACTCGCGATCGCCCGCAATAGAAAAACTCGACGCGCCCCCATGGATGACAAAAACAACTGCTCCAATGTCCCCGTCTGCGCCTCATCCTGCAACGTCCCGACAATGCTCGCTCCCACAAACAACACAAGCGACCACAGCACATAGCCCACAATCACCGAATCTAACCGATCGCCAAACTGGAGCGTCGGACCCGCAATATACTTTGCACTTAAAAACAACCCATAGAAAATGCTCGTTGTAATAAAAATTCCACCAATAGACTCCGCTGGATAGCGTTTAAATTGAATCCAGGCACGCCCGAGTTCAGCTTGAAATTGTTGCAGAATTGCCATGGAGTTTAAAACTTGATGAATCGGACTCGGTGACACAAGTATAGGTCCATTGCAAAAGCTTGGGGTACCATGAACCTAGTCTTGTGCCATACCATCGCCCATGAATACTCTCCCCTCGAAATCTAGCTTCGACTCACCAGCCGAGCTAGACGAAACTACGCCTAGTCTCAAGGCGATGCTGATTTTACTATTGGTATCGATCGTAATCCTGATCCTCGGCGTATTCCTGGGAAATCGTATCATCACGATCGTTGGCTCTCTGATTGCTATCATCATGTCAGGCCGCATTTTCTATCCATCCATCAAATCGAGTTTAACTGAACTGATTTCTCCGAAAGATGGCGGCATACTGTTAGCCTCACTGGGATTAGGATTTGGGCTAGTGGGACTGTTGCAATCCTTTGGGGCCAGTCGATGGATTTCATTTCAACTGGCGGATGCAAATTGGGATGCGATCGGAGCATTAGGCGAAGTATTTGGCGCATTGGGACAAATTTTAATTGCAGTATTGGCTGTATATGTGGCGTGGCGACAGTATGTTATTTCAAAAGATTTAACCATTCAACAAAATACAATTACTCAACAGCAAACCATTGACACTTATTTCCAAGGTATTTCTGATTTAATATTAAATGACGAAGGGTTACTCGAAGACTGGCCCCAAGAACGAGCGATCGCAGAAGGTCGTACTGCCGCAATTTTTAGCAGTGTAGATGCGATCGGGAAAGCGAAGATTCTACGGTTTCTCTCACGAGCAAAACTCCTGTCCCCCCTCAAACGCGATCAACGATTGGGTCGCCCGATTTTGGATGGCGTGGGCGGATATGCTGAAGATCGCAATAATGGCACCAGGGTTGTCGATTTGGGCGTAATGCTGGCGGGTTCGAGCCTAGAAGATAGTGATTTGCGTTGGGTTGATTTGAGCGAAGCCAATTTAATCCGGGTCAACCTGAGCAATTGTGAACTGGTTAAATCCAATCTATCGCGATCGATCCTAGTCGGCGCAAACCTAACCAACTCCGATCTCAATGGTGCACGTCTCTACTACGGCAACCTGGAAACCGCTTCCCCCCGCAGCCGCACCGAGGCTCCCAACTACCGCACAGGAGAACATACGGGAGCCGTTGTCGAGAATGCAGACTTCACTAATGCCGAAGACCTCTCGGAAGACCAGCGCTGCTATATTTGCGCATGGGGCGGAGAGCAAACCCGATCGACGGTTCCCGGGGGTTGTGCAGGAATTCCAAACCAATTAGGGCGCTAATGCCTAGTATTTGAAATTCAATTGTTTTAGAATTCAACATTCATCGGAGTGCGTGGAAACGGGATTACATCTCGAATATTGGCCATGCCCGTCATAAATTGCACCAAACGTTCAAAGCCCAGCCCAAAGCCAGCGTGGGGAACAGTTCCATAGCGCCGCAAATCCAAATACCACCAATACACTTCTGGATCAAGTCCTTGGGCACGAATGCGCGATTCCAGTACGTCTAGTCGTTCTTCCCGCTGCGATCCACCAATGATTTCTCCAATCTTCGGAGCCAAAATATCCATGGCTGAAACCGTCTCGCCGCCATCGTCCAGACGCATGTAAAACGCTTTGATACCTGTCGGATAGTTAGTGACAATTACAGGTTTTTTAAAATACTCTTCGGCCAACCATCGCTCATGCTCCGATTGCATATCAATTCCCCACGCGACGGGATATTCAAATGATTTATTAGATTTCTCTAAAAGTCCGATCGCTTCTGTATAGGTCACACGAGCAAATTCACTATTGATAATATTGTTCGCAGTATCTAAAACACTATCGTCAATCCGCTGCTGGAAGAACTCCATATCGTCTTGGCAAGTCTCCATCACATGTTTAAATACATATTTCAGAAATGATTCCGCTAAATCCATATCCCCCTTCAAATCACAAAACGCCATTTCCGGCTCTACCATCCAAAACTCCGCCAAATGCCGAGACGTATTAGAATTCTCCGCCCGAAAGGTCGGACCAAAGGTATAGACATCACTAAAAGCCATCGCCATAATTTCGGCTTCAAGTTGACCGCTAACAGTCAGATAGGTCGGTTTGCCAAAAAAGTCCTGGCTAAAGTCTACCTTGCCGTCTTTGAGGGGTAATTTGTTTAAATCAAATCGTGTCACCGAAAACATTTCCCCCGCGCCCTCGCAATCACTCGCGGTCAATATTGGCGTATGCACCCATAAAAATCCGCGTTCTTGAAAAAATTGATGGACCGCCGCTGCACAGGCATTGCGAACTCTGAAGACTGCACTTAAGGTATTGGTGCGCGATCGTAAATGCCCGATATCTCGCAGAAATTCAAAGGAATGCCGTTTCTTTTGCAATGGATAGGTTTCTGGATCCGCTTCACCATGAACCACAAGACCGATCGCCTGCATTTCAATCCGCTGACCTTTACCGGGAGAGGGCACTAATTTACCTTCGATTTCAACCGAAGCTCCGGTATTAATCCGCTTAATCGATTCGACATATCCCGGAGTAGCATCGCTCACTACAACTTGTAGCCCCGCCATCGAGGAACCATCGTTCACTTCTATAAAGGTGAATGTTTTTTGTTCCCGTTTGGTCCGCACCCAGCCGCGAATGGTGACAACGGTATTAGGTTCGCCACTACGCAGGACTTGAGAAATCCGGAAAACAGGGCTTTGAGTCGGCTGAGTCATGAAAAAACCGCGCTACACATCTACTAGATACAGATTTTGACATCCTCACGCAGCTAAATGCAAACCGGATCGTTACTTTGATGGCTCCAAACGCGGTTGTTCTAAACGCACAGGGGGCTGACTGGTGGGGTCAGGAACCGATCGCATTCCGATCGCCCACGTTGCGAGTCCCCAACCGACCAAAACACCCATGCCCCCAAAGCGAACAATTTGCCAAAAATACTCTCGCAGTCCTAACCAAGACACCA
Source organism: Synechococcales cyanobacterium (assembly GCA_043787635.1). Lineage (GTDB taxonomy): Bacteria > Cyanobacteriota > Cyanobacteriia > Leptolyngbyales > Leptolyngbyaceae > JAAFJU01. The sequence goes on along the minus strand of JAYVUU010000053.1, from coordinate 9,648 downwards.
ACTGGCTCTCAAGACGCATTTCTATTTCGTCCAATTCAGCCGCCAGTTTAGTGAGTTCTGCTTTTAACTCTGGTTGATTTGTTTTCAGATATTGGTGTTGAGTTTGCAGTTGATCCCTCAGGGCTTCGTCGGCTTGCACTTGGTCATACCGATCGCGAAATTCAGCCAGGGTTTTCTCTAGCTCCAGAAGAGCCGTACCGATTTCATCAGAATTAGGCACGATCGGCAAAGGGGCAGAGTCAGACGGCATAATAAAGGAAGAATTAAGAGCTTGATTAAGATCTATGACACAATCTACAACCCATGACGCAGCTCACCCCGACTCCGGTAGAGAACCGATCGAATTAGCCCAAGCCCTAGCCCAGACCCTAGCGATCGGTCATAAGGATTGGCATCGGCTCCAAGCCAACCGTTCAGCGCGGGCCAAGGAGCAAGCCGCTGTGGCACTAGTCTATTTGCTTAAGGGAGACAATGATCAAGCCCTAGCCCATCTTCAACAGGCATCAGGGTGGCTCGACCGATCGATTTCGTCCCCAGGCTGTCCGCATTAGAATTGCAGGAAGAGTCTAAGCTTTTCCGTCTAGAAGGAGTTTGCGGCTATTGCGGGTTTGCTGTTGATGGCAGACCATGACACAGGACACATTAGCAATGCGAGCAGAATAGTTGCCGGGTGCTGTTGAACCAGACGTAGCCCCCGCCATGGGCTGACAAAGCAAAGTCAGCAGGCAAGAACAACCCGCCAACAAAACCAAATCAAGCTGGCGATGGTTAAAGGACAAGAAATTGTGGGCTAACCGATTGGGCATGAACGGGTACGGATTGAGGGACAGTTCTGGAACAAGATACCCTAATTATGGTCAATTCGCTCAGGTCTGAGTGAGTGCTAGACCACTAACTAGGTAAAGAGTGGCGATCGTGACGTGAATCGCATCTTCTTACACAGACGTAATTGATTGCCGCCGGGGTTCCACTGAACTTGATCAAAAACCTGATGTAGTATGAACAACCCCCGACCTGACTCAGTATCATCATGGAGTGTTTGTTCTAGATTAGAGCTACAGGTGTCGGGCGGTGTAAACCCAGCACCTTCATCGCAGATTAGCCACTCACACCGATCGTCACTGTGGGAAAACAACACCGAAATACTTTTACCTGGATCGAGCTTGTTTCCATGTTTCGCCGCATTTACTAAAGCTTCCTGCAACCCCAAATGCACTTCAGCGTGCCAGTGGGACGGAATGCAGTCAAGCAGCAGCTCTAAAACAGGGAGCAGATACAGCGTAGACGTAAAACTGACCGTCATCGCCGATCGCCCAGTTATTCGAGGTAATTTTGCGAACACAGTAAACCCCGTATCACTGAATCAACTTCGTATCTACCTACGTTCATGTCTTAATCGTACATGAACTCAATTAAAAAGTGGCAGGACTCGACCTAGGAATTCTGCCACTTTTTCTGAGTTTGAACCGAAGACCCTACTTTAAGGTCTCAATTACCTGGTCAATCAGACCATAGTTTCGGGCTTCAGCCGCAGACATAAAATAGTCACGATCGGTGTCTTTCTCGATTTTCTCCACTGTCTGACCACTTCGTTTCGCCAGAATTTCATTGAGCAACGTCTTGATGCGAAGAATTTCTCGCGCCTCAATTTCAATGTCCGTTGCCTGACGACGACCCGTTCCACCGAGCGGTTGGTGAATCATAATGCGGGCATGGGGCAGAGCAAGACGCTTTCCTTTGCTGCCCGCAGACAGCAAAAATGCGCCCATACTGGCGGCCAGACCCACACAAATTGTAATCACCTCTGACTTGATGTACTGCATCGTGTCATAGATTGCCATCCCAGCCGTGACGGACCCGCCAGGGGAATTGATATAGAGATAAATCGGCTTAGACGGATCTTCCGAATCGAGATACAGCATGGCTGCGATGATGGAATTCGCAAGGGAATCAGTTACTTCTTGACCCAAGAAAATAATGCGTTCTTGGCTCAAGCGAGTGTAAATACTCACCCATTGCTCGTAGGTGCTACCGGGTAAGCGGTACGGAACTTTTGGCTCGCCGATAGGCATGGGAAACTCGCTCCAATAGATGATGAATGTTCAGGTGCAGACTCTAGATTCCAGCAGGAAGCGCTGTAGGCAGGTCTTTAGTGCTTTCGAGGACGCGGTCGATCAGTCCGTACTCTTTCGCTTCGTGGGGCGTTAGATAGAACATCCGATCGGTATCTTTGGCTATTTTTTCAACCGTTTGTCCGGTGTTTCTAGCCATGATGTCCAGGACAGCAGTTTTGTTGATAATCGCTTCCTTGGCCCGGATTTGGATATCCGTCGCTTGACCTTGGGCACCCGTGCGCGATTGACTTAATGTGATGGTCGCATGGGGTAAACTCGCCCGAAATCCTTTGGCACCTGATGACAAGATCATCGCCGCTGTCCCCATCGCCTGACCGAGGCAAATGGTATGAATTGGCGGTTTGATGTATTGCATGGTGTCGCAAATTGCGAAGGCTTCGGTCTCATAGCCAATGGTTTCGCCATCATACCAAGAGGTTCCGGTAGAGTTGATATAGAAGAAGATGGGCTTCTCAGGGTCATCAAACTGCAAATAAAGCAACTGCGCGATGATTAATTCCGTGACATCAATTCCGATGCGACGTTTGACATCATCTGAGGAATAAAGCGGTAAACCCAAATAGACAATGCGCTCCTTCAACAGAAGCGATGCAATATCCGGGGGCGGAGTGCGATAGGACTGGTCGCCGTAATACTGTGTCTGACTCATAGCGTTTAATCTCGGGTTGCCTGAACCTGTAACAACAATCTGCGCACCCACAGGTTTTTGGCCTGTCTGAACACCCTCAGCTACAGGAGCGAGTCCTTCCATAGTACCGCGCTAGGGGAAGTGACGTAGGATTTTTCGGTGGGGAGAACCGTATTTTTGGTGTAATTTGCGTCGGGAAAGACCTATAGACTAGGAAATATATTATTGAGTTTGAGGAGTGACGCGCAGATGAGTAATGGGACAGGGGATTTTGTGATTTATGACGGGGATTTACCGGTCGATCGTCTGGAGACCTATTTGCTGGGTTCAAGCCTTGCTGTTGACACCGAAACCATGGGATTGCTTCCTCAGCGCGATCGGCTGTGTTTGGTACAGCTTTGTGATGCCCAAAACCGAGTAACTGTGGTGCGGATCCTAAAGGGACAGACCGATGCGCCTAATCTAAAAATGTTAATGGAGGCCACTCAGGTCACTAAGATTTTCCACTTTGCCCGATTTGACATCACGACTCTGAAGTATCACTTAGACATTGTTGTTAGTCCAATTTTCTGCACCAAGATTGCTAGCAAACTCGCTCGAACTTACTCACCACGTCACGGGTTGAAAGATTTGATCAAGGAACTGGTGGGTGTGGAACTTGACAAAACCGCCCAAAGTTCGGACTGGGGGAATGCGGCGAATTTGTCTGATGAGCAACTGCGCTATGCGGCGAACGATGTCCGCTATTTGATTGAGGCCCGTGAGACGCTGATCATGATGCTGGAGCGAGAGGAACGCTTATCGTTGGCGGAGCAATGCTTTGGATGTTTGCCAACCTTTGCAGCGTTAGATATTGCACAGTACAACAATCTGTTTGAACACTAATGATTGAAGTCTTCATCCACCGTCTAGTTAATAAATGGGCGATCGTGCTAATTCTATGGACTTCTATTTTCGTTGCAGGGAGTCGAGTTCAGGCTGCCGAATCGACTTTAAACGAGTCTGATTTACCTGAAGAAGTTCTGCGATCGGAGATTTTGCTTGATGCTCGATCGCCCTTTGATGGCAAGCGGCTAACGGCGACGGAGTATGAGGAGTTGCGACAGGACATTGAACAGGCAAATGCGGTGGAACCTCAGATCGGGCTAAAGATTCGGACCTTGGTGGGACAGCTTAAATTTCGGAAGTTTATTAAACAGATTCTACCCATAGTGCCCATTAAGTAGCCTGTTGACATCCTCCTTACATTTCCCTTGCTGTGTACATGACAGGGGAAATCTGAGGGAATATGTTTTTAAGCTTCGATCGATCAAAATAACACAGGGCTTTTTTAGATGATTTTGAACCATGTGAGCGCGTTGTACCTATGGACGTAATTTCTGGCACCTTGTATCTAGTGGGTACGCCGATCGGAAATTTGGAGGATATGACATTTCGGGCGATCGAAGTGTTGCAAAAAGTGGACACGATCGCAGCGGAAGATACGCGTCATACGGGAAAGCTTCTGCATCATTTTCAAATTAAAACCCCTCAAATTAGCTACCACGAACACAATCGGCTAGAGCGGATTCCTGACTTGTTGCGGCGGTTGCAGGGCGGAGCATCGATCGCCTTAGTGACCGATGCGGGAATGCCTTGTGTTTCCGATCCTGGCTATGAATTGGTTAAAGCTTGTGGTGATGCAGAGGTTCTAGTGGTACCGATTCCAGGAGTGACGGCGGTGATTACGGGGTTGGCGGCTTCGGGGTTGCCTAGCGATCGGTTTGCCTTTGAGGGATTTTTGCCAGCCAAGGAGAACGCTCGGCGGGAAAGGTTGGAGCGGGTCCGATCGGAGGAGCGAACGCTGATTTTTTATGAAGCACCCCACCGGATGCGGGAAACCCTGGCTTCAATGGGTCATGTATTTGGACCAGCACGGGAGTTGACGATCGCACGGGAATTGACTAAACGGCATGAGGAATTTTGGCGTGGAACGGTGCAGGGTGCGATCGAACACTATGCAACCAAAGAACCCCAAGGAGAGTACACCCTGATCCTGGCAGGAGCAATTGTGAATGCAGCGGTGTTGACAGAAGAACAGCTAAAAGCAGAAATCCGCAGACTACTAGATTCGGGAGAATCTCGATCGTTCATTAGTAAACAATTAGCGCTGCAAACCGACTTCCCAAAACGACAACTCTACCAATGGGCTTTGGAATTGCCGGATTCTTAAGCAACGCCGCCACCCATTTTGTAACGCTTAATACTAATTGCAATACATAGATTGACAGTATTGACAAAGAGGATTTAGCCCTTGAATTTGTTCGCTCGTATACAAAATAAACTCTTCAAGTAAATTAACGTCTCAATATTGGAACGATTAGTAAAGCTCGAGAGTAAATCTTCTGTCATCATCAAGTATTTTGCTTACTGGTTCAGGCAAAACACCACTCGATAGATGGGTTGGCTTGACGACAGCTAGCTAATCCTCAATTCACACTCATCGATCGGACATACGGACTCATGGCTAAATTTTCACGACGTAAATTTATAGTAACCCTAGGCGTTACCGCTGTCGGAACTGCGCTAGCGAATGGATGTAGCTCTACCCCTAGTACTAGCTCTTCTTCAGTTCCTGCCGTTAGCAGTGGTACTGGAGACACACCTGAAACTGATAAAGTAGCCCTTGGCTTTATCGCATTGACAGACTCCGCGCCTTTAATTATTGCTAAAGAAAAAAAGATATTTGAGAAGTATGGGCTGAAAAACGCTGAAGTGAAGAAACAGACTTCTTGGGCGGGTGTCCGGGACAATCTGGAATTAGGGAGCGAAAAAGGCGGTCTTGACGGCGCTCACATCCTGACTCCCATGTCTTACATGCTGAGTTCTGGCAAAATTACTAAGGGGAATGTTCAAATCCCAATGTACATCCTGGCTCGTCTCAACACAGATGGTCAGGGAATTTCGATTTCCAATGAATATACAGATTTGAAGTTTGAAGCTAAGGCTGACAAGCTCAAAGCCAAAGTCGATCAGATGAAAGCAGCGGGTAAAAAGTTTCAATGCGCTGTGACATTCCCCGGTGGAACCCATGATTTGTGGATGCGGTACTGGCTAGCGGCTAATGGGGTTAATCCCGATGAAGATGTGGACATCAAGGTTATTCCACCCCCACAAATGGTCGCCAACATGGAAACTAAGGCCATGGATGCATTCTGCGTCGGTGAACCTTGGAACCAGCGTCTTGTGACCAAAAAGCTCGGCTACAATGCCGTCACGACGGGCGAACTTTGGAGAAATCATCCCGAAAAATCTTTTACGGTCCGTAAAGAGTGGGCCGACAAAAATCCTAAGGCTGCAAAGGCTGTTCTGATGGCGGTTTTGGAAGCTCAAATGTGGTGTGACAAAGATGAGAATAAAGTTGAGATGTGTAAGCTGATGGAAGCCGATGCCTACGTGAAAGCGCCATCTTCGGACATTTTGAGCCGGATGCAAGGTGACTTTGATTTCGGCAACGGTCGTAAGCTTGAGAAGTCTCCACTGCTGATGAAGTTCTGGCGTGATAATGCGTCGTTCCCCTTCAAGAGCCATGACAAATGGTTTATGACTGAAAACTCTCGTTGGGGTACTTTTGCTGAAGCGGATCTCGCGATGGTGGACAAAGTCAACCGATCGGATCTCTGGCGTGAAGCGGCTAAAGCCCTTAAGGTTCCTGACGCTCAGATTCCTAAGGAAGACAGTCGAGGTAAAGAAACCTTCTTTGATGGCGTGACGTTTGATCCAGCCGATCCAAAAGCATATTTGGCTAGCTTAAAAATCAAAAAAGCTTAGTTGATCTGCCTAAATCCCCCTTGGTAATGGGGACTAAGAGAATGTTGTAACGCATTGAACTGATGCCAAATATTCGCCCCATCCGGTTCTTTCTTACCAAAGGAGCTGGGTGGATCTCTTAATTCTTAACCCTAAAGGTAATTCCACCATGGTCACAGCTTCTGTCCGTCCCGCAACCCCCACCGCTGAAAAAGCGATCGAGATTTTCCAAAGTTTAATCCCACCTGTTGTTTGCAGTTCCGCGACACTTCTGCTTTGGCAGTTACTCTGTTCTGGTGCTGATTCAAAGATGCCAGGACCGATCAAAGTTATTAGTCAAACCGTTGGCACCATTACGGGTGGATTTTCGGAAAATGGCATTTGGATGCAGCTTCTCAACAGCTTGACCCGAGTTGGAATTGGATATGTTGCAGCGGCGGTTTTGGGAATTGCGATCGGAGTTACGATCGGGGTTAACAAATTTTTGCGAGATGGCTTTGATCCACTGATTCAAATTCTGCGAACCGTACCGCCTTTGGCTTGGTTGCCGATTTCTACTATTCTATTTTTACAAACGCCAAAACCTGCGGAAAATGCTGGAATATTTCTGATTTTCATCACCGCGATTTGGCCAATTATCATTAATACTGCTGTCGGAGTTCAACAAATTCCGAAAGACTATACCAACGTTGCGAAAGTCCTAAAACTTTCAGGTAAAGACTTTCTACTCAGTATTCTGATTCCTTCAACTGTTCCTTATATTTTCACTGGATTACGGATTGGTATTGGTTTGGCTTGGCTTGCTATTGTGGCGGCTGAAATGCTCTCCACAGGTGCGGGTGGGATTGGTGCTTATATTTGGAATGAATACACCTCTATGCTTGATGACAGCATCAGCAAAATTGTACTCGCTGTGTTTAGCGTTGGTTTAGTCGGTTTAGTTCTCGATCGGATTGTTGGCTGGTTAGGTTCATTGGTTGTTGCTGAATAGTTGAAAGCAATAAATCTCCCCTGCAAATCTGCTGTGTGTACAGGTCCGAAAACCGTAGCCTGCTAGACTCGATCCCCCTAAATCCCCCTTTTCAAGGGGGACTATGAAATAAGGATTGCTCTTGTTCTCCCTGTTTGAGGGGGCTAGGGGGATCGAGCGTCATTAGATCGCGAAAAAATTGTCAAATATCCCTAAAGTTTCCCAAAATATAAGTACCCTAACCCCGGAAATACAAATTATGAGTATCTTAGTAGACATCGATCATATCGATAAGATCTATCCCCTTAAGAATGGCGGTGAATATGTCGCATTGCGAAATGTGGATCTTAAAATTAATCAAGGTGAGTTTGTTTCCTTGATTGGTCATTCCGGCTGCGGGAAGTCCACATTACTGAATATTATTGCGGGATTTGAACAGGCTAGTATTGGCGGAGTCGTACTTTCCGGCAAACAAATCACCGCTCCCGGTCCCGATCGGATGATGGTTTTTCAAAACTATTCATTGCTTCCATGGCTGACGGTGCGTCAAAACATTGCTCTAGCAGTGGACAAGGTGATGACTGATTTACCCGCTGACGAGCGCAAAGAAATTATCGAAAAGCATATTGATTTGGTCGGACTCCGAGCGGCGGCGGACAAGCGACCAAGCCAACTTTCTGGCGGTATGAAACAGCGCACTGCGATCGCTCGTGCATTGGCGATCCGGCCTAAGGTTCTGTTGCTTGATGAACCCTTTGGGGCACTGGATGCCTTGACTCGTGGGAATTTGCAAGAGCAACTGATGGCCATTTGTGAAGAATACAAAACCACTTGTGTGATGGTGACACACGATGTTGATGAAGCCCTATTGCTCAGCGATCGGGTGATTATGTTAACCAATGGTCCCGAAGCCCACATTGGTCAAATTCTTAACGTCGAATTCACGCGGCCTCGGAAGCGGATGGAAGTCGTGAATGATCCTAAATATTACGTGAATCGAGGCGAAATCATTGGATTCCTCAACCAACAAAAGCGCGATAAGCGTCGTAAACGCAAGGTTGAAGTCGAGAAAATGATCGTCCCCACGATCGCCCCCACTCGTTTTGTCGAGAAATCGGTCGTTACTCTAGGCTACGTGCCCACCACTGATGCTGCACCGCTAATTGTGGCAAAGGAAAAAGGTTTTTTTGCAAAACATGGTCTAACCCAAGTCGAACTCATTGCCGATTCGAGCTGGCAGACGATTGCCGATGGTCTCGCGAATCAGCGCCTTGACTGCGCTCAGCTTTTGGCCGGAATGCCCCTAGCTATGACCATTGGAGCCGATCGTAAGCGACCCACACCGATCGTCACCGCGATGGTCCTAGCCCGCAATGGTAACGCGATTACCTTAAGTAAAAAGCTCTACGACGAAGGGGTTCGGGACTTAAAAGGATTCAAGAACGCGATCGAGGCGACTCCTGATCTGCCCCGTAGTTTTGGTCTAGTCGATAATGTGTCCATGGGCAGCCTCTTAACGCGATATTGGCTGGCCTCCGGTGGCATTGACCCTGATCAAGACTTGTCTCTGTCGCTGATGAGTTCGGCGGAAATGAAAAACCAGCTCTCCAAAGGATTCATTGACGGATACTTAGCGTCTGAACCCTGGAACAGTGCTGCGGTGAAAGACAACACAGGCTTCGTCGTCGCGACCGATTTAGAAATTTGGGACGGCCATCAGAATAAAGTGTTGGGCGTTCGCGAGAGTTGGGCACAGGAAAATCCTAAGACTCACGTTGCATTAATCAAAGCGTTAATAGAAGCCTGTGAGTACTGTGACGATCGGCGGAACCGCGAAGAAATCGTCCAAATGCTTTCCAGACCAGAGTATTTAAATTTACCCGCTGCCCAGCTCCGTCCCGGCTTCATCGAACCCTTCCAGCGCAACCAGGATCAAGCGCCAGAACTATTGGTGCGATTCAACCAATACTATGTGGAGCAATCCACCTGTCCCCGTCGATCGGAAGCCGTCTGGATTCTTACCCAAATGGCACGCTGGGGTATTACGCCCTTCCCCATTTTTGCTAAAGACTAAACTAGCGTCCACGCACTTTAGCTAAACCAAAACAAAGTCTTGACAGTTCAAG
>JAYVUU010000052.1:0-26404 GCA_043787635.1 Synechococcales cyanobacterium | reverse complement strand
GGTCACTTCATGAATCAGGTGAAGTCCGATAAAAAGCTGGGTTTGACCTGAGGGCAGTGTGCCAACAGTGTGTAAATCCCAAACCTTATCGAAAAGCGTGCGCTGACTCATAATTTAATGCCGGATAGGTGTAAATCAGTTTTCCCTAGGGTTGTTATTGTATCGAAAAGTCTGAACGATAGGGGGCTTAATTTACGGCTTAGTGGGTAACGTGAATTTATTAGAGTGAATCCAGTCGTATTACCTTGGCGCGATGCAAGATGTAGTTCCCATTAGAATTTTGATGGCGGTATCCCAAAAATCTAACCCGGACCCGATCGCCCACTTGATAATTACCATTCATTCCCTGATGTAACACGGGGTCATAGTCACACTCTTCGCCAATAGTTCCGATCGTACTAACACCCCATTCAACGAGCAGCCGATCGATCGGGTTCAGCAGTGGTAACAATTTACTCGCCATCAATTGCGGATTGGTTTGGGCGGCATGAGCAGCGGCAGACCATTGAATTAGCCAAGGTTCTAAAGTTTGGAGTGCTTCGTGCTGAAAGACTTCGCGGAGATTTGTTTCTTGGTGTTTCAGGGTTTGAGCTAGGCGATCGTACTCCTGCTGTAACTCGGAATTTGATGGGTTGGTCTGTGGACTTGCGATCGATTCAGTGGTCAGCGATCGCACCAAATCATCTACCGAAACCCTCAAGACTCCTGCAATCTTCCCCACCGTCTGGACCTGCATTGTCAAAATGTGACCCTGTTGGAGGCGCTTGATTGCTCCCAGGGAGACCTGCGATCGCAGACTTAGCGCTTTGAATGTAGGGATATTCTGGCTCGTCATAAGTTGGCGAAGGGTCTGACTGGCTGAGTTTTGAGGTGAATTTTGATTTGATTCGGTCATGTAGCAATCCTAAGTGATTAGTCAGATTCTGGCGATCCGCCCCCCGACCCCCAAGTTTGGGGGAGTCAGAAAAAACAATCATAGCCCCCAGAATTGGGGGTTTGGGGGCGAGAAGATTAGGGTCTCACGAATGATTTCGGACTGCTACAGTTAATATCAGAATTAATATCAAAGCCTTGGTTGGTATCAAATTCCGCAAAAATTTGTCAAGCTAATATTTAACAGAACTGCGATCAACGTTTCACCCTAAATCACACAAATAATCATATTTGGCATTCACCCCTAACTGAGGATCTATGGATTGGTTTTCGACCATAACTGGAATTGGACTTGGATTATTGTTGATTGTCCTGCGTGGCCGACCTGACAAAAAATCACTCATAGATTCACCCAATAACATCGTCTCACCAAATCCGCCGCCCAATCCGATTGACCCGATCGACCACCGAACCGCCTACTATTCAGCCCTAGATTTGGCACAATTTAAAGGCAGTTTCCTATCGAGAACTTCCCACGAATTACGATCGCCCCTAAATGCCCTAATCAGCAGCCTGCAAATGATCCAAGCTGGACTTTGTGACGACGTTGAAGAAGAAAAAGAATACGTCGGCTTTGCCCATGATGCCGCACTCAAATTTATTGGCTTATTAGATGAAGTCCTAAAAATTTCAAAACTTCAGTCCGGTAGCCTCGACATTGTTAACACAGAAGTTGATCTAGCCATTGTGTTGCAAGAAGTCTATTTCATGACCCGTCATCTCGCCGCCAATCGCAATCTGCGGCTTCAGATCCCGATGCTAGACGACGAAATTTTAATCCAAGCTGATCCAACCTATCTACAACAAGCGCTCACCATTCTTGTAAGCCGATCGATCGCCGCCATGGACGAAGGACATATTATTCTTTCTCTCAGCACTGAAGGCAAACAAGTGACGCTCACATTACAAGATGAATTACCCGAAGACCAATGGCAAGAGACCTTAGAGGTGTTGACTAATCCCAATGCCGCCTTACCTCAATTACCCACGATCGCAGCAGGTGAACGATCGGAACTCAGCATGGAATTCAGTTCATCATTTCGGCTTTTGTTAGCGCGAGAATTATTGAGCATCATGGGAAGCTCACTATCCGTTGATCCCAAGGTCACAACCAATGCCGGACCTCGATCGATCCAATGCCACTTTCACCTCGCCTAATCGTATAATTATGTAACTAGCGAACAACCGATCGAAGGGGAGAAGACCAGTCATGCCAATGATCGAAACCAAGACCGAACCCATGGTCATCAATATGGGGCCACATCATCCGGCTACTCACGGATGCTTTCGGTTAGTCGTCACGTTGGATGGCGAAAATGTAATCGATTGTGAGCCTGTGTTGGGCTACCTCCATCGTGGGATGGAAAAAATTGCCGAAAACCGGACGACGATCATGTACGTGCCCTACACCAGTCGTTGGGACTACTACGGCGGCATGTACAACGAAGCCATCACTGTCAACGCTGTTGAAAAACTCGCGGGAATTCCAGTCCCTCGGCGGGCCAGTTACATTCGGGTGATCATGCTCGAACTCTGCCGACTTGTGAATCATCTACTCTGGCTTGGGCCGTTTATTACAGACCTTGGCGGCGCGACCCCGTTTTTCTATACGTTGCGCGAACGGGAAATGATTCTCGATTTGTTTGAAGCGGCAACGGGCTACCGGATGGTTAACAATAACTATTTCCGAGTTGGCGGTGTGGCGGCAGACCTTCCCTACGGCTGGTTTGAAAAGTGTGCCGATTTTTGTAACTATTTCATTCCAGCATTGGATGAATACGAAAAACTAATCACCAACAATCCGATTTTCCGTCGTCGTCTTGAAGGCGTGGGCGTGTTGTCCCGTGAAGACGCGATTAACTATAGCTGTTCTGGTCCAATGCTTCGAGCGTCTGGCGTGAAGTGGGATTTGCGTAAGGTCGATCATTATGAATGCTACGACGATTTTGATTGGGATGTGGCTTGGGCCACGGAGGGCGATTGTTTAGCGCGCTATACCGTTCGGATTCAGGAGATGCGTGAGTCTACCAAAATCATTCAGCAGGCGATCGCCGCTATCCCCGGTGGTGCGTATGAAAATCTGGAAGCACAACGAATGATGGCAGGTCCAAAATCTGCGTGGGATGCGCCGGAGTTCCAATATATCTCCAAGAAAATTGCGCCCACCTTTAAAATTCCTAAGGGAGAACATTACGTTCGTCTCGAAGCCGGACGCGGTGAAATGGGGATTTTCATCATGGGCGATGACAATATGTATCCTTGGCGTTTAAAAATTCGTCCCGGTGACTTCAATAACCTGCAAGCCTTCCCCAAGATGGTTCAAGGTCTAAAGGTCGCCGACTTATTCATTACCTTGGGTAGCGTAGATGTAGTGATGGGTTCCGTCGATCGTTAATGTTGATTGTTAAGATCGATCATCAACATTAACGATCGAAATCTCGCAGATTAAAACATCGGTCTAATTGCCTAGAGACCGATGTTTTAATGGATAATCAGAAATATACCGAAAAGCTTAACCTTTGCAATATTTTGAGCTTCATCTAACGAGGATAGGCGATCCCCACAGTGTATTTTGCAAATCAAATGCAAAGCCAGTCTAAGAAAGAACAGAATTATCTCGCAATTAATGAGTTAGTACAGACGCACTCCTTGCATAAACCGCTAGACTAAGATTTAATCGAACTCAGCACTGATTAAGTCAATAGTTGAATCAATGTTTTAAATACTTCAAGAGAGACATGAGTGCAATAATCTGGAGTTATTGCTTCACACCTACAAGTTACTAATTCTTAATGTTCTCTGGCTTTACACAGTTTTCTGTGAACCATATTTTGAAGATACGGATTCATCACAGATCCATAGCACTATTTAAATCATTGTTTTTCTGTCCTCTCAAGCTTTCCTGTTGAAATATCAAAATGCTTTGCCTGTACTTTACATAGAACTCTCAAAAGTACTTCGTGTAAGTTCAGGTTAAGACGTGAGTCTAAGGCTTCATAAGATATTGACTAACTTAAATCAGTTGGTCTCGTCGTTCCTTCTCCCGCGAATTTTAGTCTAACCATACCTTTACAATCGGTGATTATCTTATGCAATATCAAGCACAATTGACTCCTTGGATCGTCTATCTAGTTGAATCCGAAACCCTTCGTAACCCAGTCAGCCGTTTTCGCCGCCGCAACGATGCAGATGCTTACATAAAGGTTCTTCGCAATACCAAGCCTGACTCTGAGTTTATGGTTGAGTTTGACTCAGCAAGCTTTGCGAAAAAAGTAAAAGCTGTTGAACCTGCACTCGTATAGCTAATACTCAACTTCATGGATTCAATTCTTTAGTTGCTCATGAAACTGTTATTGAATTTGTCATCCAACTTATAAATTAGTTGTTTTGAAGCTTTGAGTTTGAATATCTTTATGGCGTGGGCAGATTGTTGTCTACGTCATTTCTATGGGGAGTTGAGGTGAAGATGACTAATCAATTGAAATGGATACAGGAGGCGTTAGGCGATCGACTGATGATGCCGTTTGTTGAATTTATGGGGTTAGCACTTTACCATCCAGCCAAGGGGTATTATTCAAATCGGGCTGTAAATATTGGGGCACGCGGTGATTTTTATACCTCCCCTCACTTGAGTCCGCTATTTGGAGAATGCCTTGCCCGTCAAGTTATTGATTGCTGGGAAATTATGGGGCAACCGATCGCCTTTGAACTGGTTGAAATGGGCGCAGGGCAAGGAATTCTAGCGGCAGATATTCTTCAGGCGATCGCCCAACTCTGCCCAGAGCTATTTCAAATTCTGACCTACAGCATTATTGAACGATCGCAATCCCTCAGACTTGCCCAACGCCATCACCTTACAAGCTGGGGGGCAATTATTCAGTGGCGAGATTGGGAAACTATTGAGCCAGAGTCGATACAAGGTTGCTTTATTTCCAATGAATTAGTCGATGCGTTTCCGGTGCATCAAGTGGTGTGGCAAGACCAAGTACTTCAAGAAGTCTATGTTAGCCTTGAGGACGATCGGCTAACGGAACAGCTCGGCACGCTTTCAACGCCAAAACTACAACACTATTTCGATCGCTTGGGCATTGATTTTAAGGATTACCCCAATGGCTATCGAACTGAAGTAAATTTGAATGCGATCGACTGGATCCAAACACTGACCGGTAAACTTCATCATGGTTATGTTTTAACGATAGATTATGGCTATAGCGCCGATCGTTATTACAATTCTCGTCGATCGGGCGGTACGCTTCAATGCTATTGCCAACATCAAGCTAACTCGAATCCCTATGTAAATGTGGGATTGCAGGACATTACGGCTCATGTTGACTTCACAACATTGGCACAACGAGGCGAAGAATTTGGTCTGACTTCATTGGGGCTAACGCAGCAGGCCTATTTTTTGATGGCGTTGGGATTGGGCGATCGGATTGCAGCCTTGAGCCAAACGGAAACGCAAAATATCCAAGAAATCAACGATCGACTTCAAACGCGGACCGCACTCCATCAATTAATTGATCCAACAGGTCTCGGAAACTTTTGTATATTAATCCAGTCTAAGAATTTAACCGCAACAGAATTGGGCCGATCGCTACGAGGCTTAACGATTCCAGCGCGATTCCCGACGGCAAAGTGATATTAACAAATAAGCTCACAAAAAATCGGCCCAGAAAATCTTCTAAGCCGACATATTCTAAAGTTCCGATTCAGGCCCGTTTTTATTTTGACGAAGGGGAACGGGTCAGCCACACATCATCAGAAAAGTTGTCAAAGAATAAAACTAACGACCCATCACGTCCAAACGAATTGGAGCAACGCCCGAATCCGTTACGCCAATGACACGCGCCGCGCCCGCCGAAAGATCCAAAATACGACCACCATGGTAAGGACCACGATCGTTAATTCGGACTAGCACCATACGACCCGTATCCAAATTTGTCACCCGAACCCGAGTTCCCATAGGCAACGAAGGATGAGCGGCGGTCATTGCCTCTTGGTTGAACACTTCACCGTTCGCCGTGTAGTTTCCATCAAAACCCGGACCATACCAGGAGGCCATCCCTTGAACCGACGACAATACCGTACCAAAGGGAATTAACGTCGTGGAGACGATCGCATTCTTTGGTTTACCTTCCACTTGACTCATGGGAGACGCATCACCTAAAAGACGACGCAAGCGGTTTGTCACTTGCAGGGCATCACGTTCTAGATTTTTGCTGGTATCTGGAGATAGGGTCTGAGAGTCAATCACAACAATCTCATCACCATCGACCTTGACCGTGTATCGCTCAGTTTCGTCAGACTTCCAAGAGACAGAGATCTTCTTTGCATCAACACCCATACGGTGAAGCTGATTTATTTTTGCTGCGATCGCACTAGCCCGCGCTGTAGGATCCGTCGATATAGCAGCCTCAGAATTTTTAGAAGAAGCGCCATCAGTGAATTCTGAGATCTCACTAGAAATAGCTTTCGATTTCTGAATTACGCGAGGGCTTTGCTGGATGCCTAGTTTGGTCTCATCGGTTGCAGAGCCTTGAGGCATCGTGAAGTTGAGAACTGGAATATTGCGAACGTAAACCGTTGCAGTTTGAACTCCAGCATTAACGTAGGTGTGAACCTTCGCAATTATTTTATCCTGAGCCTGCTCTGACATTGATGGCTGATCACCCATCTTGAGTTGCTCATTGCTGTCAGGCTGGGGAGTTGGTGCGGCTTGCGCAAGACCAACTTGGGGTTGTGTGGTAACAGCAGTAATTGAAAACAAAGTCGCAATTAAGACTAAACCACCAGAAATTGAGTTATTCATACTGTCCTTAGTGTGAAGAAGCACTTGGGACTGGCATACGCGGTCAGACGGCTTAACCCTAGAACACTTTAAATCAAAGCTACTAGAACCATCCACCGAAGGTCATTGCCGAAAAATAAATTGCAAATCCCACAGTCGTACCCAATCCACGTTCATTCTCTGAGTTCGGAACTGCCCAAGACTAGCACGAAGTTTTGAACTTGCGTATCCAGTGGAGAGGCACAACCGACAAAACTTCATCGTATCCTCACAAAGCATTGTGCTCTGAAGACTAGGCTAGCCAACGCATTTAGTCAATTAAATCTAAAAAAAACTGCTTCAACTTCATCAGAAGTTTACAGTAAAACCTACAAGTTTGAAGCATGGTCGATTGAGCTATCGACTTTTATTTGAATGAGAGGGCGACAAGCACAGTACAATAGCTAGCGCACAAAAATGGACAGTTGCCAAACCATGGACTACAAGTCAGCCGGAGTGGATGTCGAAGCAGGACGAGATTTTGTTAAGCGCATCACCCAGACCGTTGAAAAAACATACCGACCTGAAGTCTTGGGTAAACTAGGCGGCTTTGGCGGAATGTTTAGTCTACGGACGGGGTATCACGAGCCTGTATTAGTCTCTGGAACTGACGGGGTGGGCACCAAATTAAAATTGGCTCATCAGCTCGATCGGCACGATACCGTGGGCATTGATCTGGTGGCAATGTGTGTGAATGATGTGCTGTGTTGCGGTGCTGAGCCGTTGTTTTTTCTGGATTATCTGGCTACGGGGCAGCTTGAACCGGAGCAGTTAGCTCAGGTAGTCGAAGGCATTGCTAAGGGCTGTGAGCTTTCGGGCGCGGCACTTTTGGGCGGTGAGACGGCAGAAATGCCAGGATTTTATCAAGTTGGGGAATATGATTTAGCTGGATTTTGTGTTGGGATTGTAGAAAAAAGTAAGATTCTGGATCCAGAAAAAATTCAGGTGGGAGATGTGGCGATCGCCCTAGCTAGTAGCGGTGTGCATAGCAATGGCTTTAGTTTGGTCCGTAAAATTATTAGCGATGGCGGGTTTGACTGGACCGATCGGCCTGCGGGTCTGGGCGGTGCAAGTTTGGGCGATGTTCTACTGACTCCCACACAGCTCTACGTCAAACCCATACTGGCTGCCCTAAAAACCACTCTAAACATTAAAGGGATGGCTCACATTACGGGCGGCGGATTGCCTGAGAATTTGCCTCGGTGTTTAGGGGCGGGACGATCGGTACAAGTGGATCCAACATCTTGGGATATTTTGCCGATTTTCCAGTGGCTCGCTGAGGTCGGAGATGTCAATGCGGAAGCGATGTTTAATACTTTTAATATGGGGATTGGAATGGTTGTGATTGTGCCGCCAGATGATACGACTGCAACGTTAGATTTTTTTAAGGCGCAAGGATTACCCAGCTATCGAATTGGTGAAATTATTGCGGGTCATGGTGAAGTGCTGGGGCTGTATTAATGAGCTGTTAGTTGAACGGCCTATGAACATGACGACGCGACAAACACACCAAATCCAGGATAAATCACACTAATCGTGACCAAAATAAACCCGTGATCAAAACAAAAAAACAGTTTGGCCAACATTGGCTTAGAAGTGAAAAAGCACTCGCTAAAATTGTATTAGCGGCTGAGTTGCAGGCGGGCGATCGGGTCTTGGAAATTGGACCAGGGACTGGAATTTTAACTCGCCCTTTACTGGATGGAGCCGATTCTGTGATTGGGGTTGAGGTCGATCGGAACCTGTGCGAACGGCTGACAAAATCATTAGGGAAAGTTGAGAAATTTCTGCTGCTTCAAGGCGACTTTTTAACAATGGATTTGCCTAGTATGCTGGAAACGCTGCCAGTATTTAGAAACCCTAGAAAAGTCGTTGCAAACATTCCCTACAACATTACGGGACCAATTCTCGAAAAGCTGCTTGGGACGATTTCGAATCCCAACCCAAATCCCTTTGACTCAATTGTTCTATTGGTTCAAAAAGAAGTGGCGTTGAGGCTTTGTGCGAGAGCAAATAACTCGAATTATGGCGCATTGTCTATTCGAGTTCAATATTTAGCTGATTGTGAATTCTTGTTTGATGTTCCAGCGAAATCATTTGTGCCAGCGCCTAAGGTTGACTCAGCGGTGATTCGGATTAAACCCAGACCTATTCCAATACCAGCGCAAGATCCACTGTATTTGGAGCGGATTTTGAAAATGGGCTTTTCTAGCCGACGTAAGATGATGCGAAACAATCTGAAAAGCATTATTGATACGGAAGAACTAAGCCAGCTACTCGAAACACTGGGTGAAAGCGGCCAATCCCGCGCTGAGCAATTGAGTTTGTCGCAGTGGGTGGCATTGAGCGATCGGTTAAAAGCCTATGTTTTAGACCATCCCCAAACTGAAATCAATTCAGCGGGTCTGATTCTAGAACTGAATCAAACAGAAGACGATTTGGACTAAAGCATGGAATACCGCGATTTTTTGTCGTCGAGGCATCTTGAGTCCGGGTCACTGACATCGTATGCTTAAATGTTGGTATTTTATTTCACTAGAAGCGACGACCCTAATATGCCCCATCCTGATCAGCCTGCATCCCCCCAAACCCCGCCTAATGAATGGCTAACTGATAGTAATGGCGAACTTGCACTGTCGATTCGGTTTAAGGGCGATCGTCTTTTTCAAGAACAGTCACCGTATCAGACCGTTGAAGTATTTGATACCCATAGCTGCGGGAAAATGCTGACGATCGATAGCATGGTGATGTGTACCGAATGGGACGAAGCGGCCTATCACGAGATGATCACCCATGTGCCGATGTTGACTCATCCGGGAATTAAGGATGTACTAGTCATTGGTGCGGGGGACGGTGGAACAATTCGTGAACTGATGCGCCATTCTAGCGTTGAAAAAGTGGTGATGGTCGAAATTGATGAAGCGGTTGTACGAGCCTCTAAATTATTTTTACCGACTATCTCGTCAGCATTTGACAATCCTAAATTGACGCTATTGATTGATGATGGAATTAAGTTTGTCAGTGATGCCGCGGATTCATCCTATGACTTAGTAATTATTGATTCATCTGATCCGGTTGGTCCATCAGAAGGATTATTTACAAAGTCATTCTACGAAGATGTTCATCGAATTCTTCGCCCCGGCGGCGTTGTTACTGTCCAAAGCGAATCTCCATCATTCAATCCCAAAGCATTCACTGAACTGAATCCCTGTTTGAAATCAGTGTTTGGCGGGGATCAAGTACATTGTTACTTGGTGTTCATCCCAACCTATCCAACGGGATTGTGGAGCTTAACTTATTGTTCTAAAGATGGTCCGCATCCTTTGAAACAATTCGATGCGGCGAAATCCGCGGCATTTGCAAAAGAACACGGGTTACGTTACTACAATGAAGATGTTCACAGCGCGGCGTTTAGCTTACCGACCTACATTCGTAAGATGATTAATCAGTAAAGAATACATTGACAATAATCAATAGAAATTAATCCATAGAGGTTTTATGACAAGTCAATTAAATGATTATGACCCCAGTGGCATTGGGCAAGTAAATGGAAACCTCTATGGATTGCCGTTTGATTATGATTCTGCAAATCTGATTGTGTTTGGAGTGCCTTGGGAAGTCACGGTCTCCTATCGGGCCGGAACAGCTCATGGTCCAGCCCAGGTTTTAGCGGCATCTCCCCAATTGGATTTGTTTGATTTTGACAATCCTGAGGGGTGGAAACAAGGTATTTTTATGGCAGAAATTCCCCAAGATATTCTAGATAAAAATGTTTATTACCGATCGCAAGCCGCGAAAGTTATTGAACGACTAGAACAGGGAAGAACGCTGAGTGAACTGCCTGATTTAACTCAGGTTTTAGCAGAAATCAATCAAGTTTGTGAACGCGTAAATGTTTGGTTGTACGATCGGACCCGGGCAGCGTTGCAACAGGGTAAGCGGGTGGCAGTTATTGGCGGCGACCACAGTGCGCCGCTAGGGTGTTTCCGAGCGTTGGCTGAACAGTATGATAATTTCGGTATTTTGCATATCGATGCCCATGCTGATTTACGCAACGGCTACGAGGGCTTTAAGTATTCTCATGCGTCCATTATGTTCAATGCCTTGGAAATCCCCCAAATTACAAGACTGATTCAAGTCGGACTGCGAGATATTTGCCAAGATGAGGTGAATTTAATCAATGGTAGCAACGATCGGGTCATTGCTCATTATGATTCAGCCCTTCAGCAACAATTGTATTCAGGCAAATCTTGGATTGAAATTTGTCGTGAGATCATTGCCCCATTGCCCCAAAATGTTTATATTAGTTTCGACATTGATGGTCTTGATCCGAAGCTTTGTCCTAATACTGGAACTCCGGTTCCCGGTGGCTTGGAGCTAGAGCAAACCTATTGTCTGTTTCGGGAAGTAGTAAAGAGTGGACGCAAAATTATTGGCTACGATCTGTGTGAAGTGGGGAATGCAGAATGGGACGGAAATGTGGGTGCGAGAATTGTTTACAAACTTGCAAATTTGATGGATAAGTCTTGGAAATAGGGAGGTTCTTACGATCGTCCTTATCCATTAAGTTCACGATCTAAACTATAAAAATTGAACCTTAGGACCATAGTCCTATATGAAGTATTAATACAATTGGGACATTTCGCCCATGGCAGAACATTGTGTTCAATCTAAGATAGGAATGTAGAATAGAAAAAACCACACAGTTCTAAAGAGTCTTCTATGGTGTCACGTAAATTCTTCTCAATCGTTACAGGTGCAATGCTTATAGTTGCGCCTCTATTTATAGCCTATTCTAATGCCCAGGCAGTTCCGACAGGTAATCGGATGGAGCGATCTGCGCAGTGGGAGCAATTTAAAACACGACTCAACCTAACGGCGAGCCAAAAAGCACAGCTTAAAGAAATCGGTGCTCAAAGCCGCGCTCAAATGGATGCTGTTTTAACTGACGCTCAAAAAACTCAACTCAAGACCATCAAGGCATCGAGCGCTCAAGGCGGTAAGCGAGGCGGTTGGGAGCGACTTGGGCTAACAACAGAACAAAAAGCTCAACTGAAAAAAATCCGTGAATCGGCTAAAGCTCAACAAGATGCCGTCTACACTCCTGAACAAAAGGCACTAATAGCAAAACACCGAGCCGAGAATCCACGTAAAGCCAAGTCTGCTGGAACAACCTGAAATTCTACAAATCCCGTGAACGGCGTGAATAGAAAGGGTTAATGAAACTATTCCGATCGGCACCTTAGCTTAAATCAAAAATGGCATCCTAAATTACAACTAGGGATGCCATTTTCAGTTCATAGTTCAAACCTCAGTTCAAATCTCACAGCTAGATTGGATAGTTTGATGAATTGAACTAAATGCGTTCTAGAGCTTCAATTGTTTTAGGAACTGCTGCCGTCAAGACTTCGTTACCGTCACTTGTTACTAGAATGTCATCTTCAATCCGAATGCCAATGCCCAACCACCGATCGGGAATAGCGGGTTGACCGTCCAGCGGTTCAAAGTCAGACCCGATATAAATACCAGGTTCAGCCGTGATCACTTGATTGGGAGCGAAAGTATGCCAGAGATCTCCCGTTTTGCGACCGCCGACATCATGAACATCTAACCCAAGCCAATGTCCGGTACCGTGCATAAAGAATGGTTTATATTTCTCTTCTTTAATCACTTCATCGATTTCACCGACAATTAATCCCAATTCTATTAGCCCTTCTGTAATGACTCGTACCGCAGCATCATGAAACTCATTCCAAGGATTGCCCGGTTTAATTTTTTCGATGGCGGCGAGCTGAGCTTTTAGAACAAGTTCATACAAAATCCGCTGTTCTGGGGTGAATTTGTTACCCACGGGATAGGTCCGAGTGATGTCAGAGTTGTAATAATTAAACGAGCAACCTGCATCAATTAACAGCAAGTCATTGTCTTGCATTTGACGATCGTTTTCGACGTAGTGCAGAATGCAAGAATTTGGACCAGAAGCCACAATAGAGGGATAGGCTGGACCCATACCGCCATTTCGTCGAAAGAGCATTTCTAGTTCGGCCTGTAATTCATATTCATACAATCCTGGCTTACGTTTTTCGATCGCAAGATTATGGGCCTCGGCTGCAATTTCGACCGCTTTACGAATTAAACTCAATTCATAATCACTTTTGTGTAACCGTAATTCATTCATCACCGTCATGGGATCTTCAATGCTCAATGCTCCCGTGCCTTTACGATCGTGCTGACGAATGCCAATTTGATACTGCTTAAGAATTTGGGTATTAAATACTTCATCAATGCCGAAATGATAGTAAAGTTTATCTGCTTTTTCTAAATACTTAGGCAAATGTTCATTGAGTTCTGCGATCGGATAAACAATATCTGCACCGTAATACTCTTTAGCTGCATCAACGCCCACCCGACGACCACTCCAAGTTTCCTTAGCCCGATCTTTAGGTTGAACAAATAAGATATATTGATGTTCATCATGA
Source organism: Synechococcales cyanobacterium (assembly GCA_043787635.1). GTDB lineage: Bacteria > Cyanobacteriota > Cyanobacteriia > Leptolyngbyales > Leptolyngbyaceae > JAAFJU01. The sequence continues at coordinate 13,165 of JAYVUU010000052.1, read as the reverse complement.
TGGGGTGCAAACACGGCAACAGCATTACTTTCGTTGAATCCAGTTAGGTAATAAAATGCGCTGTCTTGACGGAAATTGTATTCGACATCATTGTGCATGACAGCATAAGGAGCCGCTCGAAAAATTGCTGTACCGCCCGAAATTTTTGAAAGCAGTTGACTGCGGCGGTGCTGAAAGTCGGAATGAAGCATGGATTGGTGGTGAAGATATTTAGATTCATTGAGGATAACAAAAAAAGAACGATCGCGGTTTGAAACGATCGTAGTTTGAAGCATCGCATAAGTAGGTATTTCCGGAATCTGTCGGTTTGGACTTGAAGTCAGCGAAATATCGGTTATTTTTGTCTCCAGCACACTTTTTACGGTTTATCTATGATGTCTCCGCCTAGCAGCAGCCCAACGCCAAATCCGATCGATCGGTTAATGAATTCACAATTTACACGACTCTTAGTAATTGGCTTTTTGGTATTAATCTTACAAATCCCTACGGTTATGCTCTTCGGTATTATTAGCGAACGACAAAACTTACGACAGACGGCCATTCAAGATGTCACGGGGAAATGGGGCAAAGAACAAATCCTCGTCGGACCCCGCTTGATGGTGCCCTATATTAAGCGATCGGGCACTGCCGAGAAGCCAAAATCGGAACAAAAAATCGCCACATTTCTACCGAAAGATTTAGAAATTAACGGCAATATGGAAACTGATATTCGTAAACGTGGACTGTTTCAGGTTCCGGTTTATACCTTGAAATTGGAGATGAAAGGTAATTTTGAACCCTTAGATTTCACGACTTGGGCTGTGAAGCAAGACGATATTTTGTGGGACCGATCGGAGTTGGTCGTTCAGATTTCTGACACGCGGGCTATTAGTAATCAAGTGAATCTCCAGTGGAATAAGACAAAAATTCCATTTAATCCGGGATTAGGTAAATTCAAGGTCGGCAACCCAAGCTTGCCAATTAACTCGTTACCTCTGAAGACTAATAGCAGTTGGGATAGCCCCTTAGCGACCAGTACTTCCAGTACAGCGGGAATTCATGCGCGGCTGTCTCAAATGGGTGAAAAAAAGTCCTATGATTTTTTAATTCCTATGGAAATTCGGGGCAGTGAAAGTTTATATTTTGTGCCTATGGGTGAGTTTACAAAGGTAAATCTAAAAGCAAATTGGGGGAATCCAAGTTTCCAAGGCGGATGGCTACCGGAGAAACCAAAAATTAGTGAGAAAGAGTTTGAAGCAAAATGGCAGATTCCATTCTTGGGTCGCAATTTTCCACAACAATGGAATGATGATAGTCCCGCATCAGACAATGATCTATACCAATCTCGCTTCGGGGTCAATCTATTTTCACCTGTGGATAATTACCATATGGCGGAGCGCAGCATTAAGTATAATTTCTTGTTTGTCGTTTTGACCTTTGCAGTACTTTGGCTATTTGAAGTGATGGCGGGAGTCCGAATTCATCCCTTGCAATATCTTCTAGTCGGGGTGGCAATGTGTTTATTTTATTTGTTGCAGTTGGCACTATCTGAACATTTGGGGTTCTACTATGCCTATATTGTCGCTAGTTTATCAATTGTCGTTCTGATCACGGGCTACACGATGTCGGCATTGGGCGAAAAACGACGGGGCGGTATTGTGGGTGTGATGCAGGTCTGTTTGTATAGTTATTTGTATGTGGTATTAGCGAGTCAAGACTACTCCTTACTATTAGGTTCGGTGGGGTTGTTTATATTCTTGGCGGTGGTAATGTTCTTGACGAGACGGGTGGATTGGTTTAATTCGGGAGGGGCTGCGAGTTAGATTTGGAAGAATCCCCCTAAAGTCTTTTTGCTAAGGGGGAATAGTTAAATAATTAAAACTATTAAATAATTGGGGTTGTGGAATAACGGAAGTTTTAACGTGAGTGATTTAGGGAATTAAGGTTTTCTCAATTTCACCTTCTGCGGTTAGGGCGATCGTTTGTAATTTCTCTAAAATATTGGGATCTGCATTCTTCCAAAGCTTTCGCTGATGAGCTTCCAGTAATCGCTCAGCCATATCTCGCGCTGCCCAGACATTGCTCTTTTGTAAGAAGGCTTGAACGGTTTCATCCAGTAAATATGCTTCGGCGATGCCTGCATACATATGATCCGGGACTACGCCTGTAGTCGCGCTATATCCAAATAGAAAGTCTACCGTTGCCGATAGTTCAAATGCGCCTTTGTAGCCATGACGCATTACGCCGTCGATCCATTTGGGGTTAATGACCCGCGATCGGTATACTTTTGAGATTTCTTCGGTGAGCGATCGGACTTTGGGATTGGCTGTATTTGAATTGTCTCCAAAGTAAGTCGTTGGGGTTTGATTTGAAAGCGTTTTGACTGCCGCCACCATTCCGCCTTGGAATTGATAATAATCATCAGAATCAAGTAAATCATGCTCACGATTATCTTGATTTTGCAATACAACCTGCAATCCCTGCATTCTCGATTCAAAGGCTTCGGGTGCAGATTCGCCGCCTTTGCTAGTGTAGGCGTAACTACTCCAATTCAAATAAGCGCGAGCTAAATCTCCAGAGTTTTCCCAATTTTGCGATTCAATTAAACCCTGCAATCCCGCCCCATAGGCTCCCGGTTTTGCCCCAAACACTCGATAACGCGATCGGGCTAATGCTTCCGATGGATCAAGACCTGTTTCAGTCCAAGCTTGAGCTTCTTGAATCACACTGGCGGCGATCGGATTGTCTTGGGCTGATTCATTCAAACTAGAAACTAGTGCGACCGCTTGATCAAAGAGTTCAATTAGATTTGGGAATGCATCGCGGAAGAAGCCAGAAATACGCAACGTGACATCGACACGGGGACGACCGAGGGTTTTGATGGGCAAAATTTCAAAGTCTACAACCCGACGTGAACCGCCATCCCACACAGGTTTTACGCCCATGAGTGCCAAGGCTTGAGCCAGATCATCGCCGCCCGTTCGCATGGTGGAGGTGCCCCAAATGGAGAGTCCGAGGGTTTTTGGGTATTCGCCATTTTCTTGGGTGTACCGTTCAACTAGGGTTTCGGCAGCGTTACGACCCACATCCCATGCGCTTTCGGTGGGGACGGCGCGAATGTCTACAGAATAAAAGTTGCGGCCTGTAGGGAGAACTTCAGGTCGGCCCCTTGTGGGTGCGCCAGAGGGTCCAGCGGGGATGTAGTCGCCGTTGAGGGCTTTAAGGAGATTGGTGAGTTCGTTGGTGGTTTTGTAGAGGTTGGGTAGCAGGGTTTTTTCAATCCAATCAAGTTCGGTGCCGGAGGATCCCCCCAAATCCCCCTTAGTAAGGGGGACTAAGATGGAGTTTGGAGTATTGGGTTGTAATTTAAGATCAATTTGCGAATTTCTCCTATCTCCGGTCCCCCCCTTATCAAGGGGGGCTAGGGGGGATCGAATTAATTGTGCAACCAAACCGATCGCAACTTCTTCAATATGCTCAATCGCAGCGCCTACTGTCCGAAATTCACCCTCTAATTTGTCCGCAGGATCAGCCATGAGGGGATCAAAATCAAATCCTAAATCCTCGGCGATCGCCCTTGACAATCCAATTCGTCCGGCTTGTGGATACCGAGCGATCGCAATCACTAAGTCACGCAATTGATTCTCCGTTGGACATTGACCTAGTATATGAAGTCCGTCGCGAATTTGGGCTTCTTTTAGTTCACAGAGCGATCGGTCTAACCCAGTCATAACCGTATTTTCAAAGCGCGATCGTAATTCATCTGCTGTCAATTGCAACCCTAAATCTTGATTGAGCTGAGTCACTTCTAATAAACAAATAATCTTCTCCCGCAACGCCTTAAGACGGGAGGGATCGAGATTCATCGCTTCGTAATATTCATCAACTAGATTTTCCAAATCCTGCAAATCTCCATACAATTCAGCGCGTGTCATCGGCGGCGTTAAATGATCTAAAATAACAGCCTGCGATCGGCGTTTGGCTTGAGATCCTTCACCGGGATCATTCACAATAAAGGGATACAGATGCGGCATTGGACCGAGTGCAACTTCAGGAAAACAGCCTTCAGAAAGCGCGACACTTTTACCCGGCAACCATTCTAAATTTCCATGTTTTCCAACATGAACCACAGCGTGACTATTGAATACCGATCGAACCCAATGGTAAAACGCCAAGTATTCATGGGTTGGTTCGAGATCGGGCGCGTGATAGTTGAGGGATGGGTCACGATCGTAGCCCCGCGAGGGTTGAATGCCGACGAAAATATTCCCAAGTTGAATGCCTGAAATTGGGAAATCAGACGAGTCATGAGAACTCCACCGTCTATCCATCGCATCCCGAACGTCTTGCGGTAATGTTTCAAAATAAGTTGTGTATTTCGATCGCTCTAGCGTTTGCAATATGGGTCTAATTCCTTGTCCTTCAGGATCATTAGTAATTCCTTTGGTCAGCCACTGAATCAATTGATCGCCATCTTCAGGAATATCAGAAACCGTATAGCCAGACGCTTTAAGCGATCGTAATATCTCCACACAACTCTGCGGTGTATCCAACCCGACACCATTTGCAAGTCGTCCATCACGGTTTGGATAATTGGCTAAAATCAGCGACACTTTACGATCGGCAACCTCAGCTCTCCGCAACTTCACCCAATTCGCCGCGAGGTCACAAACAAACTTCACCCGATCGCCCACAGATTTATATCCCATCACATCAGTTTGTAAAATAGGATGCTTGGTTTGTACTCCTTTAAACGAAATCGTTCGAGTAATAATACGACCATCAACCTCTGGTAATGCCACATTCATGGCCGTATCTCGCGGAGACAATCCTCGCGTATCCGATCGCCATTGCTCCTCCGGTCCACCGCTCAAAATTACCTGCAAAATCGGGACATTCAATTGGCTCCACAATTCAGCCGTATCTTTCACGGTTGTGGGTGAGGCTGGATAAAGTGGGGCCGGATTTAACAGTGAAAAACTAGTCGTATTTAACAACACCTCGATCGCAGGTTCACCCTCCGGTTGCAGAATACTAAGCAAATCCAATTGCACATCAGGATCGCGTAGTGATGAAATAAATACTGGGACAGGAGTGAGATTACGATCGATTAGATTTTGACATAGAGCATCGATCGGTTCGGTGTTGCCCGCGAGATAATGAGCGCGATAAAAAATAATACCAACACGCGGATGCTCAATCTTAAAAACGGGGAACGGATATAGGCCAACTCTTGGAATACACTGCGGCGCTTCAACGATTTGTGGAAGATTCAAATATCGATCGACCAAAAATCCCAACAAATTCCGAAAGTTTCCAACCCCGCCTTCCGTAAAATATCGCCATACCTGATCTACATCCATTAGCGGCACGGTCGATCGACTAGACAAAATGGGATCAGGGCGATCGTCCCCTGGAATCACAATCACTTTAGTCCCAAATCGTTCCGCAATTTCTTGGACAACTTCTAACCCATAGGCCCAATAACTCACCCCGCCCAACAATCGAATTACAATGACTTGCGCTTTTTCTAACACATCTTCGCCGTAAGTATCGATCGTCAACGGTTGCGCTAAAGCTAATAAACTCGCAACTCGAACCGCTGGGAAATTGGGGGGCAATTGATCAACTGCCCGTGCCAATCCACTAATATCGGTATCCTGAGCGGTCAAAATTACGATCGGACCGGGGTCTTGTTCTATAAAAACAACTCCCTCTTCGTCAGGATTCCAGCCTCCCGGCATTGCAGCAATCCGATGCATTTTAATGATCTCAATTAGATTTTGTGAATAGTATTGCTAATTATTCAGAGTTCACCAAATCGTTCACGATAACGATCGAGTTCTTGCTGTAGGGCTTGTTTTTCCGATCGTTCAGTCACCAGCTCATCTCGTAGTTCTTGGGAATTTGCCTGAAGCCGATTTGCTTTGTCATACAATTCATCAGGAGCCAAAAGTTTTTCACCATTGTCTAGACGGTAAAACCCAATCAACTTACCATCGACGGCCAAACGTAAATTTAATACTCGACTTTGGCTATTTTCGATCGGCACGTAAGCATCCCCGATCAATCGATAACCCCGCAGCTTCTCTGTAATCCAATCCCCTTTTGGATCAAATTGCCAATACTCTTCAATGCCGATCTGTTCATAGAGTTGTTTCTTGAATCCATCATCCTCTTTTTTGGTTCCTGGCGAAGTTACCTCAAAGACGACCCGTGGAATCTCACCTTCTTCCCAAATCTTGTAATTATCTCGCCCACCCGGTTCTACCCCAAAAATCACCATCACATCTGGCGCACATTTCAGCCGAGGGAGTCCTTGGGCATAATATAAAAATTGATTACCTAAAATACAAGCTCTCTCCTGCTGTAAGTGTTGCCGGAGGACTGCGATCGTAATCAATATCACGTATAAATGATCAAACGTCTCGGCCACAGGTTGTCCATCCCCAGACGGATAGTGAATGGGAATAGTGATTACTGAAGTCATAAAAGGCTCCTGAATACGGGTTATTCAACGATCGCAATACAATCAATCTCCACCAACACATCCTTGGGTAATCTGGCAACTTCTACACAGGCACGGGCTGGAGCGCTTGCCTCGTCAAAGTGTTTAGAATAAACCGCATTTACTGCCGCAAAATCATTCATATCTTTCAAAAAAACACCCGTCTTCACCACAGACGCAAAACTCGCCCCCGCTGCCTCAAGAACTGCCTTTAAATTTGCCATCACCTGTTCAGTCTGAACTACCACATCCCCATCTCCAACGATCGCACCCGTCGCCGGGTCTAGGGCAATCTGTCCGGATAAAAATGCCATCTTTCCAGAGGCAATAATAGCTTGGTTATAGGGTCCGACGGGTGCGGGTGCCAGATTGGTTTGAACGATCGAACGGGTCATATGGTTTCTAATGAATGATCAAATCTGTTAGTACAGTTTACCATGTCTAGATTGATTTCATTCTCAGGTGCTGCCTTTCAAATAGTCAAAAAGGCGGTCGCCCGAATCAGCCCGAACCAAACCCAACGCGATTTCGGGAAGCGATTGATGATTGGGGAACACCAAATAACGGGGTTCCCAATCCGGCTGGAATTTATGCTTAAACTGATGTAAACCATTGAAATTATAAAAACGATTGAGATATTTTACAAACCGTCGCAATCCCCTTTCGATCGCTGGAGATGCTGTTGTTGCCCCCACACCCGCCAAGGGCGACAAGCTAAAACTTAAGGTGTCATAGTGTTCTGACTTGAAGTGTTGAAGCAATGAAACAAACAGATATTCCATTGTGCCATTCTCCACATCCGCTCGGTATCGCATCAAATCTATGGTTACTTCCTTCTTGTTATAGCCGGATAGCAAATTACTAAAGGCTACAACCCGATCGGCTGCATCATAGACAACGGCAATCTTATAATTCTGTAAGTATTCGCGATCGAACCATGCAATAGAAAACTGCTTTTCCGAACCATTTTTTTGCTTTAACCATTCATCGCTTACAGGCTTAAGTTTCGCAATTAATTCTGCACTATTGGGTGGTTCATAAACAACGAAACGATGGCCAGTTTTAGTCAAACGATTGATCGCCGTTCGCAGAGATTGATTAGATTTACCTTTTAAATGAAACTTCGACAAATTCACAATGGCTTCCTCACCAATTTGAATCCAGCGCCAACCCATTGCACGATAATGACCGAGTTGTTCGCTCCCGACCTCATAAAATGCTGGAAACCAATCATTCGATCGGCAAAATTGACGAAATGAATACAAGGTCTCCAATCGATCGTCCTCTGGACCGATCGGATCACCCAAGGCAATTGCCGATCGTCCTTTCACAACAAAAGCGATTACCGATCGGGATGATGGACTAAAGTAATATTCTTTATCAGACAAAAGAGCTAACCGAGCCAACGATGATTGCCCGTATTGATTGATGATAGTCTCGGCAAATTTACGATCGGCTTTCGCATTGTTTTTGAGCAATACAGGACGTAATAACATGCCAATGGCATACAGTATTGTCAACGATCCGACCGCATAAATCGAATGTACAAACCAAGTTGCATAGACTGTTTCAGGAATTAGTCCTACATTATCCGTCGCAAAAAAGAGTTCAAATGTTTGAATAATTGCAGCTTTCATCCCAAAATTGTAGGACTGTATTAATTTTGCACCTTGATAAATTGAAAAATGACCATCGAGAATATAAAACCCTGTGGAACCATACATCAACGTAAATAGTAGCGCGGCTCCAAAATGGCGGATACCTTGAGCAATAGAGGGTCGATCGGACCGAGCTGTAAACTCTTTTCGCATTATTAGCAGTTGCATCATTAAAACAACTGTCAAAATACATTCTTCGTAATCCAATCCTTTAATCAAATGAGTGACGATCGAAACCACACAAGTTCCCATCGTGATCCACCAAGCCATCCGTTTACGGCGTTTCAGATTTACCGCCATCATCAATAATAAAAAGCCACACATTGCCGAGAAAACATGGGCTTCTGCTCGTATCTCAATCGGCATAAAAAAATCTAACCACTCCAAGCGCGCCGGGTCTCCCGGAAATACCGAAGACCATAGATTGACGAGACCCATAGAACCCGTCAGCAATGCAACACTCCAAAGACCAATAGCGGTGCGATCGTAATTCATTTCTTTCCAGACTTGAACAAATGATCGGAGTTTACGATGAATAAAATTGTCAATAATCATAGGTTTATTAGAGAGGTCAGATTTGGGTCTCGAAATCGTTTGCCAACATATGCAAGAGAATCGTGTAAATGCTTATTCCAATAATTCCAACCTGAATCTGCACCCATGATGCCATGCCCACCCGGAAACACATGAAATTCTGACGGAATACCCAGGGATTTTAGTTTCTCATAGAATTCTCTTGTTGCCTGTAGATACGTATGATCGTTCTCTCCAGCATCTAAATAAACATGAATACGCGATCGCAGACGAGGTCTGATCCGATCGACCGCCATTATGGGATTCTGAGCCGATCCATTTGGATCTTTAAAATAACCCGTATGACTAAAGAATACATTGAATCGATCGAGCCGACGCATCCCAATATTAGCCGCTCCCCAGCCCCCAGAAGACAACCCACCGATCGCCCAATAGCGCGGATGACCCAGCACTTTGTAGTTTGATTTAATCTCTTTGACTAAATCATCTGCAATCAGGGAAGCCACTTTACCATTAGGACCGTCATAGTATTGGGGATCCCAAAATGGACTACTGCCCCGAGAATCATTTCCATCTGGTGTAATAACGATAGATGGAGGCAACTTTTTTTCGCGGTAAAGACGATCGAGAACCATGGTCAAAGCGGCCCGTTTTTGATAGTCGCGTTCATCCCCATGCCCCCCATGAAGCAGCATAATAACGGGATAGTGTGTTTTTGTTTTCGGGTCATAACCAGGAGGTAGAACTAGCCCATACCGTCGTTCACTGCCCATCGCGTTACTCCTGAACGTCCGGGTCTCAAATGTTAAATCTTTGACCACTTCCACTTCGATCGCATCAAGTTGGGGCACTCCCGCTACGAACACATACCAATATGTCGCTGAACTAATCAGCATCAGAGCACAAAATCCTACCGTTAGAAAAAATTTGCGCTTGTTACGCCTGTTGCGAGATTTCGACTGATGCGTTTTGCCCATGGACCATTTTGAGAACTGCTTGAATAGGCGATAACTTAGGAACTTAATAGACGGTAATTTAGACATGAAATTTAAGGATTAAGAACCTAAACTAGAGAAACTCATGAGATAGTCGATAGAGGGTTGAGGTGGGTCTGAATGCGATCCTCTGAACGACTCTAAACACCGATCGATATCTCATACCATTTTCCCCTCTCTGCACATGCCGCGTATACACAAGTCTGGAGACTGTCATCAGCTAGACCCAATCCCCCAAAATCCCCCTTAATGAAAGGAATAAACTCGATCGAGTTTCAATGCTAATAGGAATACAAATTGTGTACATACACAACAGCTCTCTGCACCTAGACCATCAAAACCTATGCAACATAAGACCTCAACCGCACCTCCTGACGACTCCAAAAAACTCTCAATAAAGTCATCTTTTTTCAAATTTTCTTGGAAAAAAACTTTAGTTTGCATCATCAGTCTATCCCTTTTGGCTTCTGCCCCGCTTTACGCATTACAGGACACTCATCCTGACAACCTATCGGCTTTGCCTTGGTGGAATGCGCAGGTCAGTTTGCAAGCCGAACAAAACCGAAATCACAATTATTCGGTGTGCCTCTTTGGCGATTCCATTTCATCCGGATTAGGGCAGACACTAGGGCAAAACAACGTTAATTTTGGTACAGGTGGTCTTAGTACTGTGTCATTGATAACACAGTTGAGGACGCTTAAATCTGCCCAAATTGGATGTGAGTACGCGATCGTCGCGATCGGCACTAACGATGCCATGTACGCCATTGAGGATTCAGAATTTCTAGAGAATTTACGAGAATCACTGCGCTTAGTCAAATCATTGGGATCGCAGCAAATCATACTTATTCCGGCTTTTTATTCCACTTTAAAAGCGAGTCTAAACCCGATGATGGCGGGTCCATTATCCCGCGTGGATGAGATTAATCGCCTAATCGATCAAGTCGCGATCGAAGAAGGAATTCCGACGGCATCGCAGGGCTTAGAAGTATTGTATGAAAAGAACAGCCTTCGATCGGACCTGACCTTTGATGGCGTGCATTTGAATGAGGCGGGAAAAACCATTTACCGATCGTTCCTCAAGCAGATACTGCCCTAACATAGTCCTCTGGCTCATCTTCAAATTCTTTGCGTTCAGGTCATCTATACTAGATTTGAGGGCGTAAGGAAATTGCCATGACTACGTTGTTGACTAAGCTGCAAGACCAATTACCGAACTTAGAGTGCGTTACAGATGCGGCTCAGGTGCTGCGGCTCTCCCAGGATTACAATTATTTCAGCCCCATACTGCAACCGATTTTTGCCGACAAACGAGCGATCGCGGTTCTCCGTCCAGCCGATGAAGCCGAAGTGTTGGCGATCGCAAAATTCTGCGTCACCCATCAAATTCCATTGACCATGCGGGGGGCGGGAACTGGCAACTACGGTCAATGTGTACCGTTGAATGGTGGCTTTGTTTTAGACATGACGCGAATGAATGCCCTGCTGTGGCAGAAGCCGGGGATTGCCCGTGTTGAACCCGGAATAAAACTGGCGGCGATCGATCGGCTAACCCGTCCTCAGGGGTGGGAAATTCGTATGGCTCCATCGACCTATCGGACGGCAACGATCGGCGGGTTCATTGGCGGCGGCAGTGGGGGTATGGGTTCGATTACCTATGGACAACTGCGCGATCGGGGCAACCTACGGGCCATTCGACTGGTCACTTTGGAAGACGAGCCACGGGTCTTAGAATTACGGGGTGAATCTGTCTATCAAGTCGCCCACGCCTATGGCACCAATGGCATCATCACCGCCCTAGAGATTCCCTTGGCTCCGGCCTACGATTGGGCTGAGGCGATCGTCACGTTTCCCAACTTTATGCAGGCCGCCCGCTTTGGTCAAGCCCTCGGAGATGCGGATGGTCTGGTCAAAAAATTAGTCACCGTATTCGCAGATCCAATTCCCCAATATTTCACCGCCCTCCGATCGGTAATTCCAGAGGGCACCAGCGCCGCATTCATTATGGTTTCTGAGGAATCCTTGGAGGCGCTACAAGAACTCATTACCGAATCGGGGGGAAGCATGGTGCAGTGTAAGACTGCCGAAGAAGCGATCAAAGGAACCAATATCTATGAATACACTTGGAATCACACGACGCTTCATGCCCGAAATGTAGATCCAACCCTCACCTATCTACAAACACTGCTGCTCGGAGATCAGGAACTAAAACTCGTTGAACATTTCTATCAACATTTCGGAAATGAAGTGATGATGCATTTAGAATTTCTAAGGTGCAATGGCCGATCGACCCCTGCGGCATTACAACTCGTTCGATACTCCACACCCGATCGCCTACAGGAAATCATTGCCTATCACGAATCCCATGGCGCTATTATTTTTAATCCTCATGCATACACCATTGAAGACGGCGGTATGAAACAGGTGGATTTAGCGCAATTGAAGTTCAAACAACAGGTTGATCCCTATGGGTTAATGAATCCAGGAAAAATGAAAGGCTGGAATACTGAACTCTAAAATCTTCTGTCTTAGGTCAGTAATTATCACCCCTGTCTGGTCATACTATAGTTCCAGAGTCATCCATCAGGTCGCTATGTCCTCAGCCACCCCCAATTCCCAGAACACTACTAACAATGGCACGTACAACGGTATTCCACATCTCTCGACTCGGCGGGCACTTTCCCCAACGGTCGGATTTTATATACGTAAGCTCGTTCGCCGCAATTTCGATCAACTGAAGCTTGATCACTCAAATCGGACAATGCTGGTCGATGGCTGGGGGGATCTCGATCGGTTACTGACTATGCACCATAGTCACAATGATGCCTCAATTCAAACTGCTGTTGAGCAACTTGAACATTTAGCGCAGGCCCATCAAGTTTTAAGTTCTCAAGGGGCAACTTTTCCGGAAGAATTGAGGGACACTGAACGATCGATTTTTGCTTTATTGGGATATGAGCTTCAACGCCAAGCCGATCGGGGAAACATTTTAGTCGTGGATGATACACCGACGAATGTTCGAGTTTTAAGCAATATTTTAATGCATCACGGCTATGAGGTCTGCAGTGCTATGAGCGGCGAACGGGCGCTGGAGATTGTCAAGAATTTTGTGCCCGATTTGATTCTATTAGATGTGATGATGCCAGAGATGGATGGCTATACCCTGTGTCAACACTTAAAGGAACGGGCAGACACCCACGATATTCCAGTTATGTTTTTGAGTGCGGTCGATACTCCAAACGACAAGATTAGGGCGTTTCAAGTCGGGGGCGTTGATTACATCACTAAACCGTTTCATTTAGATGAGGTGCTGGCGCGTGTCGGTCAACAAATCGATCGTCGAAACTTACAAAAGCGATTAGAACAACAAAACTTTCGACTTCATGCTGAAATTCAAAACCACAAACAGTTAGAGGAACGCTACCGAAGTATTTTTGAGAATGCGATCGATGGGATGTTTCAGTCTACGCCAGAGGGGCAGTTTATTACGG
>JAYVUU010000051.1:0-6175 GCA_043787635.1 Synechococcales cyanobacterium | reverse complement strand
AACACTGCACAGTATTTATTGAGGTCAAACTTGTCCGTTCCTTTCACATCAAGCCATAGACGGATACAGCTATTGCGGACAAATTGAGACGTGCGAATTGCTTCATCAATGCCTGTAGATTGCTGTTTCTTGCCGTAGGTCTTGAATTCTAGGACTAACATTCTTGCCTCCTTTATTAATCTTGTACCATACGGTTACGCCTAAGATTGTCAAGTATTGGAACTGAGATAGGATGGAGAAGGGGACTAAAGTCCCGCGTGTTGCTTACATCCCAGCTCTGAAGAGGCAGGGTTTTTTGATTTCCGGGTTTCTTCTATAAACTCAACAAAGTCTAAGAAAGGAGTTTTGGAGCTTAACAAACGATCCACAAACGATCGTAGACATCTGTCGATATTGACCGACTTTCCTGTAATATCAGAGCCAATTCAACGATTTTGCGTCACTTAGTCACTATCTAATCATCGAGGGTATCGCTATTTCTTCTGTTCCTGATTTTCTAGCCCCCAGTTCGGAGATCTCCTCAGGTCAGGCCGACAATGTTCTCAAAATTCAAGGTGGAAAAATCCTGAGTGGGCAAGTCACAATCAGTGGCGCAAAGAATTCCGCCCTTGCACTGATGGCAGGCACCCTTCTTTGTTCAGAGACCTGTCAGCTTCAGAATGTGCCGTCCCTAGTGGACATTCGCTTGATGACCAAAATTCTGACCGCCCTTGGCGTTAAGGTGACGAGCAATGGTGATGTCGTTCAATTTGATTCGTCCCAGCTGACCAGTACCGAAGCGCCCTACGAGCTAGTCAGCAAAATGCGAGGGAGTTTCTTCATTCTTGGTCCCCTGTTAGCCAGAATGGGAGAAGCGCGGGTGCCCATGCCCGGTGGTTGTTCAATTGGCAGTCGTCCGGTAGACCTGCATGTGCGCGGCTTACAGTCCCTTGGAGCCGATGTCAAAATTGAACATGGTGTTGTTCATGCAAGAGCCAAAAATGGCAAACGGCTGGTTGGCTCGTCCATTTATCTTGACTCGCCCAGTGTCGGTGCAACCGAAAATATTATGATGGCGGCAACGCTAGCGGATGGGGAAACCATCATTGAGAATGCCGCCCAAGAACCTGAAATTGTCGATTTGGCCGGATTTTGTAATGCCATGGGCGCAAAAATTCAGGGAGCTGGAACCCCTCGGATTGTAGTTCAGGGAGTCGAGAAACTTCATGAGGCTGATTATCGAGTGATTCCCGATCGGATCGAGGCCTCGACATTTATCTTGGCCGGAGCCATCACCCGATCGACGATCCTTGTCAATGCGATTAACCCGTCTCATATCTCGTCCATTCTGGCTAAACTCAAAGAAATCGGGATTGGCTACGAGATAGAGTCTCCCACGTCTCTTCGGGTGATACCTGCTGCCTCCTATCGGGGGATAGACATCGAAACGCTCCCCCATCCTGGGTTTCCGACCGATGTCCAATCGCCGTTCATGTCGCTATTGGCTCTAGCCAATGGAAACAGCGTTGTTACGGAGACTCTATTTGAAAATCGTTTTATGCATGTCGCAGAATTAACCCGTATGGGCGCAGATATTAAACTCAAAGGCAATGTTGCGATGATTAGGGGCGTGAATTCCTTGTCTGGCGCACCCGTCATTGCTACAGATTTGAGAGCCTCTGCCGCATTGGTGATTGCTGGACTGGCGGCAGAGGGCGAAACAATTGTCAGCGGCTTGCACCACATGGATCGAGGGTACGATCGGCTCGAAGCAAAGATGCAAGGACTGGGTGCAAATTTAATCCGCACGACCATTGCACAATCCGAGGCATAGGTTCACTATTTGGTCTGTTCGACGTATTGATCTACTATTGACAGACTTGGAGTTGCCAGATGTATCCTGCGGCAACTGCCGAACACAGACGTTTGAATCGAGGTTTCGCTATGTCTCTGGACTGGATTTCTACAGCCGATCGTCTAAAATCTCTACCGCCTTATGTTTTTGCTCGGCTAGATGAACTCAAGGTCAATGCACGAGCTGAAGGAGTCGATCTGATCGATTTGGGAATGGGAAATCCAGATGGTGCGACCCCAGCTCCTGTGATCGACTCTGCGATTCGAGCCTTGCAAGATGTCAAAAATCATGGTTATCCCCCCTTTGAAGGCACCCCAAATTTTCGAGCTTCTATCACTGACTGGTATGAGCGCCAATATAACGTTGTTCTGGATCCTAATGGGGAAGCCCTGCCGCTGCTTGGCTCAAAAGAAGGCTTAACCCATCTGGCGTTAGCTTATATCAATCCCGGCGATCTAATTTTGGTCCCCAGTCCCGCCTATCCGCCCCATTTCCGGGGTCCATTGATTGCGGGCGCAAAACTTTATCCCATGATGCTGTCGGCCAAAAATAATTGGCTGATCGACCTAGGTGCAATTCCTGATGATGTGGCCGATCGGGCCAAAATCATGTACTTCAATTATCCCAGCAATCCCACTACCGCCACCGCTCCTCGGGAGTTTTTTGAGGATGTGGTGAAATTTGCAAAGAAGCACGAGATTCTACTGGTCCATGATCAAGCCTATGCAGAACTAGCCTTTGACGGCTACAAGCCTACCAGTCTGCTAGAAATTCCTGGCGCAAAAGATATTGGGGTGGAGTTCCATACGTTATCCAAAACCTACAATATGGCGGGCTGGCGAGTCGGATTTGTTGTAGGGAATCGTCATGTCATTCAGGGATTACGCACCCTGAAAACTAATCTGGATTATGGTCTGTTCTCAGCAATCCAATGTGCAGCTGAGACTGCCCTTCAGCTTCCCGATCGCTACGTCGAAGAAGTTCGCGAGCGCTATCGCAGTCGTCGGGATTTCTTGATTCAAGGTCTCGGTGAATTGGGCTGGACTATCCCCAAACCAAAAGCCACGATGTATCTGTGGATTCCTTGTTCAGTGGGAATGGATTCCACCACCTTTGCACTATCTGTTTTGCAAAGAACTGGCATTGTCGTCACCCCTGGAAATGCCTTTGGTGCAGGCGGCGAGGGCTACGTTAGAATTAGTTTGATTGCAGATCATAGTCGCATGACTGAAGCGCTTAACCGTTTAAAGAGTGCAGGCATTCGGTATGATTCACCGATCGTCTGCTAAATCGAACTGTCTAAAACGCTAACGTGTTTGACCAGATTCGATCAAACACATTAGCGTTCCAATGGACTCAAATTGACAGATTAAATGATATCTGAGAAGCTAGCCCGCTTTCGTCAATCCATCAAACCAAGGCTTAAATTGATCGCGGCGAAAGACCTGCGCCCGTTGACGTTGATCGAATCTGACTAAACTAGGCGCACCGTGCAAACTGAGACATTTTCGTAGCCAAGTTGCAACACCTTCACCAGAATCAGAGGGCATTTCAGCCTGGAACGGCCCATACATTAATACCAGATGACTATTAAAGTACAGGGGTGCATCTTCTTCAATCAAGCGAGTGAGATAGGTATGTGGAGTATAGCTCTCATCATAGGAACGATTTCCTCCACTCCAACCTTTACTTGAACGCATTCCTGAAGATACATCACCCTCTACTTGATTACGACCATATCGACGACTACGCTGCTGAGAATGTCTCTGGGACATATAACTCCTTAAATTTGTTGGTAAGACCCCTCATATCGATCCAAAAGTATCTTCGTGTTCCCCATTCTATGTGGGCAACATCAAGTCATAAAGTAGATATGGGTCAAAAACTAAAAACAGTGCTAACTACTTCCGGGCACTGAACCTACAGCTATGTAAGCAAATCAGCAGGAAACAAAACTCATTTCCGTATGCTTTTGTTGAGGTAGGTTTGGTGAAGAGATAGATTAATCAACCTTTCGTACCTGCATAGTATTGCATTTTGTGAAAAACGGCAACATGCTGTGCTGAGTTTTGGCAATAATTTGTGATGAAGACCACATTTCAGCCCTATTCTCCGTGGGATTGTGTCTAATGAGAGGCAGAGTTCGATACTATTGTCTCACTCGGATTAACCATTCGCATTTAAGTTAGAAACATTATCTCCTATGGCAGTCTACGAATATCGTGCAGGTCTTGAAGGCGTACCCGCAACCCAATCCAGCATCAGCTTTGTGGATGGGCAAAAGGGACTTTTAGAATATCGAGGCATTGCTATTGAGCATCTTGCGAGCCAAAGTACTTTTCTGGAGACTGCCTATCTTTTGATTTGGGGAGAGTTGCCAAATCGTCAAGATCTCGAAAAATTTCAACAGGAGATTCAAGGTCATCGCCGCCTAAAATATAGAGTGCGAGACATGATGAAGTGCTTCCCGGAGAGTGGTCATCCAATGGATGCTCTACAAGCCTGTGCTGCTGCTCTGGGTTTGTTTTATTCTCGCCGTGAAATTGGCGACCCGGCCTATGTGCGTGAGGCGGTTGTTCGTCTTTTGGCTAAAGTTCCAACGATGGTGGCGGCTTTTCAGCTTATGCGGCATGGTAACGATCCAGTGCAGCCCCGTGACGACCTTAGCTATGCGGCAAACTTTTTATATATGCTCAATGAACGTGAACCTGATCCGTTCTTGGCTCACATTTTTGATGTCTGTCTGACGCTTCACGCCGAGCATACGATCAATGCCTCTACCTTTTCGGCCATGGTAACAGCTTCAACGCTGACGGATCCCTATGGAGTGATTGCCTCAGCCGTGGGAACCTTAGCCGGACCACTCCATGGTGGAGCTGCTGAAGAAGTGGTGGGGATGCTGGAGACAATCGGAACGGTCGAAAATGTTCGGCCCTTTGTTGAGAATTGTGTTGCCAATAAGAAGAAAATTATGGGGTTTGGCCATCGGGTTTACAAGGTTAAGGATCCGCGTGCCACCATTCTACAAAACCTAGCCGAACAGCTATTCGATCGGTTTGGTCACGATCGTTACTATGACATCGCAGTTGAGTTAGAAAATGTGGTGAGTGAAAAAATGAGCTACAAGGGAATTTATCCCAACGTAGACTTTTACTCTGGTTTGGTCTATCGTAAGCTCGGTATCCCGACGGATTTATACACTCCCGTATTTGCCATTTCCCGCACCGCTGGCTGGTTAGCTCATTGGAAAGAGCAATTGGGCGAGAATCGTATCTTTAGGCCAACGCAAATCTACACAGGACTTCACGGACTCGACTATATCCCCATGGAAAATCGCTAGCCATAGCTCAGTAATCTTCTCCTTTGCCAGGGGGAGATTGTGTCAAAAGATCTAAAGTAATGGGTGTCGCCCCTCTTCACGAAAAAAAAAAAAATTGCGATAGTTTGTCCTGTGACGATTTTCAGGAACTCCAGCCCTCAGAAGAAATTTTGGGGGCTTATTTTATACATAGACCTGTTGTTATCGTCGAGTACGATCGAACTGCTAGAGAGTAACCATTGAAGTTAAGTAATTCTTATCTAAGATGAAAATCTTTGTAGCTAACCCCATGGAAATGATTCCAGGCTCCAAGAGAAAGATATACTGGTAATGTTGAGGCGGGTTGTTCGAGTCATGGATTCGAGTCGCTAGAGTAGGAAGCCGCGAGTGAGTCACGATGAATCCAGGAATTGATTTACAAGGAACCTTTATCGAATCTTTGCAGGGGTTTGGTCTTCCAGCCGGGGCGGCTAAGGCGATTTGGATGCCGCTGCCCATGTTGATTGTGCTGGTGGGTTCGACGGTTGCCGTTCTGATTGCAGTGTGGATGGAGCGAAAGGTTTCGGCGGCGGCCCAGCAACGGATCGGCCCTGAGTACATTGGTCCACTCGGAATTTTGGCTCCTTTGGCCGATGGCTTAAAGCTGGTTTTTAAGGAGGACATTATTCCGGCAAAGGCAGATAAATGGCTGTTCACCTTCGGTCCGATGATTGTGGTGATTCCGGTTTTTCTGTCATTTCTGATTGTGCCCTTCGGCGAGAACTTGCTGATTAGTGATGTGGGGATGGGCGTTTTTCTATGGATTGCGCTGTCTAGCGTGGTGCCGATCGGACTCCTGATGTCTGGTTACGCGTCAAATAATAAATATTCCCTCCTAGGTGGGCTACGGGCCACGGCTCAATCCTTAGCCTACGAGATTCCGCTGGCATTAGCAGTGATGGCGATCGCCATGATGTCGAATTCCCTCAGCACTGTTGACATTGTTCAGCACCAATCGGGTTATGGGTTGCTTGGATGGAATG
>JAYVUU010000050.1:0-7610 GCA_043787635.1 Synechococcales cyanobacterium | reverse complement strand
CAATTTACAACATCATTATATTTTTCACGATTTTTAGGATCATTCAAAATTGCAGGCACTTGATAAAATCCAGGCTCTATTGTTACAACCATTCCGGTTTGTAATGGTCGATCGAGTCGTAAAAATCCCAAGCCAAACCGATCGCTCCGAGTTCGACCCTTTGCATACCCAGCACGATCGCCTAAGTCTTCCATGTCATGCACGTCTAAACCGAGTAAATGCCCAACGCCGTGGGGAAAGAACAAGGCATGGGCATCACGATCGACTAATGTTTGAGCGTTGCCTTTGAGAATGCCGAGATCCACAAAACCTTCTGCGAGTTTGAGGCAAGCTAATAAATGCAAATCTTTGTATTCCATGCCCGGTTTTATAGCGGCGATCGTAACATCATGGGCCGCTAAAACGACATTATATAAATCACGCTGAGTGGACGAGAATTTACCCGAAGCATTCCAAGTACGGGTGACATCTGCAGCCCAGCCATTTTGAGTTTCAGCGCCGACATCTGCAAGGATTAAGTCAGTCGGTTGAATTGAGTGATGATAATGATCATTGTGTAGAACTTCACCATGAACCGTGACAATACTGTTATAAGCGGTAGTCATGTTGTGGCTTAGAATTATCGCCTCCATGACCGATCGGACTTCTGCTTCAGTTTTTGCAGTTTTTGAAGCCTTCATTCCGGCAAGGTGCGATCGGGTTGTGACTTCTACAGCATTTCTAATTTCGCTAATTGCATACTCATCGTGCCGCGATCGAAGGGTGACGATCGCGTTTGTAATTTCATCATCAAATTGATTTGTAATTGTGGTGGTAAGTTCTGATAGTGGATAGGTGTAGTCGGCTCCGATCGTGGCAGCTAGATCTTCTCGCGTTGGGGATTCACCATGCCATAGTGCACTAGCGGGATGAGGGTTATTAGCATAGAGCGTGAGTTTGCCTTGGTGAAGTTGAATGATGGCTGATTCGATGCCAATACCTGCGAAATACAGAAAATGACTACTGGCACGAAAGGGATATTTGTTAGCTGGAAAGTTACGGCTTGGGCGTTTTCCAGCGGAAATAAACACAGGTTTATCGGTTAATTTTGCCAGTTTTTCACGACGGGTCTTGAGTGTTTGAATCAGCATCATACTAGCCTCATAGGTTGGCGATCCCCAAAAATCACACTTGGTAAGAGGGGATAAGAAATTATTCCCAATTCAAACTTCGGTCTCCTTTGTTAAGCTGTTTGTGCAGTACAGCTTGATTTATTCCTATCAGCACTGAAACCCGATCCCCCTTGAAAAGGGGGAACAAGAGCAAGCCTTATTTCATAGTCCCCCTTTTTAAGGGGGATTTGGGGGGATCGGGTCTAGCGGATGACAGGCTTCAGACTTGTATGTACAACAGCAATCTTGTTAAGAAGACTACGGGAGTCAGTTCGTCAATTAGTACTCCGGTACGGAGGGATCAACATCTCGGCTCCAAGCCAAAATACCACCAATGATATTTGTGCCTTTGATTCCGGTTTTTTCGCTAATAATCCCGATCGCTTTTGCCGATCGCCCCCCCGCTTTGCAATGAACAATCAGCTTTTTATCCCCCAACAATGCTTTAATCCGATCGACTCCATCTGCATTTTCAATATCAGGCAATGGAATCAACACAGCACCGGGAATCTTACCAATATCAAACTCATGGGTATTCCGAACATCTACTAACAAATAGTCCGTTGCACCACTATCAATCAACGTTTTCAAATCCGTAACGGTCATTTCAATCATTTCTTTCTGGGCCTTTGCTTCGGCGGCGGCAGCTTGAGGGATTCCACAGAACTCGTCGTAGTCAATCAACTTATCAATCACAGGGCGATCGGGATTTGGGTTGAGTTTGAGTTCGCGAAACTTCATATTCAAGGCATCGTAAAGCATCAAGCGTCCGCTTAACGTAGTGCCCACACCCAAAATAATTTTGACGGTTTCGGTCGCCTGCAATGTCCCAATTACGCCGGGGAGAATCCCCAATACTCCTCCTTCTGCACAGGACGGAACCAAACCCGGTGGTGGTGGCTCAGGGTAGAGATCGCGATAGTTTGGACTTGGGGCATTTTCGTCATAGTTCCAATCTTTGCCAGATTTACGGGCGGCAGTTTTTTCAGGAGCGGTCAGCGCATCCCAACCATCAGGCCGGACCCAGCCTCCTCTGTAATTAAAGACCGTTGCTTGCCCCTCAAAGTGGAAAATTGAGCCGTAGACATTGGGTTTGTTGAGCAAAACACAGGCATCATTCACCAGATAGCGGGTTGGGAAGTTGTCGGTGCCATCAATCACAACATCGTAGGGGCGTACTATGTCTAGGGCATTTTCTGCGCTGATGCGGGTTTCGTAGAGATCGATTTGGCAGAAGGGATTGATTTCGAGAATGCGTTCTTTGGCGGATAAAATTTTGGGCTTACCCACGCTGGATGTGCTGTGGATAACTTGGCGCTGAAGGTTTGAAGTATCAACCACATCAAAATCCACGATGCCAATGCGCCCTACACCTGCGGCGGCTAAGTACAGTAGCAATGGGGATCCGAGTCCACCTGTGCCGATGCAGAGGACGCTAGCGGCTTTGAGTTTTTTCTGACCGTCTACGCCAACTTGAGGCAAAATGATATGACGTGAATAGCGTTCGTAGTCGTCTTTTGACAGTTGGATTTCATCTAGGTTCGGGTTCAACATAATTTGCTTATTAGACCTTGCTCGATCGAAGAATGGAGTTATGACGGCGAGCAGCCCGACTAATCATGAGACAAATCACGAGACGGGGCACAAACCAGAAGCCTATTTTAAGACGCGATCGGGATCCTTTCTACAAGGGACTTCGTAATGCAGACTAAATAAGTCGGGATTGGATTCACACGGAATTCACAGATAACGAAGAATTCTGCGTCAATCTTCTAACCTCAACCAAACTTGGTCTCCATCCCGCACCAATCTGTGAACGGGTTAGCTTGTTTGATGCATTGGCTTAGATTACCCACAATCGAACTCTAAATCCAGATTTCTTCGGGTTTGCTAACTCTGGACATCAAAATATTAAGTGCATCCATGGGCGTAACTTGACCTTGAAGTAAGCGACTGACCTGTTGGGTAATGGGCAAATCGATCGCGGCATGGCTAGCGAGTTCTATGAGAACCATGCAAGTATTAATTCCCTCAGCGGTGCCTTCTAGGGTGGCAAGAATTTGGTCAATGGTTTCGCCTTGGGCCAGACGGTAGCCAACTTGGTAGTTACGACTGAGTGGACTGCTACAGGTGGCCATCAAATCGCCCATTCCTGCTAATCCGTACAGGGTATCGGCTTTCGCGCCCCAATAGCCTGCAATCCGAATCATTTCAGCTAGGCCACGGGTAATTAATGCTGATTGAGCATTAGTCCCAAGTTCTAAACCATCACAGGCTCCCGTCGCAATCGCAATCACATTTTTCAAGGCACCCGCCAGCTCGACTCCAGTGGGATCTGCATTGGTATAAACCCGAAACCGCTGAGAGTTAAACAAAGCTTGGACCTGTTGAGCCGCTTTGTGATTATGACTAGCAACTACCGTGGCCGCAGGTCGTCTTTGTTGGATTTCTTTTGAGAGATTTGGACCCGAAAGAACCGTAATTGCAGCGAAGGGAAATGCTTCTTGCCAAATTTCTGAAGGTCGCTTTGGTAAATGCTCCAAACTACTTTGCGCGGAGGCTTCTAATCCCTTGGTGGCAGACACTATACAGATAGATGATGAGTCAGACTGGGGCAGGTTTAACCGCTGTATTTGCTCGGCAACGTCCCGAACTCCTCTCATGGAGACGGCACAGATCCACAGTTCAGAGTCCGCTAAGGCATCTTGCAAAGACAAGGACGATCGGCGATACCACTGCGTTACATCGTGATCATTTTCCTGTACCAATTCCATTAAGGTAGAACCCCAAGCCCCACCTCCGAGCACCGTGACTTTCATCGTGCTGCAACAGGTGATGGATTCAGACTGGGTTTTGTGCGGGGAAACCGTTCAATCAACGATCGCACCTGCCCCGCGTGATACGAACTTCGAGTTAAAGGTGACGAGACGACTTGCAAGAAGCCGATCGATTCGCCATAAACACGCCACGCCTCGAATTGGTCAGGCGTAACAAAGTCTTTCACGCCCAAATGTTTTTGAGTGGGCTGGAGATATTGACCGATCGTGACAATATCGCAATCGACCGCTCTCAAATCCCGTAAGGTTTCCCGTACTTCTTCATCACGCTCACCCAAGCCGACCATAATCCCAGATTTGGTATAGACCCAAGGCGCGTGACTACGGCTTTGTTTCAATACTTCCATCGATCGTAAATAATTCCCTTGAGGCCGAACGCCGCGATAAAGCCGTGCGATCGTCTCAGTATTGTGATTCAACACGTCGGGCTGGGCATCAAGAATGACAAATAGTGCATCCCAATTACTACATAAATCAGGAATCAGAAGTTCTATGGTGGTTCCGGGCGATCGGTCCCGAATTTCTTCAATACAACGAACAAACTGCGACGCACCACCATCGGGTAAATCATCTCGGTTCACCGACGTAATTACCACATGATTCAACCGCATTCGACTAACGGCTTCACCTAACCGAATTGGTTCCGTGGGATCCAGCGCTTGAGGTTTTTTCTCAAAATCAATATCACAATAGGGACAAGCTCTCGTACAGGCCGGACCCATAATCAAAAAGGTCGCAGTCCCGCTGTTGAAACATTCGCCAATATTTGGGCAGGATGCCTCTTCACAAACAGTATTGAGACTAAGGTCACGTAGGGTTTCGGTCACAGCTCCGATGCGTTCCCACTGAGGAGCCTTCACACGTAGCCAATCGGGTTTTGCAGTCATGGCAATCTCAATCTTTTGGATCTGAATGAAGAAAGTTCGTCAGAATATTGAGTCATTCTAACAAATTCTGTGAAGGACTATCCGTGTTCCCATGGGATTTTCGCGTCAAGTGTTCCACTAACTCCCCGAACCCGATTCCCGCCTCTCCATCGGTCCAATAGTTGGGTAAATGTACAAGCTGGTCCACATAGTGATTCAGATTTGCGACCCCGACGGAGAGCGGAAAGGTAAACAAGGTCTCGTCATTTGGACTGTCGCCGACTGTAACCACGGACTCCGGGGCAATCATCGGAAAATGTTGACTCAAGACTCGATGTAACGCCGCTGCTTTGGTTTGAGAAGGCGGCTTGATGTGACATTGAACCGTGCTGTAGGTGAATGAATAGCCGTTTGACTTACAGAGCCGATCGATTTCTTGCAAATCAGCCTGACTCAATCCGGCGACATCAAAGGTCCAATCCGTCAGCCGAAATCGATTGTCTGGGGATTCTTGAAGCTGGGGAAACGGTTGTTGTAATTTTTGAAACGTATCCGCGAGCCGTTCTCGATGATTCTCTGGCAATGGAACTAAAAATTCGCCCCGCTCGCCTCGATCGGATTCTGGGCCGGAGGACGCGTAATAAATTCCGCCATTTTCAGCGATCGCCCCTACAATCGGCAAATAATGAAGCAGCCCACTCACCCAGCCCGCCGATCGGCCCGTCACAATGACAACCGGAATCTGAGCTAAGGTCAATGCCTCTAAATCTTGTAGTAACGCGGAACTAAATCGGCCCGATCGCGTCAGGGTTCCATCCATATCCGTCGCTACTAGTCGAACCCTGAGTGCATTCAACGTTGAGATTGAAGCTTGCCAATCCTGTCTCAGAGCTTGTTGCCAATGTGTCATTTTAAGAGTGAAATTTTGTTCTAGGGATGGGGCAATCTATACCTATCAATACCACTAATCTACCTTCAGAATTCCTTCCAGATATTCTTCTACAGCCTGATTAACAATCATCATTTCTTACTACTGCCATGCTCCACCCCATCGTCTATCCTGTGTTCGCCCAACTCCCCAAACCCAAAGCCACGATCGCAACCCCCACGATCGCCCCTCCCAATAGAACTGCGAATAGCAACAGCGGTTTAGTTTCCCCCTTTTGGCAATACAGCACCTTAGGATTAGCTCTGGCTATTTTGGTCTTGGGAATCACCAGCGCCCTGCAACATCGCCGTCTGACCAAGAAATTAAGATTTGAAACGCTGAAAAATCAAGAAATGCGCAGTCGGATTGAAGCGGCGGCAGGCACGATTACTAAAATGGAAAAAAATCCTGATTTAATTCATTCTCGGGATGTGAACTTAGATTATTTACGGATGCGGATGTCTGAAGAACGGTTCCGGTTTGAAATTGTTAACCAAGTTAAAATTAAAATCAAACAACAAATCACTGTTGCCCTGCGACCGACTCAAGTACAAGATGGAGAACTTGGGGTCGCCAGCACTGGCCGACAAATCGATCAGATTTTTGATGTTGAACACCATCCTGAAGGTCAACCCAAGGGAACCAAGCGCGTTCTATTTCGCGTTGAGATTAAAATGGTCAAACTCCCGACCCAAGCCACATCCCAAACTATTAACCAAATTACGGACTGTATCGAGACGTTCCTTAGCCCCGGTCAAGAGAATGACTCTTGGCAACCCACCATTCAAGGTCGTCTTGCCAATATGTATTGGGACCAAACCGCAAAACCAACTCCCCGAGTCTTGCTTGAACAAACCCAAGAAGGCGCAAACGTCACCTTCCGAACCAATAGAATTACAAAAGGTTAGCTTGGATTTGGTCATAGCTAAATTCGAGCTAATGTTACCTGTTCTATTTGGTCTTGATACTTTCCTTTGCGGGTTTCATAACTGACTGCACACCGATCGCCCTCAAAAAATAAAAGCTGAACAATTCCTTCGTTGGCATAGATTCGACAATCAGCATTTGAAGAATTTGAGAACTCTAGGGTCAAATGACCACGCCAACCTGCTTCCGCTGGGGTAAGGTTAGCAATCAAACCAATTCGGGCATAGGTTGATTTCCCGATGCAAATTACCGTTACATTATCGGGTAAATCAATTCGCTCTAGAGCCACGCCCAACCCATAGGTGTGAGCGGGAAGGATGAAAAACTCACCGGAATCATCGTTGTGCAATTTGGCCACTTCGAGGTTTTCAGGAGAAAAGCATTTAGGGTCAACAACCGTACCCGGAATGTGGCGGAAAATCCGAAAATCGCTTGCAGATAGCCGTAAATCATACCCATAGCTGCTCAAGCCATAGGATATTACTGGCGTATCATTTACCCGACGAATTAATTCAGAATGAAAAGGCTGGATCATCCCCTGACTTGCTTTTTCTGTAATCCAAATATCATTCTTAATCATGGTCGATAATGGTGTGAAACATAATGTGAAGACTAACCTAACCCTGAGTATTCCGTCGCAATTCTGTTATTTGGTCTGCGACATCCAAAATCATATCGGGCATGTCTGGACCCGTTAGAATCACATCCACTTGTTTGGGTCGCTTGCGAATGAAGTCTAACACTTCCCCTGGTGCAATCAGGCCAAACTGTATCGCCACGCTCAATTCATCTAGTACCACCATTTCATAGCGCCCTTCCGAAATCACCCGCTTAGTATGCTGCCATAACTCCACTACCGATCGGGCTTCCTCGTCCGTCACCTGCGGCGTATCCAAACAGC
>JAYVUU010000049.1:0-7287 GCA_043787635.1 Synechococcales cyanobacterium | reverse complement strand
TCCATGTCATCATCATCGTCTAGTTCAATGTCATCGACATCGACATCAGAGTCTTCCAACTGGCGCAAACTTGGGAAAAGAAAGTGATTCTCTTCCACATATTGAGCACCGAAAAGACCTTTCTCAGCCCAAAAATACCGATCGGTGGTGTGTTCGTTGCGTTTCACCAACAGTAGCGCTGGGGGGAGAACTCCTTCAGTATGAATGAATTTCCGTGCAGCCGTCACAGGCTTATCCTCACCACAATCAATACTAAACTGTGGTACACATTCTAAGATCCGTCGTCCTTCCTGACGACGACGACTCTTCCGTTTACGTCTCCTAGCCAAAACTCATTACCTCCTTGAAACTGTTGCGAGATTACGCTTCTTGTTACAAAGCCGTCGAAAGTATATGCCGTAAAGCAGTAATATTTCAATAGGCTGTCGGTTGTCTACATGCATTGAAATATAGAGTGAACAAATCGTTGAAAAACTCAACATGATTGGTTTAATCCACTATTCAGCGTTGCTGCCTAGCAACATAGAAAACAATTCAACTCGTAACAAGGGGCCATTGAAATTAAATCTGAGAATGCCCCTAACTTACTCGTTGTAAACCCTTAAAGTCAATCTCTAAATTGAGAAATTTTGACCAACAGGTGATAATGGAGGCGATGTGAGTTCTATTTTTTCTGGAATGTCTACAAGTCATGAATTAGTCATCATTTGTCAGTCACAGCTTTCTTTGTTGGTGGAAAGCTTGGGAATTTCCGCTGCTACGGTCTATTTGACTGATTCATGGGATGGTGGGGATGCTTCACAGTTACAGCGAGTCGCCGTTGTGCCGATTGAGACGGTAGTTTCTCGCCACCTTCAACTCTCAGGGGGTGGAGTGGCGTTCTCCGCTTCCCGATCGACCATCGATTCGGGTCTGATTTTGGAGTCAGCTATTGGCAGTATTGATGGCGATTCATCCTTGCCGTCCAAGCCCGCACCACACAATGACGGTCGCAGTGCCGACGATGACTTATCTGGGGATTCTAGTAATCAGCCCAGCAGTCATCAGATAGTTTTGCCATTACTTCAGGACGATCGGGTATTGGGAGTGTTGGTCGCCGAGCGAGGTCAGCCGTGGGATACCATTGCTCAGATTCAAATGGATTCGGTTCGGCAAGCCTTGATCTCAGCTTGTGTCTTGGACCTTCGTTCTCGATGGTTTGAGCAGCAAGCGCAGCAACAGCAGGTTGTCCAGCAACAGCAGAAGGACTTACTTGATAATCTGCTTCATCAGTTTCGTAACCCATTGACGGCCATGCGAACTTTTGGAAAACTTCTGGTGAAACGACTTGTGGATGCACCTCGGAACCAAGAGGCTGCCGACAGTATTGTCAGAGAAAGCGATCGTCTTCAAGCGTTGCTTTTGCAATTTGAGCAGGCGATCGAAGGCGGCGGGATCAAAGCTTTGCCGTCCACTATTTCGCCATCGGTGAGCGTAGCTGCCCCCTCTTTGCTTCCGGCAACCCCATCCACTACGTCTCTCACCACTACATTGGGCCGATCGTTAAATTTGACAGCGTTAGAGATTCAATCCGTCTTAGAACCTGCTATCCAATCGGCATTGGGGATCATAGACGATCGGAATCAAACCTTACAAATCGCTATCTCTAGACCCTCCGTTTGGGTATTGGCCGATCAGTCTGCCTTAACAGAAGTGGTGGTTAATTTGTTGGACAATGCCAGTAAATATACGCCGATCGGGGGTCAGATTTCGGTGGAATTAGCCGATTGCGATAGTTGGGTTGAGCTGTGGATTACGGATACGGGCTATGGTATCCCCTTAGACAATCAAGATCGACTGTTTGAGCGTCACTATCGAGGCGTACAGGCCCAGTCATCGATCGCAGGAACAGGACTGGGGCTATCTATTGCGCGGGAGTTGACCCGACAAATGCAAGGTGAGATTAAGGTTTTTAGCCCGCCCCCCGTGGCTCATGCGCTGCGAGAATTTCACTCAGGCACGAGTCTTCAGGTGACGCTGCGAAAAGCGGAGGTGAGTCTGGAGAGGTGAACTCGGTGACCCAGGCAACGATCCTAAATTGCTCGCTTGTCAAACAGAGCTGATTTTAAATCCTCAGGCTTGAATACGCCAAATTCGGTGATAATTCCTGCAATTAAATTCGCTGGAGTTACGTCGAAAGCAGGATTAAAATAATCCACGCCTGCCGTTGGACAAATTACAGTGTCCCCAATCTTATAAATTTCAGCAGTGTCGCGTTCTTCGATTTCAATATGGCTACCATCAGGAATAGTGAAGTCAATAGTCGAGAGCGGTGCAGCCACATAAAAAGGGACATTGTGAGCCTTAGCAACCAGTCCCAAGCTGTAGGTGCCAATTTTATTCGCAGCGTCTCCATTAGCCGCAATTCGATCGGCTCCCACCACCACCACATCAATCATTCCATGGTGCATACAGTGAGCCGCCATGTTGTCCGTAATGACCGTGACCGGGATGCCTTCTTGGGCACATTCCCAGGACGTTAGCTTGGCTCCCTGTAAGCGTGGTCGAGTCTCATCGGCGTAGACTCGTTCTAGACGACCCGCAGTCCAAGCCGATCGCACTACGCCGAGGGCCGTTCCGTAGCCAGCAGTAGCCAGCGCACCTGCATTGCAATGGGTGAGCAATCGCAGTTTATGGGGCGACGCTGGAAGCACAGCAAGACCGTGGTCCCCCATCGCTTTGCAGGTCGCTAAGTCATCTTGACAAATTTTATGGGCAGTTTCTAACAGAACTTGACGCACATGGACCACGGTACCAAGGGTGTGACGAGCCGTCTTCATCATCCGGTCGATCGCCCAAAATAAATTTACGGCTGTGGGTCTTGTCGCTCGCAACTCATTCGCAATCCGATCGAGTTGGGTAAGGAATTGATCTCGATCGTCTGTTTGAATTTCGGTTGCGCCAAGATAGATGCCATAGGCCGCTGCAATCCCAATAGCAGGTGCGCCCCGGACGATCATGGTCAAAATAGCGCGAGCCATATCGCTGGAGCAAGTAACCTCGACCACGCTAAATTCTTGGGGAATACGGGTCTGATCGATTAGGACGACACGATCCTGTTTCCAGACAACTGGGTAAACGGGGCTAGACGACAGTGTGGGGGAGACCATGACGTTTACAGGGAGGATAAATAGTAAGAATGGTGCGGTCGGAAAATAATATTACAAGAGAATGGGTCGGATTTACTGCCCTGTTTTGAGACTATTCAAAACGCTTGATTACCCGCCTGGGACGCTTAGTCTACAGCGATTTAGAGAAAGTAAATTGAAAGGAACAATCCTGTGAAAATTTCATAAAAATTCTGCCATCAATGCATTTTAAACTAATGGGATGTATTATTATTTTTATGGACCTCACAGACTTACCCAGACAGTGCTAACTGACAGGAAAGACTATACCTAACTTCATGAGTAAGAAAAAGAAAATTGAACCTTTGACTGGTGAGGAGTTACTTCAGAAGGTCAAAGAGCTAGAGACCTCCAGTCGAGAAGAAAAAGCTAAAGCCTGTGGTTACTCTAGCCAAACAAAAAATGGGTTAGAGCGCATCAATATCATGAAGTTCCAGAATGCCCTGATTGATGCAGCAGACATTCTACCCGTTGGGAGGCCAGGTAAAAATCGAGGTGGACGCAATGCAAGCTATCGGATTAGCGTACAGTCCAATGGTAACCTACTGATCGGCGCTGCCTATACTAAGCAAATGGAGTTGGCGGCAGGAGATGAATTTTTAATTACCTTGGGCCGTAAACATATCAAACTAAAACAAGTTGATCTTGAAGATGATGGCCACAACTAGGCAAAGTATCAAGCATTCCTGGCTACAGTTTCAAAACAAGTTCAGTTGCCCTAACGATCGGATAGCGGAGATTTTAAGATGAATGATTTGTTAAAGGATATTGATTGGTCGATCGCATTGCCAGCAGGTTTGGCTGGGACAATTTTTCTAGGCGGAATGTTGATGATGTTTACGGGGATATGGACGGCTCGCGATAGGTAGTGGTCAAAGTCGGTGGCGTATCAGGTGTTTGATTGTCCATAGAGCAACTGTGCTCAAGATAGGGTTTTAGCGATTCTTCAGTCTGGGTAATGCTGACTGAATTGAGTACGCCGTCGCGATCGAGCAGACCAAGAATTTTGTTCGGTTGGCTTGCCTCACAGACCGGAAGCTGGCGCAGTCCACGCGTGGCCATGCGGGATAGAGCATCACTAACAAACTCGTCCGGTGCGGCATACAAAACTTTTTGGGTGCAAATAGTGCCGACCGCTTGCTGCGAAAAGGGTTCACGATCGTCCTGAGGGTTGCTTTCCCACCGAGCGATCGCCCGATTAATATCCTGAAGGGTGAGAATTCCAAAAACAATTTCAGGCCCCCGGTCATCAGCATCAACCTGACCATCGTGATGGGTCATAACAATCGCGCTGTGGGCCTTCAATGCCGTTAATTTTAGGCCCGCTTCAACAATGGAAGTGGTCGTAGAGAATGTGATGGCCGGACCTTGCATCAACTCGGCCACCGTCAGTCGATTTAGGAACTGCTGACGAGGATCGGGGGCCGCAGGTTCGGTACTAACCTCTATGGTGGCAGGCTCCGGAACGACTTCATTTTTGGGGCGAATGCGTTCTACGACCCAAACGCTCAAGCCCACCGCCGCCATCAACGGCAAGACAATGCGGTAGTCGCGGGTGAGTTCAAACAACAGCAAAATCGCCGTCAGCGGTGCCCTAGTACTAGCCGCTAGAACCGCCGCCATGCCAACCATTGCATAGGCGGGAGGGGCTGCAATACTGCTGGCAAACATGGGTAAAAGCTGCGGTAAAAGCTCACCATAAGCTGCGCCCAATGCGGCACCCAGAAATAAGGCGGGGGCAAATATTCCTCCGACCAAGCCGCTACCCAGACAAATTGCGGTGAGAAATAACTTACTAACTAAAAGAGCTGCGAGTAACGGAAACGAAAACTGTACATCCCGTAAAATTGCTTCGATAGTCTCGTAGCCAATTCCCAAGACTTGAGGGAGTTTCAGGGCCACTAAGCCCACGCAAAGACCGCCGACGATCGGTTGCAGTTCACGAGGAATTCGGGTGAGAAACTGGACCGCAGGAATTTGACCTTGGAAGGCTTTTTGAAAGCTGGTGTTGAGTTGCGTATAGAGAATCGCAACTAAGCTTGCACAGAGTCCTAGCCCCAAATACAGCGGTAGCTCTAGGGGACTTCGCACTTCATAAATCGGTAAATCAAAGGCAGGCTTTGCCCCTAAACCAATTTGGGCAATCAGAGACGAGACAACCGCAGACAGCACCACTACACTGGCGGATGACGTGGCAAACGTGGTGCCTAGGACAATTTCTAAGGCAAAAAATACACCTGCGATCGGGGCATCAAACCCAGCAGCAATGCCCGCTGCGGCTCCCGCGCCAAGCAAAAGCCGTTGACGTTCTTGCGATACCCGTAGTGCCTGCCCCAGCAACAGTCCCAGATTTGCCCCAATCTCCACACTCGGGCCTTCTGGTCCTAAGGATGCACCCGAACCCAGTGAAATCGCCGCCGCCACCATCTTGGTCACGGGTCGCACGACCGAAACTTCCTGAGCATTCTGTACCGCTGCCACTAATGCCGACAGCCCCGGTCCAAACTCTCGCCAGCGCCACCGCATCCAGCCAATAATAACGCCACCGAGAACGGGCATCAGGGATAGAATCCAGCTTCCGCTTTTGGGAATTACTCTAGCTAATGCACCACTTAAATCAGCAAAAAATAAATGATGGATTAGATCGATCAAGTATCGAAATGTAACTACGCCCATCCCCGTGCCTGTTCCGACGACAAACGCAAGCAACAAGACAATAGTCTCGGGGGATGGCTGTAAGTTGTTTAGAACTGTGGACAGTCGAAACGGTGAGGTTTTGGATTCAGTGGGTTGCACCGTGATGACCCGCGAGGTAGACGATCGTAAACTTATATTTCTATTGTGAGTGATGGACCGAGCGAACGCAATCAATTAGGGGTCTTTGTAAAACGTGAGCTGGGGTGAAATGGTCTGAATTTGGGTACCGGGAAAATAAAATGCCAAAATCCGATCGTAGCTAAATCCTTGTTTGCCTAAGGCATAGGACCCATACTGGCTTAAACCCACCGCATGACCAAAACCACCCCCCACAAATTTATAGCCCTTTAGATTACGACCTGCATCAACGATCGGATCAAGGTAAAACAACAAACTATTGGGAGCTTCAAAGGCCAAAAGAATTTCATCTTTCTCAAGAACAACTACACCCAAATCCGTTTGGATGCCCATTTTTGCCACCCGCCCAGCCGACGATCGTTCCATGACTTGGATTTCCTGAATCTGGCTAAATCCGGCCAAGGGATTTCCGATACTTTTTAGGTATTCTCTAATATCACGGGTAAGAGCTTCGATCGAACTCTCAGTCTGCCAACGGAAATAGCTAGATTCTTGAGACTCATTGAAGCCATCTTTTAGTTTGATAAAATCTCGCAGGTTGTTTTCATCCGACAACGGTCGCTGCGTCAAATTCCACAGATTCGCCACCGCATCCACCTTCCCGACCAGATAAGCCCGAGGTTTACCCCGCCACACCTCATTAAATGGAGCCGTAATACCGCCCGTGGTCGAAGAATATAGCGCGTCCACGAGTTCATTGTTGTAGGTAGAAACTAAGCCTCGGGTACTAGCGATCGCATTGTCTGTTGCTGTCGTGACCCCGGTGGTACCAAAGTAGACCTGGCACTGAGTCGTAGCGCAAAGTTGATAGTTATCCGTAGAAAAACGACGGAGATTTCGCAAGACATAAGTGCGAGCCATAATGGCTTGAGCTTGCATGGCCGCTTGGGGCGCACCCGTACCGATTTCGTAGGGCACCACACCGCGCAGGTACGATTCAAGCGCAACCAAGTTAACTAAGCTGTAGTTGCCATAGGCGTTGGGTTGGAGCTTGAGGCTGCCGGGGAATGTCCGGTTAGGGGTTTTGTCGTTGTCCCGATCGACTTGAATCATGCCCTTGCCGGACGTAATTTCGATTTGGTCGCGGGTATATTTTGCACCATTTAGAACAAAGCTAGCCCGAGGCAATCCGGTCAGAGTTCGGGTTTCGATGCGAGCGGTTTGGATGCCCTGGGTTTTTAGGTTTTTTTCAAGTAGACGAAGGACGGTCGGGGTTTTATAGATGCTGCGTTTGGCCCAGACCTGCCAACGATCGGGCTGGGCTAATTCCACTTCAATGCCACGA
>JAYVUU010000048.1:0-10065 GCA_043787635.1 Synechococcales cyanobacterium | reverse complement strand
CACTGGACATCCTAAGGACTTTCTTTATGTTCCCGACTGAAGATTTGCTCGTTGCCAACTCTGAACACCCCGATAAGCCCGAAGAAGCTTGTGGAGTGTTTGGTGTATTTTCCCCTGGGGAAGATGTTGCAAAGCTGGCGTATTTTGGTTTGTTTGCACTTCAGCATCGGGGACAGGAGTCGAGTGGAATTGCCACCTTTGATGATGATAAAACCGTCCATCTTCATAAAGACATGGGCTTAGTCGCACAGGTTTTTAATGAGACTATCTTGAATACGCTACCGGGACCGATGGGCGTAGGGCACACGCGGTATTCAACCACCGGATCAAGTCGGGCTGTGAATGCCCAGCCTGCGGTCGTGAAGACCAGCCGGGGTTCCTTGGCGTTGGCCCACAATGGAAATTTGGTGAATACGGAAATATTACACAAAGAGCTATTGGAGCGTCGCCATAATCTCTTAACGACAACGGATTCAGAAATGATTGCAGTGGCGATCGGAGAGGCGGTGGATGATGGTGCGGATTGGACGGCGGCGATCGTCACAGCTTGTAAGCGATCCGTTGGGGCTTTTAGTTTGGTAATTGGGACACCGGATGCGTTGTATGGCACAAGAGATTCAAGTGGGGTGCGTCCTTTGGTGATTGGCACGCTGCCACGGGAATTGCCCACGGATCCGATTCGCTATGCGCTGGCGTCGGAAACCTGTGGATTAGATATTGTTGGGGCTGACTTCGTTCGCGATGTAGAGCCGGGTGAGCTGGTTTGCATTACAGAAACTGGGATTACATCAACGCGATGGGCAGAGAGAGTCGATCACAAGCTCTGCATTTTTGAGATGATCTATTTTGCACGGCCTGACAGCGTGATGAATGAGGAAACTCTGTATACCTATCGAATGCGAATTGGTCGGCAGTTGGCCAAAGAATCGACCGTCGATGCCGATATTGTCATTGCTGTTCCAGATTCAGGCATTCCAGCGGCGATCGGTTTTTCCCAAGAATCGGGAATCCCCTATGCAGAAGGGCTGATTAAAAATCGCTATGTGGGCCGGACCTTCATTCAACCGACTCAGGCCATGCGGGAAGCGGGAATCAGGATGAAGTTGAATCCCCTAAAAGATGTGCTGAAGGGTAAACGAGTCATTATTGTGGATGATTCCATTGTTCGCGGGACCACCAGTCGAAAAATTGTGAAAGCCTTGCGAGATGCGGGCGCAACGGAAGTTCACATGCGAATTTCGTCGCCGCCCGTGACCCATCCTTGTTTTTATGGCATTGACACAGATAATCAAAGTCAGTTAATTGGGGCAAAAATGATCGTATCGGAAATTGCGGAGCATATTGGCGCAGACTCGCTTGGTTATTTGTCATTGAACGGCATGCTGGAGACCACTCATCAGGACACAGACCATTTTTGCTCGGCTTGTTTTGATGGCAAATATCCGATCGAGATTCCTGAAGTGCTAAAACGATCGAAGTTGACCTTGGAAACAGTTTAGGCGATTCCTATTGGCATTGAAACCCGATCCCCCTAAACCCCCCTTAAAAAGGGGGACTATGAAATAGGATTTTTTCTTGTTCCCCCAGAATTGGGGGCTAGGGGGCGGTTCGCCAGAGACTTGGCTTAGATTCAAGTACTTATGTGTACACAGCAGCTTAAAAAGGGGGAACAAGACAAGCCTTATTTCATAGTCCCCCTTGAAAAGGGGGATTTAGGAAGATCGGGTTTAGTTGATCACGGGTTGCAGAGTCGTGTGTACTAGCCTTATTTGCCTTTCTTGGCTGCTGAGGCTACTTCGACCCCTTCCAGTTCAGACATTCGGAACGTCACAAGCTTATCCCACGGTCCTTCTTCAAAAAGTACCGCAACTCGTCCATCCGTCACACGCTGTACCAAGCCTTGAAAGCCATAGTACGTATCATTCACATTTGTCACACGGACAATAGAGCCGGGGAAAATCATAGGATTTCTAAATGAATTAATAAGTTGAATGGACGCTAGCTACGCAAAAAATTGCTAGCCCTAGTTTATCGTGAGTTCTACCCTTGCGAACATTTACGATGGATTTGTTCGGGGTTGGTCCGATCGAAAACGCTTAGTCCCCAACGTCCAAATTATTGGAAAGACAATCTAGGGTTTAAGGGCAAAGATTTTTAAAATCACGTCTTCAACCACCTTGTCCGGTGTCGAAGCGCCAGATGTAATCCCGACCACCAGCTCTCCGTCGGGTAACCAGTTTTCAAGCGATTCTAAATCACTCGTTAAGGGTTTATGCTCAATGCAATTGCCGGGACCAATCCGATCGCTGCTGTCAATGTGAAATGATGGAATGGTCCGATCGACTGAAATTTCCTGCAAATGGGTCGTATTGGATGAGTTATAGCCGCCAATCACCACCATTAAATCTAGCTTTTTCTCGACTAATTCAAACATTGCATCCTGACGCTCTTGAGTGGCATCACAAATGGTGTTGAAGGCTAGAAACCGATCGTTCAATTCAGCCGGACCATATTTTTTCATCATGGCGCGCTCGAAGATTTTACCAATTTCTTCCGTTTCGCCTTTAAGCATTGTCGTTTGATTCGCCACCCCAACGCGATCGAGATCCCGGTCGGGGTCAAACCCTTGTGACATCGCATTTTTGAATGTTGTTAAAAATTCTGCTTTGTCGCCACCATTCAGAATGTAGCTGGCAACATAGTCGGCCTGCGATCGATTTAGAACAATCAGATATACGCCTGCAAACGAACTCGTTGCGATCGTTTCTTCGTGATTGTATTTACCGTGAATAATAGACGTATGGGTGGTTTTCTTATGCTTCTCAACAGTGTTCCAAACCTTGGAAACCCAAGGACAGGTGGTATCGACAATCGTACAACCCCGATCGTTGAGCAGTTGCATTTCTTGAACACTTGCCCCAAATGCAGGCAAAATTACCACATCCCCGTAGGCAATAGGTTCAAAGTTTTTCTCCCCATTTTCAAGTTCAATAAACTGAACATTCATATCCTTCAATCGCTGATTGACCGATGGATTATGAATAATTTCATTCGTGATCCAAATTCGATCGTTAGGAAAATGTGTTCTTGCCTCGTAGGCCATTGCCACCGCTCGCTCTACACCCCAACAGAATCCAAAGGACTGGGCTAAGTGGATCGTGACACTGCCACGTTTGAGACTATAGTTTTTTTCACGAATTTCACGAATTAGGTCGCTTTGATATTCGGTGTTCATCACATCCATTGCTTCGTGGGTATGCCCAAAGCCGCGACGATGGTAGTTATCAGAATTGTTTAAACTGCGTTTGAATGCCTTGGTGTCCATAGCATCGATCGGAGTCGGCAATGTTGTGTCCATCTTGTCTGTAGCTCCCTAATTTATGCCTGTTATTTCGATTATCCCATTAAGCTAACCATTCACGAATTAGGCGATTAACTTCCGTGGGGGCATCGTCATGGGGGCAGTGTCCCGCATTGATATACGCCTGCTTTACGCTGGGATAATGGGTCGTAAACCGATTTCCCCGTACTACTGGGTCGCCGATCCATGGATCTTTCTCACCCCAAATAATGTAGAGCGGTCGGGTCATGGTTTCGAGTAGTGCATCCATGGGCTTGCCTTTGGGCGATCGGAACACCAAGGAAAA
Source organism: Synechococcales cyanobacterium (assembly GCA_043787635.1). Classification (GTDB taxonomy): domain Bacteria; phylum Cyanobacteriota; class Cyanobacteriia; order Leptolyngbyales; family Leptolyngbyaceae; genus JAAFJU01. Next base: position 6,418 of record JAYVUU010000048.1, on the reverse strand, counting down.
TACTTTAGATGCGCCTTGATCACAAGCAGGACGGTAGATATCATCAATCAACTCGTCCGTTACTTGGTCTTTATTCACATAGACCTGCATCAAGGTTTTGCGAATATATTTTTTGTTCTGTACAAATTTGAAAATTGCCCACCCGAACCAATCTTGTTCAAGAAGTCCCTTCATGACCGAACCCGTCGCCTGTTGTACGGGCGTTTTCTTCTGGTCTTGTTGGGCATAATCTTCGCTGAAGCCGCCTGCTGGATTGAGTAAAATTGCCCCTGCGGCTTGGTCTGGAAACCGAGCGGTGGTGGCTAGTGCGGCATAGCCCCCGATCGAATTTCCTGCAATCATCGCCGGACGACCAATAATCTCTTTCACAAAGTCACTTAACTGCTCACACCATAGGTCTGAACTGTAGGCAGTGTCTGCCTTTTCCGATCGGCCAAATCCCAACAGGTCGATCGCATACACCTCAAAATCGTTTTTTAATGCCGCAATATTCTTTTTCCAGTGATCGGTCGAAGCTCCAAAGCCATGAACCAATAACAGCGGGGGACGATCGTTGCGACTTCCGGCTTTCACGTAGTGGATTTTAAATTCTCGCCACGTCCAATATTGACTGGGGGCGACTTCTAGGGCGGGTGCGATCGTCATGGGGGTGATATTGGAGAAGGTTTTAGTATTAACTATTATAAAGGATATAAAGGACGACGACGATCGTCAGCCGAGCCGCAACATGACCGGGCGGAGTGAATTGATTCTCATGTTGACTTAGACTTAGAGATACCGATCGCATTCCAACAAAACATGAAAGTCGCTTATTTTGATTGTCCTACAGGCGTTTCCGGCGATATGTGTTTAGGAGCCTTAATCGATGCAGGCGTGCCCATTGAATACCTGACCCAACATCTCGATCGGCTCGGCATCCATCAAGAATATCAACTCAGCTCAAAACAAATGACCCATAACGGTCAACAAGCGACAAAAGCGATCGTCGCCCTCACCAACACACCGGACCATACTCACAGTCACGACCATACCCATACTCGAACACTGCCTGAAATCGAAAAAATGATCATCAGGGCAACCTTACCCGATCGGGCTGAAACGTGGAGTTTAGAAGTGTTTCGCAACCTAGCGATCGCGGAAGGAGCCGTCCACGGCATTCCCCCAGAACAGGTCTTTTTCCATGAAGTCGGGGCCGTGGATGCGATCGTGGATATTGTCGGCACGTGTTTAGGTATGGATTGGCTAAAGATCGAACAGTTCTATTGTTCCGCATTACCCACAGGCGGTGGAACGGTTTGGGCGGCCCATGGTCGCCTTCCAGTCCCAGTTCCAGCCGTACTAAAATTGTTTGAACGCGCAACCGTTCCTATTTTCTACAACAGCATCGATCGAGAACTCGTCACCCCAACCGGAGCCGCGATCGTCACTACCCTCGCCCATCACTTCGGCCATCCCCCCGAAATGACCCTTCTAAAAATTGCCCTCGGTGCAGGCACTCAAGAACTCCCCATTCCCAATATTTTACGCCTCTGGATTGGCGAATCTCGCGCCACTCACACCCACGCTAAGTCCGCCATCCAACCCCACAGCCATACTCGCAACCATAGTCATACAGAACATTCCCATGGAGAACATTCCCATGAAGAACAGCATCACCATGACTCTGAATACCTCGAAACAGTCGCTCATTTAGAGACCCAAATTGATGATCTCTCTCCTCAAACGATCGCTTACACCGCTGAAAAACTTTTGAATCATGGAGCACTAGATGTATTTACCACTGCGATCGGCATGAAAAAGTCTCGCCATGGAACCTTAATCAGCGTTATTTGCAAACCAGACGATCGCGATCGGTTTGAACAGATTTTATTTGAGGAAACCACAACGATCGGCATCCGGCACAGTTTACAAACGCGATCGGTCCTAAGTCGTAGATTTGAAACCGTCCAAATTCAAGGTCAACCCATCAAACTCAAAATTGCTGAACGGAATGGTCAACTATTCAACATTCAACCAGAATACGAAGACTGCGCGGCGATCGCCCGTCATACCGATCGTCCCCTTAAAGATATTCAGCAACAGGCCATCAAACAACAAGCCTTAAAGTAAAAAAGCTTCCCCATCCATCGGAGGCTCCGACACAGCGAGTCCTTCAGGTTTCTCCAGAACTTCCTCAGGAACCAAATGTCGCGGACGTAATTGTGAAAAAATGCGATAGGAATCTAGATTTGCATGATTTACAGTATTCTGAAATTCCAAACTATGACCGTTTCTATCCGTCTCCATTCGGACCAAATCATATTGAACATTATCCGCATAAATCGTAAACGTCACATTAAAAATCTCTAGAAAATTTACTACCCATTTACAATCTTGCTCCGGCATCTCTTGGTAATATCGCAGCAAATCCGCAATTCGCGACTCTAAATGGGTCCGTGAATTTTTAGATATCAGTATCAACTTCAACAACGTAATGACCAACGTTATCGGATTTCCTTGGGATAATAACAACACGAATAAGGATGATGGTTCCTTCTGATGTTCTATCGTCAAAAACTCAATCATTCGATTACTCGTCCTCAAAATCAACGCAGGAGACACCACCTCATCTTGATGCTCCTCATACAAATTGTTCAGCTTATCAGCCATCCGAGTCTGAAGCACATGGGAAAAATCTGACGTACCCACCGAAAAAACTAAATATTTTTGTAAGCTGCGCTTAAATTCACCATAAGTCAGTGATTGAATTTGACTGAGAAAAATATTTGCCAAATTACCATAGCTATATCTCCCGCGTTTCGCCACAATCATCTTGATCAAACGCAATGTATCATCCCCCAACTCCGTCGGATTCTTCAAAGGTAAATTGTCCTGCGATATCGACTGTGACCTAGCGACATACATCGCCAAATCAAACTTAAACTTCTCCCGTAACTCCTGCGCCATCGCCCTTGCCGCTTCCCGTTGCTCGACCGAATTTCCCATATCAACATATTGCGACACCAACACATAAGACGTATAGCGCCGCACCCACGGACCCTTCTCCACGACCTCACTAGACTCAACGATGCTGTACCGATCGGCAAAAAGTTTTAGATCGCTATAGTCCTGACTCTGCTGGAAATTACGGATCCAAACCCTTAACCGAGTCAGGGTCGGAGAAATCGTCGATCGAGGTGCATTTTCATCTTGAAATGCCGCAATTAAATCCTGGATTGCCTTAGGACGACGATTTGCATCCCAATTGTTCACTAAAATATAACAAGCGCGCTTAATAGTATTGCGAAACTCTGCCTCATTATCATGAAAAATAATTTCATAGAGCGCACTCAACGCCGATGTATTTACAGCGTCGCCATGATACAGAAACAAACACTTAAACTCAGTTAGCACCTCCTCGGGAGGGCACTTCTGTGCCATTTCCAGCAAAGATTGATAAATAGTTTGTTGAGCAGCTTGAAGCTCACGGGCTGATAAGCTTTTTTTCACTACTGGAATGTCCTCGAACCTTCATGGTGTCAATGCGGACAGACTGGGCTTATTCGATTAGTCTAATTCAATGATGGGGGCAGAGGGACTTGAACCCTCACAACCTTGCGATCAACAGATTTTAAGTCTGGTGCGTCTACCATTCCGCCATGCCCCCGTGGTGCAGTTCCCAAAGTGTGAACTGATCCCAACAGATTGTACCGTTACCGGGTTAAATCGCAACGTTTTATCGTCACTATTTTTTATAACACAACTCCTCGCCTCATTCACTGAAAAATCAGAGTAATGTAGAATAAGTTGAGTTGAGTTGAGAAGATTTTATGGTCGTTGCACTGTTGTATCTAATTTTGGGTGGCGCATATCTACTGGTCATGCCCTTAGCGGTCTACTTCTATTTGAAAGCACGGTGGTATGTCTGTTCTTCCTACGAACGGGTATTCATGTATTCCCTGGTGTTTTTGTTCTTCCCTGGAATGCTCGTGTTGGCCCCGTTCTTGAACTTTCGGCCTTATCGCCGGAACATTGAGGCTTAGACATGCGACGGATTGATGCGATCGGCATCACCTTTGGAGTTTTCGTGGCAGGGGGCGGACTCTATCTGCTGTTTGGGTTTGCGGGGCTGGACTCAGCCAATGCGGGGATCTGGAGTCAGGCGGTGTTTATGCTGGGTCTGCTGGGTTGGGTCTCCACCTATCTCTTCCGGGCCGCAACCCAAAAAATGAGCTACGTCCAACAGCTCAAAGATTATGAGGAAGCGGTCATGCAGAAGCGGCTTGAAGAGATGAGCGAGGAAGAACTCGAACAGCTTCAAGCCGAAGTGGAGCAGGCTCAAGCAGAACAGGCTCAGCGAGAGAAGTCTTAAAGCCGCGACTTGGCCGCACTTAAAGCCGATCGCACCTGATCAAATCCAGTTCCGCCAAAACTATTACGGGCCGCAACCACTTGACGAGGGGCGATCGCGTCGTAAATATCCGATTCAAACGCCGGGTGGAGTGCCTGCCACTGGTCGAGCGTCAGATCCTTCAGTAGCTTGTTTGCCGCCAGAGAGGTCCGCACGACGTTTCCGACTAACCCATAGGCTTCTCGGAACGGAACTCCCTTTGCGGCCAGGTAGTCCGCGACATCGGTTGCATTTGAGAAATCCTCGGCGACTGCCTCTGCCAAGCGCTGAGGTTTGAATACAATGCCTTCATCAAACAAAATCGTCATGGCTTCAAGACAAGCCTTCACCGTTTTCACCGTGTCAAACAGCCCCTCTTTGTCTTCCTGAAAATCTTTGTTATAGGCCAACGGTAAGCCCTTAATCACCGTCAACATCGCCTGCAAATGACCAAAAACCCGCCCTGTTTTACCGCGCACTAGCTCCGGGACATCCGGGTTCTTCTTTTGGGGCATGATGCTAGATCCTGTAGCACAGGCATCGGTTAGGGTAATAAATCCAAATTCCTGAGTTGCCCAAAAAATTACTTCTTCAGATAACCGACTCAGGTGCACCATAACTAAGCTCGCGGCGGCCAGAAATTCTACGGCAAAATCCCGATCGCTGACTGCATCTAAACTATTGGCATAAACCGATTCAAAACCCAGTTCCGATGCCGTGAAATGCCGATCGATATCAAAGGTCGTTCCCGCTAATGCTCCAGCGCCCAAGGGACAGATATTTACCCGTTTGGAAACATCGTCCAACCGCTGCCAATCTCGCTCGGTCATTTCGACGTAGGCGAGCAGATGGTGGGCAAGGCTGATGGGTTGGGCGCGCTGAAGATGGGTATAGCCAGGAATCAGGGTTTCAACATGCTGTTCGGCGTGGGTTAACAATGCGCGTTGGAATGCCTTGATGGCTTGGCGAATCTGTTGGATTTGGTCTCGCAGATACAACCGGGTGTCGGTGCCAACTTGGTCATTACGCGATCGGGCCGTGTGGAGTTTTTTGCCCACATCTCCCACGATTGCCGTCAGCCGTTTTTCGACTGCAAAATGGACATCTTCGTCGTCCACGGTTGGATGAAACTGATTCGATCGGTATTCTTGACGGATTTGCTCTAGTCCGGCTATCAGTTGGTCTCCCTCGATGGTCGAGATAATGCCTTGCTTGGCGAGCATTTTGGCATGGGCCTGGGATCCTGTTAGGTCGTATTCAATTAGCTCAATGTCAAAGGAAATACTGGCATTAAAAAGCGCAATAGCCGGATGGAGTGCGCCTTCAAAACGCTGGCTCCAAGTGGCGGGTTTTTCAGAGTTGGGAGTTGAGCTTTGCTGCACGGGTAAGGAACGCATTCAGGCCAAACGCGCCGAAAGGACAGCCACGGATTATCCCGTGGGTTGCGATCGCCCGTCAATCGTCCTGACTGTAGAGCAAAACGATCGACAGGTCACGACGTGAATTGGGATGCGTTCCTAGAATCATTGGTCGTTAACCGTAGGTGGTGAACGTTTTAGCCACATAGCCCACAGTCACGCCGATGAGGAACGCCCAGATTTGACCTGTTCTGACGACGTTCTGCCAAGATTTTGAAATATCTCCAGCTAGATCCGTCTCTTTGATCATGCCTTTGACTTGACCGAGGAGTTCGGTGTCAGTGATGTGAAGATTTTGGAATAGGTCAAAGTGGGGAATCTGGGCGAGGTGAGTCATGTCAAGTGGACTCTGGAGTAGGGTGTGGGTAATATCAATCAGCATGGTGAAAATCCTCGATCGAAGGCAAAATTAACGAGTTGACGATCGGCTATTGTCTTAATTTCTTCGACTAATGCCGATTAATTTAGAAATTGACCGTAATCTACAAACTGATTTTACGCGATCGTTCAGTTCTTGCAAGGCGTACTAGTTATTGACACTCTCAGCACTAAAGTGACTGAGATTCTTAGTTCAGCGATCGGACTTAAATTAAGAGCGTTTCCGCACCCAACCCAGAGACCCAATCTCCCT
>JAYVUU010000047.1:0-11854 GCA_043787635.1 Synechococcales cyanobacterium | reverse complement strand
CGCACCCAGAACAGTCTTAGACTCTTCCACCCGCTGAAACGCACGAGTCCCATTAGTCGTACTCACAAAAAGACGCTTACCCGCCATACCCTCCGTCGTACATTCCAGAGGCGAATTGCCAAAATCAAAGCCCTCAACCTTACTCCCCCCCCGTTCTCCAGCCCGAATCCGCTTCGCCGAATCCCAATCTTCACTTACTGTCATCAACGTATCCAAATTACTAAAAACTTGAACCGCCTCAGCCCCCACATTCAATGCCGTCACGATCGTCGTCGTCGCGCGCAGGACATCAATCACAATTGAACAATCAGCAGTATTAATAGTGGGCGTTTGCTCAGGCGTGTGATAAACAAATATCTTCATAGTGTCGGTAAAATAGGGAATTCCTGATACATGGCAATATCTACCCAGAAAGCTGAGTTCGTCATACACAATAGTCGATATGCGCGACCCACGCGCAATATTTTCTCCACTCGTTGCCATCAGCTACAGACAATCCAATTAATCTCTGTACAAATGCAATTTAATGGCTGATCCCACTCATCTGCTTCAAAGCGTTCGACAACTCCAAAATCAAACGTGATCCCGATCGTCGGGATCGATCGCCATTCAGACTGCGCCAACAGCCGATCGTAAAACCCGCCCCCGTAGCCAATACGGTACCCCCTCCGATCGCATCCTACGCAGGGCACCAATATCAGCCCAACATCTTGGGCCTGAAGTACAGGCGCTGTTGACTCGGGTTCCAAAATGCCAAATGCACCCACCGCTAGCCTATCTCCCATTTCCCAACGGTGCCAGATTAACTGATTATCCACACAACGCGGAACACCGAATGGAATAGCGCGCGATCGTAACTGGGACCAAAGATTAGACAGATCAGGCTCTTGACGAACACTGAAGTAACCGAGGACGGACAAGCGGGATTGCGACGGAAGATTTTGTAAGATGTTTTCACAGATTAGGCTACTGCATCTGTCCCGCTCAGCGGAATTCATGGCAACTCGACGGCCCAGAAGGTCTTTACGGAGACGAGTTTTATTCATCAAAAGAATGTGTAGAAATCCCGTCGTTTAGCAAAGTGCAGGACGGCTTTACATTTATTTGTGTTGGTTTTCTAGCTCGAAACGGTGCAACGATCGCGGTCAGGTTGTCGATAAGCTGCCCTTGAATATTCGTGAATGGAATTGTCCGAGCTGTGGAGCAAAGCATGACCGGGATACCAATGCAGCAGTGAATGTTTTGACCGCTGGTCTAGCATTGTCAGTCAGTGGAGCGATCGTAAGACCCGAACAGAGTAAATCTGTGAAGGCAGGTGCTAAGAGGCACAAACCCTAAGAAGTGATTCTTAGAATCTCTGAGCCTTCAGGCCGGGGAACAGTCAACAGCTTTCAAGGGGATCTCGCTGTGGCAGATGCAGATCACGACTGATGGATCCTATGGGAAGGCAAAGCAAATTGTCCCCTCGTGTCTTGATCATGCCTTTTTGACGCAGTTTACCCATGAGACGAGTGACCGTAACACGAGTTGAACCGATCGCACTCCCAATCTGGGAGTGCGTTAATGTAAACGGTAAGTGATGCCCTTCAGTGCTAGATTCTCCATATTCCTCAATCAATAATGTCAAAAACCCCAGTAGCCGATCGATCGTGCGGCGCTGACCTAAAGTACTTAACCAGAGGAGCTTACGTTGGTGCTGATAGCGAAACGCATCCATCACTTCTCGACGAAAGTGGGGCCAGTTCTCTAGGTCATGCCAGTACATCCACACCACCGATGTCTGATCAACATGAGCGTAGCCCTGAATAACAAAAGGCGACTGCACAACCACCTCAAAGGGTTGACCTGCAACAACAAACCCCAAAAATGCTTCGTCTGGAGCCATTCGAGTCGCCCGTGGTCCTGCCGCCGAACTCTCTTGTGCTGTTCCCACCAACCGAACAGCCCCTCGCTCCACCAGATAAAGTAACCCGGGACGGGTTGTTATTTTCTCATCCTTGCTGAAGGTTCGACATCGGTAGTGCTCCTGCGCCCAATCCGTGATGCGCTGCCACGTCAAAAATGGGCGAGAATTGTCGGATTGAGATGCGGCTGGATTCATAGCTGGATTCATAACTGGATTCATAGCTGGGATTGGAATTGCCTTGCAGCAGAACAATAGTAATAGGCAGAAAAGTGAATGAACACAACAGTACTAGACGGTTTGTTCGGTGAATTCAGAGCATGAACACTACTAGCTTACTAATACTCTCACGGGTTCGGCTTTATACCGCAATCTATCCTCAGGGAGAGGTTGCGGATATTACGGAGACTATTTCTTCAATTTGGCCCACCGAATGGAATCTGATCCCCGTACTTTCCCCGATAGACTTTCCTTTAAAACGCTTGCCCGGAGTGAATCCATTACGCTATCGGTCAGCATTATCTTTCGCTCTATCAGCAGGTCTAGGTCAGCCTGTCGAGATAATTGCTCAGATTATCTGTCAGCGTGCAGGCTCTGGAGTTCCCTGGTTAAGTGTTGGAAGTGTTAGATGGATTATCATAACGTGGGAGGCACGATCCCTTTACGAAGCATTGGACCGAATCTTTGCAGAAGATCTGTCGATAGCGTTGAATCCATTGACACCTTTTTGTTTGTGGCACACTCATGCTCGGTGCCAATCAATCCGATCGCAGTACAAGGCGCTACTAAAGAGTGATGAGCTAGATCTGCATCAGCCCATGCCAACATCAGCCCATGCCTTACTTGAAGCCGTGATTCATCTATTGGACCGATTAGATGATCCTCTGCGACCTCTAACGGGTAAAGCATTGCAGCAAGAGATTCGTCAGATTTGTCAGTGTTTTGACCAAGTGCATGGACAGATGCCGATATTTAATCCCCATCGGTCTGAATCCGATGGTCATCTCTTTTATCGGTTGTTGGGCTGGCTTCAGTCACTACTAGCCCGCTGTAGTCACATTGACATGCCCTCATAAGAAATTATTATGGATTTTTCACGGTATGGGGGGTGACAAATCTGAATTTTTTCTGTATGTTATGGAGGTGTGAGGAGCGAACTAAGAAAAAGGCACCGAGACGAAACACGGTCAGTCGTCGGTGCCTTTTTCTATGGAAATTTTTAAGTTCAATTCTCTCAAGGGATGTGAGTTTTTAAGACTGCCCCGTTCTTGAAGAGTTCAATTCAGCAAAAAACGATGAAGTACTTGAGCCACCCCGTCTTCATCGACATGGGGAGCTACCCAATCCGCAATGGCTTGAACAACAGCCGGCCCACCACTCATCGCAATTCCAATGCCTGCATAGATTAGCATTTCTAGGTCATTACAGTTGTCCCCGATCGCCATGACCTGATGCGCGGACAGCCCCAGGATTTCTTCAGCTAGATACCCTACCGCAGTTCCTTTGTTAGACTGGGGATGGGCGGCTTCTAGAAAATGGGGTACGGAAGTTGTGAGGTAGAGGTCTTCAAAACTATGACGATCGCGCAGGCCACTCAAACAGGTTTGGATCAATGCTTCGTCGTAGCTAATCGCTAGAATTTTGGTCGGGAGCGCATCGCTAGAAATAATGTCCCGGAAGTCGTTAACGATCGTAGGTTCAGTTTCACAACGATCGCAGTAATCTTGACTGTCTGCTGATAGTTCTCTCAGGTAAAGCCGATCGTTGATGTAAAAATGGACAGAGAGCCGATCGCGCAGATGTGGCTGCTCATAGTAGTCCAAGACCTGTAGAGCAAGTTCGGGTTGGAGCTGGAAATGGTGCAAGCGAGGCTGACCCGGCTTCTGAATCCAAGCCCCCTGATAGGCCAACAGTGGCAATGTGGAATTGACAGCTCTATGAAATCGCTCAGCGGATTTATACATTCGACCCGTGGCGATCGCGACTTGAATGCCTCTAAGTTGGACGGCGGCGATCGCCTCTAGAACGGGCTGAGAGATTTGATTCGATCGGCCTGCGATGGTGCCATCAATATCCAGAATGAGTAATTTGATTGCTTTTGCTTGTTCTAGGAGAGTCGTTTCTGGAGTCATAACGGCTGGTGTCTCTAGTATTCTCGTGAATGTTAATCTCTATCGGGCGCGTTGGAGAATGATCATCCCTTCACCAACGACAGGGTTGCGGGCAATGAGGTTGCCTTCGGTGTCTTCGAGCCTAAGATTGCTGTAGCCTTGGCTTTGGGTCGTGACTAGGAGGCTGTTAGTGAGTTTAGTTTGGGTGTCTTCGGAACTTCGGTACCAGGCATCGCTGAGGGTGATGGTCAGGCTACGTCCGCTTGGACGGATGCCAACGATCGCTTGGTCAACGAGTGAATCGGCAATGATGTCGAGATTTTGGCGCAGTTTTAGACGACGAGAGGCTTCTGGGTTCTGAATTTCTGGGTTCTGAATCTTGGGTTCGGCGATCGCGGGCTGAGGCGTTAGCTGATTCGTAGATGCAGTGGGATCGATAGAACTACGATCGGCGATCGGTAAAGGTGTGCTGTCGTAGCTACGTTTTGGACGATCGGACGCAGTGTAAACAGGCGCTTCAGAAGGACGATCGGCTGATGACTTAAGGCTCCTATTGCGATCGCGACTTGACTCATTACTGTAAGCCGATCGGTCGAGTGGGGGCTGACTGTTGCGCTGTGGAGTTGCAGCTTGACCAGAAGGTAGGGCCGAGGAAAACCACAGAACTAACAACAATGTTCCAGCAAAGATTCCAGAGAGGGCACGATCGCTGAGAGGTTGAAAGGATTCAGGCAGCCGAGGCTTGACGATCGCGATCGTCTTTTGCCAAATTGGCTGAATTGTGACCCATATCCGAGCGGTTGATTGGGTGACGGGTGTCCAATCGATAGGTTGCACCACGGGTTCATTCCGATCGCGGGCCGTCCTTTCTTGGGTTTCGAGCTGCTGGATCCAGCGATTAGCTTGAGTCGTAACGAGTCTCAGGGTTGCCAACGCTGTGGGGCGCAGTTGAATTGTGGTGCGAATAATCCAAGCCAGAACAGATTGCAGGGTGTCACTGATTCGCGGATCGATTTTAGGATTGCTCGTGGACACCGATCGCCGATCGCCGGATTTTCCCGGTGTGGACCCTGAGAATTTAGACCCTGAGAATGTAGAGTTGGGTGGAGCAGCAGACTTCATCGGCGGATCCAAATTAGGGTTGTTGGGTTGTTGAGGCTGTTCTGTCATGTCCGCTACCTTTTCCAAAATCTACCAATAGTGAAGATCCGATTGCTAAAGGTATTTGGGGCTAGCCATCGCTCTAGCAACGCAATTCTTCAATTATATTAGAACCTAATCAAGGCAAATTTTTAGGATTGCTCGGTTTTGAGCTAGGACCCTCATGGCATTTAAACGAAGACGATTTTTAACCTTGGCGACCTTCAGCGGCTTTGGAATTGTGGCAACGGGCTTTGGACTCCGCAGTAGAGCTGTGGAGAACGATCGCAAGCGCACAAATATCAACGTTGTCAAAACATCGGAAGACAATCCTGATCCCCTTCAACTGCGCCTAATTGCCACGGCGGACTCAGGTTCCGGCGATAAGAACCAATTTGCAGTCGGACGCGCAATGGCCGACTATCACACCCGATCGCCCTTTCAGTTAACAATCCTAGCCGGGGATAACATCTACAACAGCGGCGAACTATCGAAAATTAAAGAAGCCTTCGAGGAGCCTTACGGTGAACTCTTAAGGCGCGGGGTTAAATTTCGGGCCTGCCTCGGAAACCACGATATCCGCACTGAAAATGGAGTTCCTCAAGTGAAGTATGCAGGCTTCAATATGGACGATCGGTACTACACCTTTACCCAAGGTCCAGCCCAATTTTTTGTCCTAGATACCAATACCAATGTGAGTTGGAAAACCCAAATGGCATGGCTGACCCAACAGCTTGAACAAAGCAAATCCGCTTGGAAAATTGTCTATGGTCATCATCCTATTTATTCATCCGGCAGCTATGGGACTAATCCTGAGATGGTAAAGCGATTTTCGGAAGTGTTTAAACAACATCGCGTCAATCTCTACGTCAACGGCCACGAACATAATTACGAACGCACCCGTAACATAAACGGCACAACCTATCTGGTGACGGGCCACGGCGGTGCATCACTGAGACCTGTTCGCATGTCGGAATTGTCGGAGTTTGCAATATCGAGGTTTGGATTTAGCACTATTGAACTCTATCAAAACTCGATGGTAATTCAAGGCATCGGGACAGATGGAAAAGTTTTCGATCGTGGCATTGTTCCTCAATGGGCTTAGCTGCTGTGTACACACAAGTCTAAAACCCATCATCAGCTAGACTCAATCCCCCCAAATCCTTCTTAAAAAGGGGGACTATGAAATGAGGTTTGTTCTTGTTCCCCCTTTTTAAGGGGGCTAGGGGGATCGGATTTCAGTGATAATAGGGATAGATCAAGTTGTTGGCACACAGTGGGCGATCTAAAGGGATCTAACTGAACTTGGGTTGTACAATGGATAGAACAGAGGGGCGATCGTCATAGCCATGCCCAGAACCCCCAATCAAACTGTCAAATCTGGTAGATTCTCACACTTTACTCATCAAAAGGCACCGTCAATTTGTTACCCTGTTCCGAATAGTTTTAGGGAAAAACGCGTGGAAATTCAAATTGGCAGAGGCAAAACTGCTCGTCGTGCGTATGGATTCGACGAGATTGCCCTCTCGCCAGGATCAAAAACACTGGACCCTAGTCTAGCGGATACAAATTGGTCGATCGGTGGAATCGATCGGGAAATTCCTATCATCGCCAGCGCCATGGATGGAGTCGTTGATGTCAAAATGGCCGTCGAACTCTCAAAATTAGGGGCACTAGGTGTTTTAAATTTAGAAGGGGTACAAACACGCTACGAAGACCCAAACCCCATCCTAGATAGAATCGCCAGCGTCGGCAAAGATGAATTTGTCACCCTGATGCAAGGACTGTATCAAGAACCCATCAAACCCGAACTCGTCGAAAAACGAATTCGAGAGATCAAAGCCCAAGGTGGAATTGTCGCAGTTAGCGCAACTCCCGTCGGGGCCGCAAGATTTGGACTAGTGGCCGCCGAAGCAGGGGCGCAACTCTTCTTCATTCAAGCCACCGTGGTCTCGACCAATCACAGATCTCCCGAAGACATCACGCCTCTAGACCTAGCCAAATTCTGTCAGGAGATGCCCATTCCTGTCATATTAGGTAACTGTGTGACCTACGACGTGACCCTAGAGCTGATGAAGGCGGGAGCTGCTGGCATCATGGTGGGAATTGGACCTGGGGCGGCTTGTACCTCTCGCGGCGTGCTGGGTGTGGGGGTTCCACAAGCAACCGCCGTGGCGGATTGTGCAGCGGCGCGCGATGAGTTTTTTAAGACCACAGGTACCTACATTCCCATTATTGCGGATGGCGGATTAGTGACGGGCGGTGACATTTGTAAGTGCATTGCCTGCGGTGCAGATGCCGTGATGATTGGGTCGCCCTTTGCCCGATCGGCAGAAGCTCCCGGTCGTGGATTCCATTGGGGCATGGCAACCCCAAGTCCAATTTTGCCTCGGGGCACCCGCATCAGAGTGGGCACCACCGGAACCCTTGAGCAAATCCTACGGGGTCCGGCTATCCTAGATGACGGTACACACAATCTACTCGGGGCGCTCCAAACCAGTATGGGAACCTTGGGCGCAGCGACGATTAAGGAAATGCAGCAAGTGAATGTGGTGATTGCGCCATCCTTACTGACTGAGGGAAAAGTCTACCAAAAAGCTCAGCAATTAGGCATGGGCAAATAGAGGATTAGTCAACCGTATTGAGTTGGAAAAATTAGATTAAACGTCATACAATGGGTGAGATAGCGGAGATGTAAAAGTTTCCGTTCACTCCTCACACCACACTCCGCCCGAACTTCGGTTTGGGCGGTTCTTTTTTGGAACAGGAACACCTACTGGCTGAATGAGTAGAATCGTCCCCTGTGCTACAATTTATTCCAAACTTTAGGCCACAGGATTTCCAGCATGTCAGAAGCTACACAAGTCACAGATGCCTCTTTTGATGCCGAGGTATTGGAGAGCGAAGTTCCCGTTCTTGTTGATTTTTGGGCACCCTGGTGCGGTCCCTGCCGAATGGTTGCACCTGTGGTTCAAGAAATTTCCAATGATTACGAGGGACGTGTCAAGGTCGTTAAAGTCGATACAGACAAGAATCCTAGCGTTGCCAACAAATATGGTATCCGTAGCATTCCAACGCTGATGATCTTTAAAGGTGGTCAGAAAGTAGACATGGTGGTGGGCGCAGTTCCCAAGACTACGCTGGCTAATACTTTGGACAAGTATTTGTAAATAATTGTCTATAGATTTACGGATTGTCTACGTAAACTTGAGCGGTCCATCTCACTAAGAGGTGTTTACCTTGGATTTATAGGTCAGGTTTCAAAATAAGGGGTGGGCGATCGTTCCATCCCTTATTTTTATAGTTATGGATACGATGAACGGTAGATTTTATGCAGCCGAACAATTCACTTCCCAACCGCCGATTTAATCGCCTCAGCCGATCGTTTAATCTTCAAGACCCCTACCCTTGTCCGATTTGTCGCAAGGGCACAGTTCAAACCATGGTGATGATGGACACGCTGTCTTGTAGCTTCTGTCGCCATATTTTCAGCGCTGATGTTTCGTCACAGACACTGCAAGTTGAAGATACGCTACCAAAATCAACTTGGATTTGGAGCCGCGATCGGTGGGCGACCCAAACCGCTCGAAGTCCGGACTTGACGTATTTAGTGTGGTTTACCGCTGCATTTTTAACAATTATTCCAGCCCTAATCATTGGACTGCCCGCCTATGTTTTTCCGCCGATCGGGGGGTTGCAAGGGAATTCCTTCTCGGTGGTGTGGACTGAACTGACGTTGGGGATTCATTGCTTAATTGCGGCGTGGCTACTCGTTGAACATTATCAATTACCGAGCTATGTCGCCGCTAAAATCACAATTGATCGCACCCTTGAAGACCTAAAAGGCAAGATTCAAAATCGATTCTCAATGCCGTGAGTGCGAACAAAGGACAGGTCTGCCGATATAGTTGATCTGCTGACCAATTGAGCGATTTTCATGCCCTATTTCCTGCAAGAACCCTGGATACTCGCGATCGTGCTCAATACGGCTCTTCTTTTGCCAGCCTACCTTTCTCCTAAAAAGCTGCTCACGCCTGAGGGCACTCTCCACGCCTGGATGTTGGGGATTTTAATTTTTGGTTGCCTAGGATGGCGGGGGTACGCCGTGATGATGGTCTACTTTCTGGCAGGTTCTGGCGTAACCCGGATTGGGATGGCCAAGAAAGAAGCAGCGGGCATTGCAGAAAAACGATCGGGGGCACGAGGTCCAGAAAATGTATGGGGTTCGGCATTTGTGGCGACGATTTGTGCGATCGGCTTTTGGATGTTGAAAGTGTGGAATTACCGGGAACTAATGCAGGTCGGCGGACAGGTAGAAAAGCTGCCTTACCACTGGGCCATTGTGTTACCGCCGCTTCTGCTTCTGGCCTATACCGCCAGTATTGCTACAAAGTTGTCAGATACAGCGGCCAGCGAGGTGGGAAAAGCCTATGGAAAACGGACGTTTTTAATTACAACCCTGAGACCAGTGCCACCGGGAACCGAAGGAGCCGTGAGTCTTGAAGGGACGATCGCGGGGATTATTGCATCATTTTTGATTGCGATCGTGGCTTGGGGCTTAGGGATGATTCCCCATCAGTCTCCCATCGGAATTGTGATTTGTCTGGTGTCGGCATTTGTCGCGACTACCATAGAAAGCGTCATTGGGGCGACGATTCAGGAGAAGTATGACTGGTTGACGAACGAGCTGGTGAACGTTGCGAATACTGCGATCGGGGCAGGTACTGCCATTATTCTTGGGATAGTCTGGTTCCAAATTTATTGAAAACTTTTTCAAAGGCTCTAGACAGTTCATATGTTTTAGGATACAAGTGTTCTACACAATTTCATTTGCTCTATGTCCATGTCCACAGAATCCCTTCATCGGTTAGCAGTCCTGACCGATGCCCAACAGCAACTCTATGACTGGCTTGTGGATTACATCACCACAAATCAGCACTCCCCGTCGATTCGGCAGATGATGCGGGCTATGACGCTGAAATCCCCGGCTCCAGTCCAGAGCCGTCTGGAGCATTTGCGAAAGAAAGGCTACATCAGTTGGGATGAAGGGCAAGCTAGGACCATTCGGCTTTTGCATCATCGTCCCCAGGGTATTCCGGTGGTTGGTGCGATCGCGGCGACTAGTCTTGTGGAAAACTTTCCAGACGTTGAAGTAGAAATGCTGGATTTCTCAAGTTTAATGCTGAAATCTGGACACTTCGCCCTGAAGGTTCGCGGTCACAGCATGATAGAAGCCTTGATTGATGACGGTGATACGGTGATTATGCAGCCCGTGACGGATGCGAAGGCGGTAAAAAATGGCGCGATTGTGGCGGCCCATGTGAGCGGTAAAACGACCCTCAAGTACTATCACAAAAAGGGCGCTAAGGTGGTTTTGATGCCCGGAAACCCCGATCGGACCCTCTATCCTGAAACCGAACTGAAGGCGGCTGATGTTGAACTGCAAGGATTGTTGATCGCAGTTTGGCGTGACTACACAATCAACAAAACTGCTCTGTAGTGGGTCGTTAAGCCGATCGCTCTACACCCAGAACCTAGCCGACTGGCCGATCGGGTCGTGGTTTTGTGGTGCGAGTTTTACGTTTTGGAGTGAGTAAACGTGTCAGCAGGTCTGGAATTTGGCTAGGTCGATCGGCGACTGGAACCCCGACGGCTTTCAAGGCTGAAACTTTGCTTTCTGCGGTCCCTAAATCAAGCCCAAATCCTCCCAGTTGAGTTTCCATAATGGTCCCCGCATGGCCCATTCTTCGATCGCGGGGGGCGGTATGCCCTGCAATGTAGGCAACTACGGGTTTATCGATCGACTCTTTAATATAGCTCGCCCCCACTTCTTCACTGTCGCCTCCAATTTCACCGACCAAAACGATCGCATCCGTATCGTCGTCCTCCTCTAAAATTTGTAGCCACTGCGGCAAGGTTGAACCCAAAATTGAATCTGATCCCAGGCTGACGGCGATCGATTGCCCCACACCCGCTTGGCTCATCATGCGAGCCACTTCGTAGGTCAATGGACCGTTGCGCGCAATGATACCAACCCGTCCCGGCACATAAAACATGGGGGGATGAATTCCCAGCAGTGTCTTTCCAGGAATGATGATGCCGGGACCATTGGGACCAACCACCAATGTGTCGTTCACATCCGCTTGCTGAATCAAATGGATCATGTCGATCGGCGGCACGCCTTGGCTAATGATGATCAACTGGCGAACTCCTGCGCGCATGGACTCTGTAGCCGCATCAAGCACATCGTAGGGATGGCTAAAAATGATGGAAATATCGATCGGACCATGGTGCAAAACAACTTGCTCTACCATGTCAAAAACCGGAATCCCTTCAATCTGGCTCCCCCCATAGCCGGGACTAACTCCTGCGACTAATGACGAGGATGTCCCATAGTTCTGAATGAGTGGCGCATAGGTTTTACCGAGGGATCCTGAGATGCCTTGAATAATAACCCGGCTATTGGAAGAGAAAATCATAGAAGCACCCATTCAAATAACAGAAATTTGACAAATCCGTAATTCCACAGAATTAACTGGATCAAGACCTGATCAGGGATGAATTTTATTAGACTTGACTAATTCTAAAACTTGCTCGATCGCCCGATCCAAGTCATCAAAAATCATGATCGGGCTATCCACCAGCTTCAATTTTGCGCCCTCGACATCTGGTCCCACCCATCGCACTACCATTTGAGGAA
>JAYVUU010000046.1:0-5661 GCA_043787635.1 Synechococcales cyanobacterium | reverse complement strand
GGACGATATTCTTTTTCGCCAATCTGGTTACGAGTTAGCTCCCGGATAAAATCCATGGCATATTCCATCAGGTTTTGCATTCCCTTTGGAATTTGCTGAATATTACGGGTCGCTAGCAATGACGCAACAATCAAGACCGACATGACGAACCAAGTCGCTATGAAAACCTGTCCATGAACCTTGAGACTGCCGATATGCCAGTAGAAGTGTTGACCAACTTCCAAAGCAGCGAGACTAACGAAATTGGGACTGTCTAAAAAATTCAGCATCTCAATATCTAGCGGCATTTCTCGAAGGTTGTGGAATGGAAAAATCCAAAGGTTTAAGACCGAATCCTAAAGATTCTCAGCTGAAAACTCAAAATCTCTATCGAGTCGAATTAACATATCGCAAGGTGTAAACGAAAATGCCTGCCTTAAAGGTTAGGAACCCTAAAAATATCGGCAAAACACTCAATTGTTCTATTTTCGCAGCGGCGATCATCACCCCAGCAAAAACTGCAACTTGAGACTTTCCGACGGCTCCACCTTGACCAAGCTTCTCTACGCTTTTCCCAAGCAATCTGAGATACAACATGCCCGTGAAGGCACCCAACAAATAATTTGAAGCCACACCGACACCGTATCGAAACCAAACGGCTGGAAAGACAAGTCCAATCAATATCGCCGTTGTTACAAACAGCTCACGAATGAGTGCGTAGTAGTCTTTCATGGATTCAGAATTGTCAGTTTCAGCAAGCTGATTAAACGATTCTTCAGGGACCACTTCCAACTCAACAGGATCCAAGGTTGGATTCGCCACAACGCGGTTAATTTCATCCTCAAGATTATGACCGAACAAAACGTCGCCCCAATATCTATTTCAAAACAGTCAGAACTGATCTCAATATCAATGAGTATTTATGCTCTGTCATTAAGTCCCTGGCAATCATATCACGCAGGGGGGATCAACCCGATCGTCTCTTTCAACTTAATCTACGCAAATTTATCGATGCATTTGTTGATAGAAAATAATGCATCATTGGTCCAAAATTATGCGATCGTCCCAACTTGTCTCCGCTAGAATTAGACCATTAGTACTAAGTCCCTATCTAAATTCTCGCCGAAATCCTATGGAAAACCTGTCTTCTCCTGACTCCACCGCTCTTCTTTTAGAAATTCTGAACGAACTAAAAGCCCAACGCCAACTGCAGCAAGCACTTGGTTTCAGCCATGCACCCAAAGTTCGTTATATCTATGCAAACCGTCAATATCCGGACTGTCTGTGGTACTTCTGGAACGGCGGGAAAAGCGTATATGAACCGATCGAGTACCATGCGATTACGGGATTCATCGAGAAGCTGGAAGTCGAAGAAAAAGAATTTCGCGGCAAGCCAGACCTAAAAATCAACTTACATATCCGCGCCGATCGGTCCTACATTATCCAGTCTGGACAGGACACCCTGTTTTCAAAAGGATTGCTGTATACGTTATCAAAACTCCCGATCGAAGCCTTTAAAAAACCGATTACGATCGCCGTTGAAGCGGGTGACACAGACCAGGTTTTGTTCTGTCGTATTTATAATCCAGTTACTGGGGTTGCTGTCTATGCGCCCTATCCAGACGATGCAAATTGGGATACTGTGACAAAAAGAGCGATCGAAAAGGTCGAGATGCGCCTAGCTTAAAACAACCCGCTCGCAGATTTTACTCGCGGGCGGACTGATAAATAATTTCTACCCAGCTGGTAGTTTCTACTTAGCTGGAGCCGTCGCCGGACGCAACGTCTGTAAAAATTGAATCGCCTCTGTATTTGGGATCAGCATCAACTGGTCAAGACTGGCATCCTTGTTAGGACTCTGCATTGCATCCAAGATATTTTCTAGGAGCAATACTTGAATATCTGCCGTCTTTGCGAGATCAGGCTGGGAGGTTTTGAATCGATCGAGGAAGGTTTGAAGCTGTTCTTTTTCAAAAAACATCGGAATTGCTGTTTCGTTGCCCTGTTGAATTGTTAGCAACCCTTTTTCCTTATCGCCAGCGCCTGCACGCGCCACAAATAGAGGTGTTCCGGGGAATGCCGTCAGCTTTGCACCCGCAGTATTCACGATCGCAAGGGCCGCCTCAGACTGTTTACGGGTGGGGATATAAATGAAGTCCAGTTGAGGCTGTTTATCCTTGTTTTTGATCCTCAAATCATAGACCTCTGCCATGGACAGCGGACGAACCTGCAAGCTTTTCGCAAGGTCAGGCTTGTCCGTTTTTAGACGAGCCAAAAACTCTTGGGCATCTTTTTGGCTGAGAAAAACTCGGGCGATCGGATTTGCTTTTTCTTCTTTGGGTGGATTCGAGACCAAGGGCGCACCTTTGTCGTCCGTCAGGGTAAATACCGGAATCGGGCCGAGCTTTTGGGCGATTTGCTCAGGGGTGAGAGCCAGCGCCGATAGGGTATTTAGCAACATGGCACCCAAAAGCACTCCACTTGCAAGACCGAGGTTTGTACTCCAACGGATTAAAGATTTCATAATGGCTCCTGACACACCCTACGGGGTATCAATAAAGTGGATAACTGAGTCTAAGAAAATAATCTAGGTGAAGGATGAACCCATCAACAAATTTGCAACGATCGCAACTTACCAAATTCTGCACGGGACGATCGCTGGTGATTGTGACACATTCATTTTCGGACTGACTGAAACCGAGCAAGCGGATTTCACTCTAGTTCAAGCTCAATGACGACAACTGAGTGCGACGAGTTCCGGGCGTTCTATTTGGGCTGAGTATTTTGCAATGCCTGGGAGAATCCTAGAACTACCACGATATTGGAGAGGGTTAAAAATGATTCTGCACTCCCATGCAGCCAGTCCACATTGGCTAGTTCTTGACCATAGACATTGCGGGCATAAAGTCCGGCGGGAATCGTAACCATCACAAATACCAGTAATAAGTAAAAGCCAACCATGACCAATTTGGGTGCTTGACCTGATTTTCCGAGAAACCAAAGAAACCCGAGATAGGGAAATAGTGACAATGCGAATAACGATTCTTTAGACATCCGAAGTTCCCTCAGAAGCGTCCGACGATCGGTTTTTCCAAATCCACCAAGCCGCCGCCATCATTGTGCAGTTACCGAGTAAGGTCGTTGCTGCCTGAGTGGTCACTAACCATTCCAGTGCGAGGCTGTTGTCAAAAAAGTGCCAAGTACAGGCGCACATCGCACTCACGAGGGCGGGCAACATTCCAAAGGAGAGCGATCGCCAAGCGGGCAGATTTTTCACCTCGGCAAACTGCCAGATCAGAAAGATTGCCACAATCCATTCAATAACGCTGGAAATATGAATAATCCAAGTGGGAATCGAAAGCGCATTCATAAAATAACTATCTCTCAATGTCTGCTCTATTATAAGTCTCAAGCTAATTTCCCAATTTTTCCGACATGTCGAAACAACGCGCAATTCTCTGCGGCTACTATGGCATGGGCAATGCCGGGGACGAGGCGCTCCTAATTTGCCTGCTTCAATCTCTTCCTGACCATATTCAACCTATCGTTCTCTCTAAAAATCCCATTGAAACCCGCGATCGGTACCAGGTTGAGACCTGCGATCGTTGGGATTTAATCGCTGTGATTCAACAAATGCGTCGGGCTAGCTTCTTCATTTGGGGCGGCGGAAGCTTGATGCAGGACAACAGCAGCCGGGTCAGTCCGATATATTACGGCGGTTTGATGAAACTGGCGCAGATGTTGGGTTTGGAGACAATTGCCTGGGCACAAGGGATTGGACCGTTGAATCATCGATCGAACCGTTGGCTGACTCGGCATGTGTTAAAACGCTGTCGGCTGGTGACGGTCCGAGACCCGGCTTCCCGGGAAATGCTGCAACGTTGGGGAATTTCGGCAACCCTAGCTCCCGATCCAGTCTGGGCGATGAAGGCAGATTACAGCTTTGATTTCTCTGATGACTTAGAGTTTCGTAATCACAACAGCAAATACTGCATTGCTGTCAATCTCCGAGAGCATTCGAGCTTAACGCCCGATCGACTGGAGATCCTAATCCAGTCGTTAGTTGAGTTTCAGAAAAACGATCGCAGGTACACGATTCTCCTGGTTCCATTTCAGGAAAGTTTGGATGGAAAACTAGCCCGCGATCTACAGGCAAGAATTCCAAGGAGTAAGATTTTGACCGTAGATAATCCTCAAGTGTTGAAGGGATTATTTGGGCATCCAAAAATTATATTTACTATAGCGATGCGGCTTCATGCGGTGATTATGTCTATTTCGGAAGGCTGCAATTGTTTTGCCATGAGCTACGATCCAAAGGTAGCGAGGCTTATGGCGGCGGCGAATTTGAGTACGATCGTGGAACTCGGCGAAATTAAGTCTCCTTCCGATCGGCGTATCTGTGGATGGCTCCCGGCATTGAGACGAACGATCGGTGCAGGCTTTGACAATGACAGTTTGCCGAATCGACTAACAGACCTTGAAGAGGCTCGACAAACTTTAATTAAAGGCGCAACTCGGCATGGCGATCTCTTGCGACAAGTGCTTAACTCACACTAAGACACTTGATGTGAGTTGAGCAATTAACCTGTATATCCTCATTGCCCTGAATTTCCCATGAGATTTGTTTTAAATTTGGTTTTGCCTAGCTTGTGGATACTCAGTCTTCAAGATTTTACGATCGCTCAGACTTGCCCTCTGCCCGTTCTAAATCGTCTCGTGTCTCACAAAATTATGTCTGGCGAGACATTAGTGACGATCGGACAGCGCTACAGAGTTACACCTGAGACGATTATGGGATTAAATTCCCAAGCCCGATCGGAGTTACCTGTAGGGGAAACGATTGTCATTCCTCCTTTCAATGGCATCCGAGTCAATGTGCCGTCGGGAACCCTAATCCGGGATGTAGCCCAACGTTACAAAGTCCGGGGAGATGTGTTGTTTGAACTCAATGGCTGTCAACCTGCACCGTCGGTGCTATTTGTTCCCGGTGTCGTTTGGTCGACGCGTTACGATACGCGTCCAACATCTCCGGATAATGTGCTTAAGTTTGTGTCTCCGTTGCCCTCTATGGGGAAGGTTCTCACCCGTTTCTCGACGTTTTGGGGTGAGGATGGGGAGGTCCATTCTGGTCTAGATCTTGGAGCAACGATCGCGACTCCAGTTTTTGCGGTAGCCGATGGAACGGTGGCGTTCTCGGGTCTGCAAGGCAACTTTGGCAATTTAGTTGTCATTAATCATGCGAAGGGCTACCAAACTCGTTATGGTCAGCTTTCGCAGCAACGGGTGAAGGTCGGGCAGCGGGTGAAGGCTGGGGAGACGATCGGGGCTGTGGGCCGATCGGGAAGCCCAAGTGTGAGGGAACCCCATTTGCATTTTGAGGTCCGATCGAATACCAAATTGGGCTGGGTAGCGGAAGACCCGTTGCCATGGTTGGGGCTGAATTGAAGACTGAAGGCTAAAACTCGCATAATTCAAAAAAAGATTGGTCAGCCTGATCGCTAACTTGAAATAATTGGGTAAGTTAAGGACATCAAGGTTTGAACGCCATTCATTCCCGCACTTACAAGGAGAATTTCAATGAAATCTGAACTCAAGGCTAAGTTCCTTCAACACCTCATCTCCAAAAAGCGTGATGGTGGTTTCACCCTAATCGAACTTCTCGTTGTCATTATCATTATTGGT
>JAYVUU010000045.1:0-9990 GCA_043787635.1 Synechococcales cyanobacterium | reverse complement strand
GCCCCGAAAACTGTTGAACTATCGGAGAAAATTTTGGTATTGGTGCTGAGCTGGCAGTGGGTTTCGAGGCCAATCACAGCCTCATATTGACTAGCAATAGCAGTTCTAGCGGGAGTCGCAGCCGTCATAGTAATTTGCTGTTTTATTCTGGAGAGTCTGACGATCGCTATTGTAACGCGTGGGGCACGTCAGGCGACACAACTCCAAGAAGGTCAACTTCTCGATGGCAACACCATCCCGATCGAAACATGACGGTCGCAACTTAATTGCGCTATTAAGGATAACAACAAATACAATTAGAGCAACGTTGAAACGCTGGTGTGTGGAGTAGTCTTAAACTGTTTAATGCGATTGGACCCAGCCCCATCAACACCGTCTAGTATTGCGATTAATCCTTATCCCGCACAAATCCTGCTAAATCATGACTCTTCCCCCCGACGACTTTGAGAATATCGACCCGGATATGAGTGATTTAGATACAGGTAAATTGGATGACGGTGTGACGCAACCGCTGAAGGTGTTGCCAAACAGTCCAGAGCACGATGACATGCCGACGATCGTTCTACCCATGCAACTCTTTAGCCTTGAGGAGTCTGCTCGGACGGATGTGGGGCAGAAACGGGAGCACAATGAAGATTTTTTCAGTCTCTCAACTCAACTAACCAAATCCGAACAACCATCGGGGCGCATGGTGCAAGGGCGAGGGGTTTACATTCTGTGTGATGGAATGGGCGGACATGCTGGAGGTGAAGTAGCAAGCCGACTGGCTGTTGAAACATTACAGAGCTTTTTTCAACAGTATTGGGCCACCCAGGAAGCCGCTCAATCAGGTCCAAGCTGGAATGCATTATCAAATCAACTGCCCCCCAGCACCGTCATCCGGAAGGCAATTCATCTGGCCAACCAAGTCATCTACGATCGCAATCAAGACGATTCACGCATGGGTAATGGCCGTATGGGCACGACACTCGTCATTGTGATTTTGTCTGGAACCTGCGTCGCAGTGGCTCATGTGGGCGACAGTCGAGTCTATCGTTACACCCGGAAACGTGGTCTGGAGCAAATCACCACTGACCATGAGGTGGGGCAACGAGAAATTCAGCGTGGTGTGGATCCAAAACTTGCCTATTCGCGTAGGGATGCCTATCAACTCACCCAAGCCCTGGGACCACGGGATGAGAGCTATGTAGAACCCGACGTTCAGTTTATCGAACTGGCAGAAGATACGCTGCTGCTGCTAGCGTCTGACGGCTTAACGGATAATGATCTACTGGAGACGTATTGGAAAACGCATCTAGACCCGATGATGAGTTCACAGATAAGCCTAGACCAAGGAGTTCGGCAACTAGTAGATTTAGCAAATGAAGTCAATGGTCATGACAATATTACGGCGATCGCCATTCGAGCGAAAGTTCGGCCTAATCCTGAGCAGTTCCGTTGAAAGTGTGCAATCACAATGCACCTGACTTTAAACCAA
This sequence comes from Synechococcales cyanobacterium, assembly GCA_043787635.1. Taxonomy (GTDB): domain Bacteria; phylum Cyanobacteriota; class Cyanobacteriia; order Leptolyngbyales; family Leptolyngbyaceae; genus JAAFJU01. The sequence goes on along the minus strand of JAYVUU010000045.1, from coordinate 8,513 downwards.
CTCTTGAGACCCCCCGTCTGTTGATGCGTCCATTTGTGGAGGAGGATTTAATCGATTTGTGCGCGATTTTGGGCAATCCATTAGTTATGCAGCACACTGCCACCGGACGACCAAAAACGTCATCGATGACCGCCAGTTATCTCTACAGTCAGCAGGATCATCAAGCTGAGCACGGCTTTAGCCTGTGGGCGATGATTCGACTTGTGGATAATCGATTAATTGGACAATGTGGTTTGGCTTACTTACCTAAAACCGAAGAGATGGCATTGGGCTACACCATTGCCTATGATTGTTGGAACCAGGGGTATGGGACTGAGGCCACAGCTGCGTGGTTGACCTACGGCTTTGAGACATTAAAACTCGATCGGATCATTGCCGCTGTCAAACCTGCAAATACTATTTCTCTGCGTATCTTAAATAAATTGGGTCTGGAGTACGATCGGCAGGATACCTTTTACGGGTGCACCTGTGCCTACTACGGCATCAACCGAGACCAGTGGAACGCAGGAAGTAAGGGATTGCTAGTTTGAGTGGTAATCCAATCGGCGATCAGTTTTCCAGTGATGGGCGCGAGTAAAATGCCATTTCGTCCATGACCTGTCGCATAGGTCAGGTTCCGGTATTGACTTTCCCCTAAAATCGGTAAATCATCTGGTGTGACGGGGCGATACCCATACCAAAATTTCTCTACAGGCCAGTGGGCGATCGCTGGAACTAATCTTGTCGCACCCTGCAAAAGCTGCGTAATTCCCGAGGGCGTATTTCCCGGCAAAAAACCAACGTCCTCGCTCGTCGCCCCGATCACTAGCCGTCCATCTTGACGCGGCACCAGATAGATCTCCTCACCAAACAGCACTGTTTTCAGCGGTAGACCATCTTCCATGGGCATCGTCACCGCAGCCATTTGTCCCTTGCGTGGTCTAACCGGGATGGGTAACAACTCCTGAGACCACGCACCCGTGGCTAAGACATAGTGTTGTGCTTGCAGTTCGCCGTCTGTGGTCATCAGGCTAGTAATCCGATCGTCCGTGCGAATAAATTCGATGACTGTCGTGGCTTGAATGGGAATGTTTTGAATGTGTGCAGCGGCTTGAAGTGCGTGATGAAGCTTGCAATTATCGACTTGAGCATCCTCTGGAAACCACCAGCCGCCCTGTACTGCATCACTCAGCGTCGGCTGAATAGCCCGCACTTTTGAACCATTGACCCACTGGCTACGATCGTGATCAAATGGGCTTAAGTCTGGCGCGTGTAAAGCTGGAGCCAAAATCCCCGAGGCCCAATATCCCGTACTGCACTGTCCGATCGATTCTAAATCCTTCACCCAAATCGGATATAGATCACGGCTTTGGAGACACAAATCCCGCATCGGTCCTGCGCTTAAGCCCTCAGCCTGTGGTGCTAGCATCCCCGCAGCCGCAAGGCTTGCGGCTTCTTCATAGTTGCGGCGCAGTACCCGAGCGGTCATGCCTTTTTGCTTGAGTGCTAAAGCGATCGACAAGCCTGTCACCCCGCCGCCCACAACCAATACCTCTTCCGATACCATCACCATATCGGTCCCCAGAACTGAATCAACACGCCCTAAAAAGCAGCTCTCTAGTCAAGAACTGCCTACAAGAGTACCAACTCCTACCAACCCGCAGCAACAGGTGGGGCAGCAGCAGGCGCAGTAGCAGGCGCAGTAGGTTGGGCTGGTGCTTTCACGGTGTTAGATTTGCCAGACGAGGTTGCATCCCTGGGATTTTTTTCCACTTCAGGCTTGGCGACTCCGGTATTAGTTGTTCCAGTACTGAAAGTAGAAGTCTTAGCTCTGCTGGTTGTAGCCGGAGCCGATCCTGACGTTGTCTTTGCTGGATTCGCCACGTTGGTTGCGGTGGGATCGCTGTTGATTTGGTTGTTACTAATGCCTCCGGGACGGATGCCCGCGATCGTTGCTAACCAACCGAGGGAGATTAACACGAGGAATCCCCCAAATACTCTGCCAAACATATTCATAGAATCTGGTTTTAGATTAGTGAGCTTTAGATGTGAAAACTTAATTTACTGAGTGTATTGTACGTAGAATACTTACAATTGGTTACACAAAATTTGAAGCTTTTCTGCGGAGAATCCAACAAATAGGCTAGTATGATGGACCAGAACTGATACTTTACAGCTTTAACGAAGCCACTCTAAATTTGTCTCAAACTACACTTCATTCCCCTCAAGGTATGCTGCAACATGTTGCTCATCCAATGGAAAAAATACAGCGACAGGTTCGATCGCTGGTAGAAAAGAAATTGATCAAATCAAGCGATAGTCTTTGGAAAATTGCTCTTCTTTACGGCGATGATTGGGCCTACTGGAAACAGGAATTGATTTCCTTCGAGTTTTCAATGCAGGATCCTGTCAGCTACCTTTTGGCGGTTGAGAGCTGGGAAGAAGATTAGATAATTGATTCAGTCCGTTGATCATGGGCTTCAACGATCGAGATAGCTTGAGAATTTATGCAGACGTACACCAAAGACACAATGATGACCGATGTTACAGATGGCCTCACTGAGGATCGGCTCATTATTGCGGGGCGAAGTTTTCGATCGCGGCTGATGACGGGAAGCGGGAAATATCGCAACTTTGAAGAGATGCGGGCGGCGATCGTTGCCAGTGACTGTGACATAATTACCGTCGCCGTCCGCCGGGTCCAGACCAATGCGCCCGGTCATGAGGGGCTGGCGGATGCGATCGATTGGAGCAAAGTTTGGATGCTACCGAACACCGCTGGATGTCAGACGGCTGAAGAGGCGGTTCGGGTGGCACGTCTGGGACGTGAATTAGCAAAACTAGTCGGTCAAGAAGACAATAACTTTGTCAAACTCGAAGTGATCCCTGATGGCAAATATCTACTCCCTGACCCGATCGGCACCTTGGAAGCGGCTGAAAAATTAGTCAAAGAAGGGTTTGTTGTCTTACCCTACATCAACGCTGACCCATTGCTGGCAAAGCGTCTCGAAGACGTGGGTTGTGCAACGGTGATGCCGCTCGGCTCTCCAATTGGGTCTGGGCAAGGCATTCGTAATTTATCAAACATTCAGATCATCATTGAAAATTCCAGGATTCCGGTCGTCGTTGATGCTGGAATCGGGACACCGAGTGAAGCAGCACAAGCTATGGAACTCGGAGCGGATGCGCTGTTGATCAATACGGCGATCGCCCAAGCCCAAAATCCCGCCATGATGGCCAGAGCCATGAATCTCGCGGCCCAAGCCGGACGGTTAGCCTACCAAGCTGGACGTATTCCCATTAGGGCGATCGCCTCGCCTAGCTCTCCAACAACAGGAACGATCGGCTAATCCAACCCGTTGCTAACTTAATTCGATTGCTAAAATCTTTGTTAAGCGAACTCGTCCATTGGAGGAATTCCCAAGACCGAAAATGGCAAAGCCCCAGTCTGATTAGCGAGCTGGCGCACAAGAGGATATTGAGCAGATTCACAGCCTAGAATCAACAAACTTGCTTCTTCCTGATGAGCAACCTCGATTAACTGCTCTCCCACTTGCCCAAATCTTAGATGGGTCTTTAAGGCACCACGCCATTCTTCAGCTAGACAGCGAGCCTGCCACAGAATACGATCGGCTTGCTCAAACTGGCGGGATTTCTCCAAAGCTTCCTGGCGGACTGAGGGTCGTTGTGGCATTGCTAATACTGATGTTCGGCCCGCTGCCGATCGGGTCGAACGCAGGGGACTTACATTAACTTCTTCCTCTGAAACATAGACCATCTGAACGGTAACGTGTTGACTTGTCGCAATTTTAGTTTGGTGCGCAATCCACAGGGTGAGGTCTAACGCTGCCTGACTTTTGATAGAACCCGAATACCCGACGACTAAATTCACAGCGGTCAACGGGGATAGTTCTAACGTGCTACTTGGAATCAGCAACATCTGACTTACTGAGTCCGAGGACCGATCGAGCGTGGCTTGAAGCCGAGCCAGCATTGACAAAACATTCACAGTTCAGACCCCTTCAAAAAAGAACGAGATGGATGAGAGATGGTTTTTTGTCTTAACCCGTCTCTCATCTCCAAATTCTTGGGGAATGAGAGATGGTAGCGAACTGAAGTTGTCTATCACACTATGGGTTGAGCTACAGGTTGAACGATCGTCGTTCAACGAGTCCTAAGTAAAAGTACTGCAATTTCGGGGTTGAGACTGTTTCCTGTACGACAAAATTGACCGTAAGAAAGACAAAGGATGGGATAGTCGTACGGCTCAGCGTTACATAGGCTTGGTTCTTAACTCATCTCGATCCCCAGATCTTGATGATTGCGAGGTCAATAGAACCGCCAGTCAACGAGACAGATCACTCAGATTTTTCACCGTATGGTGAACGTGTGACTAACGCTAGTACGATACCTCTAGCAATCATTGTAACTATTGGGTGCAAGCAAAACCGTATACTCTGTCCCACGATAGATAGTACCCTGGCCCCATAACCAGCCAGAAAACAAATCCAATGACAGCACAGGTCCAACTCGAACAAAGCGTCCACGATGCCGTGAAGACAAGCCAGCCAGAAGCGGTATGGAGGTCTAATAATAGACTTTCCCGTCTGTATCACAGCGATAGCTTGGATCTTATGACCTTGCTGCCTGCTGAAAGCGTAGACTGCATCTGGACTGATCCTCCTTATAATCTTTCAAATGACGGCATTACCTGTGTTGCTGGACGTATGGTCAAGGTAAACAAAGGGGAGTGGGATCGTAGCCAAGGTGCTGAGCTAGATCATGAGTTTAATAGAGCTTGGTTAGCTGCTTGCTATCGTCTACTCAAGCCGACAGGAACTATATGGGTTACGGGTACCCTGCATGTATACCCATCCGTTGGATTTGCCATGCAGCAGCTCGGCTTTCGTATTCTAAATGACATTATTTGGGAAAAACCTGCTCCACCTCCAAATCTAGGATGTCGATGCTTTACTCATTCAACAGAGTTAATCATGTGGGCGACTAAGGCGCGCAAAGGAAAGGATCGCCATACCTTTAATTACCAGGAGATGAAGGCGGAAAATGGTGATAAGCAGATGAAAAATGTTTGGCGAATGTCTGCCCCGGGTAAGGCTGAAAAACTTTACGGTAAACACCCAACACAGAAGCCTATTGATCTTGTTTCACGATGTCTTCGAGCAAGTACAAATCCAGGTGATTTGGTTTTTGATCCTTTTTCAGGGTCTTCCACTACTGGAGTTGCTGCGTTGTTACTGGGACGAGAGTTTATTGGTTGTGAAGCAGATGCAGGTCATATTGAACTATCAATTAAACGGTTGAGTAATCTTGCTTAAGTTGAGTTGCCACCCACAGAGCAAGGTCATCTATGAAGATAGAAGAAGCGCTTGACAGGCTCACTGTGCTGGTAGGTCAAGATCTTCGGCAACTAGCAGGTCAGTCTAATGTCATGGTTTGGAGCCAAAACGGTAAGAAAAACAAAGGATGGGCTGGTCATACAGTTGGGCGTTACCTAGGCTTAGCTCTCAACTCATCTCGATCCCAGATCTTGATGATTGTGAGTTAAAGCAAGTTTCATTAAAGCGAAAAGAAACAGGAGTGCTTGGGGTAAAAGAAACGATGTGTATCACCATGATCAACCCTATAGGGATTGTAAGCAAGGAGTTTGAGGAAAGTCACCTCTTCACCAAATTGCAGAAAATGATTGTTGTGGCGCGCATCTTCGAGAGCAAGGCGGATGACCATTCTCTTGTGCGAGAAATAATAAAAACTCAAGGATTTTCAAGTCTTAGGGGCAAAATGGGCGAACTTGTTCAGCCAAGAACAAAGGGGAAAGGTCATGGAAGCACTTCTCGCGCTTTCTATGCTCGCCCCAAGTTTGTCGAGCATATTTTGGGAGAGGGCTACTCGATGCCCTTGGCGTGATACGTTGCAAATAACACTAATCTATCTATCCGTTGGAGCGAAGACGAGTTGATGCATGAACCGCACATTCTTACCCACACACTTATCGGTCAAGCCATTCTGTTGCAGATTGTTGGAGATAAGCTAGTAGACAACAGTACGTTGCAGTCGTTGTTGAAAGTTAGCTTAGACTTATTGCCCAAGCTTTTTTGGGCGATGGTGTTACTGTTCTTTACACGGATTGCCGCCCAGCTTGCCCAAAGCCTCAGCCGCCCAGTTTTGACTAAGGTTGCGCCGACGCTGCAAAAATTTTTGCTGCAAATGATCGGAATATTGATCTGGATTGTGGGCAGTGTCGCAACACTGAATCTGTTGGGGATTGAAACTACGACTTTGGTCACTATTGTCGGGGCGGCGGGTCTGGCGATCGGGTTAGCGTTGCAGAGCAGTCTGTCCCATTTTGCGGCGGGCATTATGTTAATTAGTTCTCGACCGTTTGAGGTGGGTGATTCGATCGAGGGGAGCGGCGTATTAGGAATGGTGGATAGTATTGGGTTGTTTTCAACGGCGATCGTGACCGAAGATAATACCCGTATTATTGTGCCAAATAACAATCTCTTTAGTGGAACGCTTAAAAATTTTACCGTGATGGGAACCCGGCGTGTGGAGGTGAACGTGGATATTGGGAATCGACCTTTGAAGCCCACAATCCAAGCCCTAATGACGCTTGCTGAACATCATCCCAAGGTGCTGACGACCCCCAAACCCACCCATCAGCTTTTAAGTTTGACTGAGGGTGAAAAAACAACAGTTGTGCTGCGGCCTTGGTGTCAAGCGGAGGATTACGATCGGGTAAAAGGCGATCTGATGGTGAGCGTGAAGGAGTATTTGAGCTAAGCTCTAAGGGTTTAAACCACAGTTTTTCCGGCAGCCCATGGTGATTTTATATTGGTGTTTAGTGGCGGTCATGGTGTTAGGCATTGTGGGCGCGTTCTTACCCGGTATTCCCGGCACAAGTTTGATTGTTGCGGCGATTGTGGGTTGGGGATTAGCGACTCAAAACTTTTCAGGTCTAGCTTGGCCGCTTGGATGTTCCATTTTGGTGTTTTTGTTTGGGTTTGCCATTGACTTTCTAGCGGGCTATCTGGGCGCAAAGCAAGCGGGCGCTAGTAATTACGGACAAATTGGATCGGTGGTGGGCATGGTGGCCGGGTTCTTTGGCTTGATTCCAGCGTTGCCTGTTGGCGGACCGCTGGTGGGATTGTTGGTGGGTCCGCTAGTAGGGGCGATCGTGGGTGAGTATATTTATTGTAAAAATCTGAAGCAATCGGTTAAGGCAGGGGTTGGGATTGTGGTAGGTTCTGTTTTGGGGAATGTTTTTCAAGGTATCTTGGCGACTTTTTCTGTTGTTGTTTTTCTAGCCACAACTTGGGGGAGTGCGGCTCCACTAAACTTACCGTTTTAGTCCTGTAAGGTAGCTATTTTTTGGGAAAATACGCTTGTCGATAGTTCTCAAAAATTATGGGTACACTGTACTCAAATCAATATGCCACCATTGGTTTAAGCCTAGTTTGGTTTTCAGCCAAGATTTATCACCCTCTTCATCTACTCATCAGTCATTGGGAGATTCGTTGTGCAAGCGACCGAGCAACAACAGCAGATTTTGCGGTTCTTTATTGAAGAAGCGAAAGAACATCTAGATACGATTGAGCAAGGACTTCTACATTTGGAAGCGACCATCGCAGATAATGAGGCGATGAATCATCTCTTTCGGGCTGCCCATTCTATTAAGGGTGGGGCGGCGATGTTGGGGTTTGATAGTATCCACAAGACGGGCCATTATCTTGAAGATTATTTCAAGTTAATAAAGGATCATCCCCTAAAGGTCGATCGTAAACTTGAGGATCTTTTTCTTAAGGGATTTGATGCCTTGAAAGAGCTGGTTGAGGCGTTGCAAGGTCCCTATGGATTGCGGCCTGAAGATGGTGAACTAGCATTGCAACGATCGGTCCCTGTGTTTAAAGCGTTGGGCGATTACTTAAAAGTTCTGATTCGGGAAGCCAAGCAGGGTCCGATGCCCCAGGGTACGGCTGGTCCGGCGACAGCACAGGTCCAGAACATTCTGAAAATGATGCTGCAATTGTTTAAGCAGGGCGATAACCCAAAATCTCGCCAACAGTTGTCGATGCTTTGCACCAAGCTGGCGGTCTTGAATAAGACTTCAAAGCCTTGGATTAATTTGCTTCAGGTCAGCCAACGGGCAATAGCGAATCCAAAATTATCATTTGCGGTACTCGCTCCGGTGATTATTAAGGAGCTAAAGGTCAGCAGTGAGTTAGTGATTTCGGGGCGCAGTGCTGAGGTTGTGCCGAGTACGGCGCTTCAGCGCTTGATTCCATCTAATGTTCAGGTCGAGCCTGTTGCAAAAGCAACGCCATCCGCTGAACCGATCGCGACCAATGACTCAAGTGGAGGTGCGACCCGCCGTCAAATTACCATTCCTTCAGATCCTAAGGGTGCTGCCCGGAGCTTGCTGGATCAGTTTAATAAGGCGGAGTTAATTCAGATTGCTGAGTTCTTAATGAAAGCAATTCAATAGGTTAATCGTTAACTAATTGCGTGATTGGAAG
>JAYVUU010000044.1:0-11294 GCA_043787635.1 Synechococcales cyanobacterium | reverse complement strand
GATTGGTCTGCGGGAAATAGTTCTACAAATAGTTCTACAAACAGCGGGGATTACAGGTCGCCTGCCGATCGGTCTGGCAGCAACTACGACGATCGGTCTGCACCCGGGATTCTAATCGCTACTACGATAATTCGTCAGATTCTCGTAACAATAATCGCTATGACGATCGGTCCTCCAATCGCGAACCCGATCGCTACGACGATCGACCATCCTCATCGAATTCACGCCCAGATGATGCTTACAACGATCGCGGGAGCAGCCGTCAAAGTACCCCCAACGAAGCTCGAAATGTTCGGGATTCGGGACGACGAGAGGACAGCCGCGATCGGACCAGAAAACCAGATAAACCGAATTATGACTACGACAACTGGGATGGTGATGAATGGTAGGTATTTCCGCAGCTCTGTTTACAGTTGATCAATAGCCCGATTCAGTTCCTATGCAAAACTTCCGCAACTACTACGAAATCCTAGGTGTCGATCGTGACATTGAAAGTGACGAGATCAAACGTGCCTATCGTCGTCTAGCTCGCACCTATCACCCAGATATGAATCCGGGAAACAAGGAAGCGGAAGAACGTTTTAAGGACATCAATGAAGCCTATGAAGTGCTGTCAGATCCCGATCGTCGTGCTCGATATGACAAATTTGGCAACTTCTGGAAACAAAAAGGATTTTCGGGTGTAAATAAAGCCTGGGACTTTTTCAAAACGAAACCAGGCAACCAAAGCGAAGAGGAATCGGAAGAAGACTTCAGCAAAATTCGGGACTTTAATGAGTTCTTCGACACCGTGCTGAATAACCAAGAAAGTTCTCGTAAAGGAGGTCGCCCCACCCGTAACCCCGATCGGCCCAACCCCGGCAACACTGACTACTCAAGCAATGCCGTCCGTCCCAACAGTCGAGAAAATAGCCGCGACACCTATTTTAATGAGCCGCCCACCCGTCCCAACGCCTTCAACGAAGCTCGTAATTCAGAACCGCGCCGAAGTCCCGAAAGCCGTAGTGAATCGCGTAATGAATCCCGTAATGATGACTGGGGAACGAGCAAACCTCGTGATGACAATTGGGGACCAAGTTGGCAAACTCCCGATAGTAAAAACGATCGAATAAGCAGCAACGATCGTCCTGAAGAACCTGTACCCCGAAAACCCCAGCCTCGTGATGCCGAAGCTCAATTGACCGTGCCTCTAGAAAAAGCCTACAACGGTGGAAAAGAGCGAATTCGGCTTGAAGATGGACGCTTATTAGAAGTGACTATGCCCAGTGGATTGGTCGCAGGACAGCGAATTCGGCTTGAAGGTCAAGGGATTAACGGCGGTGATTTGTTTCTGACGATCGACCTAGTTGCTCATAAATTTTATCGCTTTGACGGCGTGAACTTAGTCTGTCAGGTGCCGTTGACCGTACCAGAAGCAGTCTTAGGCGGAGAAATTGAAGTGCCGACTCTCGATGGTCTCGTGCGAATGAATATTCCCGCAGGCGTTAAGTCTGGTCAGCGCTACCGTCTGGCGAAAAAAGGCTATCCCGATGGCAACGGCGATCGGGGAGACCAAATCGTTGAATTGCAATACGCGCTACCCAAATCATTGAGCGATCGTGAAACCGAACTCTACGAAGAACTTCGGCAAATCAACACAAGCAATCCCCGATCGGGTCTGTATTGAATATTTTTCTCAGTAAAAAGCTTGCCCAAGATGATACTCAGACAAGCTTTTTGAAGTTTGAGCGTTGAATTTAGAACAGACCTAAAGTCAGCGCCTTATCAACTGGGAAGAGCGCGCCTGCACCGAGGTACAACGCCACTGCTGTTCCGAACAAAAACACAGTCATCGCCAAAGGACGACGGAAAGGGTTTTGGAATTTGTTTACACTTTCCAAGAAAGGCACTGTAAACAGACCCAAAGGTACAGAAGCCATCAACACCACTCCAAGGAGCTTATTCGGCACCAAACGGAGAATATTGAAGACTGGATACAAATACCACTCAGGAAGAATTTCCAATGGGGTTGCAAATGGGTCAGCAGGTTCGCCAACCAGTGCGGGATCCAACACAGCCAAACCAACGATCAATGCGAACGCGCCCATGATTACCACAGGGAACATGTACAGCAAATCGTTAGGCCAAGCAGGCTCACCGTAGTAGTTGTGGCCCATACCCTTCGCCAGCTTTTCGCGGACGATCGGGTCGGTCATATCTGGCTTTTTCAGAGTAGTCATGGAAAGGCTCCTATGGGTGAGAGATCTAGTAGTAAATTCTTAAACTGACACGCTTAAAATTTACAGAGGACCAGAAATTCCTTGCTTACGAATCATGAGGAAGTGAAACAGCATGAAGACTGCAATCAACCAAGGCAACACAAATGTATGTGCGCTGTAGTAGCGAGTCAGTGTCGATTGACCTACGCTAGCTCCACCGCGTAACAAGTCTGCAATCAGACTGCCCACAACAGGAATAGCTTCCGGTACACCAGACACAATCTTAACCGCCCAATACCCAACCTGATCCCAAGGCAACGAGTAACCCGTCACGCCAAAAGATACAGTCAGCACGGCCATCACAACGCCGCTCAACCAAGTCAACTCACGGGGTCTTTTAAAACCACCCGTCAAATAGACGCGGAAGACATGCAAGATCATCATCAGAACCATCATGCTAGCGGACCAGCGATGGACAGAGCGAATTAGCCAACCGAAGTTGACATCATTCATGATGAACTGAACAGAGGTAAAGGCTTCAGCCACGGTTGGCTTGTAATAAAATGTCATCGCAAATCCAGTTGCAAACTGAATAAGGAAGCAAGTCAGCGTAATCCCACCCAAGCAATAGAAGATATTGACATGTGGCGGTACGTACTTGCTGGATACATCTTCGGCGATCGCTTCAAGATCTAAGCGCTCCTCGAACCAGTCATATACATTTGCCATGGTTGGAAAGGGTTCCTAAAAATAAGTCCTGTTCATTGAAAATGTAACACATTTCAAATCTATCTCGCATAGGGAAAGCGGGTTCTAGAGCGTTATTGGGTCATTTTGATTGGTGAACCCACTAGCGCACTAACAGGATGCTGTGTTTCCCAGTATGATGACAAAGTGTTAAGTCATCAAGCCTCTTCTCTCATACTCCATGCATACCCCTTTTTTCCACAATTTTTCTAACCGGATTCATGCTGCTGCGAAACGAGGGTTGGTTGCAATTCTGGCGGGGATCATAATGGGGGTGATGTGCGTTGGAGCCTCAGGTTCAGCGACAGCACTGACAGAGGATCAGCGGTTACTGAATGAAGTATGGCGAATTATCGATCGGGCTTATGTCGATGCTAGTTTTAACCATCAAAATTGGTGGTCGATTCGAGAGAAGTATCTGAAGAAAAATATGCCCGATCGTGAAGCCACCTACCAGCTCATGCGAGAGATGTTAGGACTGTTGGGCGATCCTTTTACCCGTGTGATGAATCCAGAGCAATATCGCAGCCTGCAAACCAGCACCTCCGGCGAACTCACGGGCGTGGGGTTACAAATTGCCTTAGATTCCGATCGTAACGTCCTAAAAGTCATGGCTCCAATCGCAGGATCGCCTGCTGAAAAAGCAGGCATTCAACCGGGCGATGACATTCTTGAGATTGATGGAAAATCGACGAGCGGGGTGAGTTTAGATGATGCGGCGGGCAAGATGCGCGGCAAGCTGGGCACCGTAGTAATTTTGAAGATTCTCCATGCAGGAGATCCAGAGCGAGAATACGACTTAGTCCGCGATCGGATTGAGCTAAATCCCGTTACGTCTGAACTGCGCCCCACTGAGCATCATCGAGTTGGATACATTCGCTTAACTCAGTTCAATGCCAACGCCCAAACCGAGGTGACCAGTGCGATCGCAGACTTGGAGAAACAGGAAGCCGATCGTTATATCCTTGACTTACGGAATAATCCGGGCGGGTTGTTACAGGCTGGAATCGATATTGCTAAGCTTTGGATTCAGGACGGGGCGATCGTCTACACCGTTAACCGACAGGGCGAACTCGGCAGCTACTATGCAGAACAGACCGCAGCCACTAATGACCCAATGGTGGTGTTGGTAAACAAAGGAACCGCCAGTGCCAGTGAGATTTTGGCTGGGGCGTTGCAGGACAACCAACGGGCGACGCTGATTGGTGAAAAAACCTTTGGTAAAGGCTTGATTCAATCGCTATTTAATCTTTCGGATGGTTCCGGTTTGGCGGTGACGGTGGCTCGATATGAAACTCCGAACCACAATGACATCAACAAACTCGGTATCACGCCCGATCGTACCGTAGAACTCGGCCAAGTTGCACCGAAAGACATTGGCAAAGATTCGGATCCACAATACCGGGCCGCGATCGATTTTCTAGAAACAATTCCCGATCGCATTCAAGCCAGCTAACTACTTTTCAGAACCCCAACCCCTTAAGACTATTTCTAAGGGGTTCCTCGTAGAGAGATTAGGGCAGACGATCGCGATCGTCATTGATTGGATGTAGTCGTTGGCTTTTGACCCAGGTTTCGCTGGGAGATTAGTTTGGTAATAGTCGAAACTGCCCGGACATACTGGGGATCGTCCAAGGTACCAAGTAAACGAGGATTGCTGTAGAGCTTCTCTAATTGTTCCCGGGTCAATGGCAACACGACATCCGGTTGGATTCCCTTCTGGCTGATATCAGTACCATTAGGGGTGTAGTAATGGGCAACAGTGACCGCCAATCCAGATCCGTCAGATAGCGGATGAACCGACTGAACTAGTGCCTTACCAAACGTTTGGGTCCCGATGATAGTGGCGCGCTTGTTGTCTTTGAGTGCGCCAGTTAATATTTCGCTGGAGCTAGCCGAATTTTTATCCACTAGGATGACCAGAGGTAAGTCACTGATAGCAGTGCGATTGGCCACCAGCTCCTCACTGCCGCCTTTGCGATTGACGGTTTTGACAATGCCGCCTTCATTCATCCACATCCGAGAAATTTCGATACTGGACTGCAAGAGTCCACCGGGATTACCGCGCAGGTCTAGGACAAAACCATTGACCTTATCTTTTTGGAGTATTTTAATCGCTTGACGCATTTGGTCGGCGGCGTGGCTACTAAACTCACTCATGCGCAGGAAGCCAACCCGCGTTGAGCCTTCTTGAGTCACGCTGTAACGAACCGCTTGCAGCTCGATTTTTGCGCGAATTAATGGGAAATTAAGCAGTTTTCCATCGCGCTCGATTTTCAGGGTGACGGGGGTGCCACCTTTCCCCCGAATCAAGCTAGATGCATCTTCGACGGTCATGCCCTTGGTGGTGCGACCATCAATGAACAGAACCTTATCGTTCGATCGGATGTCGGCGCGGGAGGCGGGCGAATTGGGCAGCGGTTCCACGACGGTCAAAACCTTAGTTTTTGCGTCTGCTTCTAGCCGCATTCCTACGCCTTCAAGATCACCGGAGGTTTGGCTGGTAAGGGATTCAAATTGTTTTGCATCCATGAATCGGGTATAGGGATCATCTAAAAGCTTGAGAGCGTTACGCAGTGCGCCATAGGCTTGTTCTTTGGTGTTGTAGTCAGGAGTAATGAGATTGGTTCGGACCGTTTGCCAGTTGTTTTTATTGAAGGATCCATCGACATATTCTCGATTGACAATTTGCCAAGCTTCATCGAGGACGGCTTTGGGGCTGTCTTGTTGCCACGCAGCGCGCACGGGAAAGGTGGGGCTAATAAGAGTTCCGGTGGCGGCGACGATCGCGAGACCTGTGGAGAGCAATGAAGCACGGAGAAAAGACTTGCGAATCATAGAGAAGTCACCGGGGAGTGAAGGGGGAGGTAGTCCCCGTTTTAAGGGGAATTGGGGGATCGGGTCTAGCTGATGACGGGTTTCAGATTTGCATGTACACAGCAGCTTAAAAATGGGGTAGTGAGAGATGAAGGTGATGCGAGAGGCGATGGCGAGATTTCAGTCGAACTGTGCTTAGACCATAGTAAAATTTGCAATCTAGGTTTTCAGTATAGACTACACAAAAAATATTTAGGTTCCTGAATTCTCTATGACGATTTTTGAACTGGAAGGCATGATAGATAAGAGTCTAGAAGTACTCATGCCTGCAACCCGCCTTAGTTTACTAACATGTTCTCAGCCATGCCATATCTAAATCAATTCTCTTGGGTTTTATCTGGCTTTGTCAAAGTGACGATCGCAGCGGTTGCGATCGTTGGCATCGTCAAGCTCCAGCAACCCCAGCTTCAACAGCTTTCAGCTCGAGAGGTGGCATCGCCTGAGGATCAACGTCAAGAAGCGGTAAATTTATCGCTGATCAGTCGATTTCCGAGTTTTGGGTTGGACAATGTTTTGGCGAATTGGGCATTTTTGAATTTTGTGCAATATGACGGGGATACGGCAACCCGGAAAGCGGTGGGCTATTCTTTGGCTCCACAATATTTTGAGATGATCACTCGTTTGGATCCGCGTTTTGTGGATAGTTATCTTTTTCTTGGCAGCATCATGTCCTATCAAATGGGAATGCCTAAGGATGCGATCGCTCTGATGGATCGCGGGACCACCGCTCTGACTCCTCAAGATCATCCCAGGGCATTTTCAGTTTGGCGATTGAAGGGATTGGATCAGCTCTTGATGGTGAACGATTTGAAAGCGGCGCAGTTTTCCTATGACAAAGCCGGGGATTGGGCGCTGGCTTCAAGTGATCGATCGGTTCAGCAAACCGGACCATTTTTTAAACAGACAGCAGAGTTTATTCGGACTGATCCAAATAATCAGAAGATGCTTCTGTGGTCGTGGAGTGCGGTTTACGATCAGGCATTTGCGACACGAGACCAGGTGACGCAGGCGCGGGCAAGAGAGATGCTTTTGAAAATTGGGGCGATCGAGAATAAAGATGAGAAGGGTAACGTTTATTTTTCACTGCCACCAACACCTAAATCTGAGCCAATGTTAAAACCTTCGATTTAATCAAACCGTGATTTGATGAGAGAATGATAGTGTTCAGAGACTGTTTGCGCTGTGTCTATGTCTATCCCAAATCCCAAATCTAACTTACCTGCGATCGCCGAGTCTGATTTGCAATCTGTTAGTGCAACAGTTGCGAGTCTGTACGATACCTATCCGTTTCCACCAGAGCCGCTGGTCGATTCGCCGCCGCCGGGGTATAACTGGCGCTGGAATTGGGATACGGCGTATAACTTTTGTGCGGGACGTAAACCCGATCGGCAAGATATTTGGATCTTGGATGCGGGCTGTGGGACGGGATGTAGCACGGAATATTTGGTGCATTTGAATCCAGAAGCCCAGGTGACGGCGGTGGATTTGAGTCCGGGGGCGTTGGAGGTGGCGCGGGAACGTTGTCGGCGGAGTGGGGCGATCGGGGCAGATTTTCAGCATTTGAGTTTGTTTGATGTGGATCAATTGCCGGGTCAATTTGACATGATCAATTGTGTGGGCGTGTTGCACCATACTCCAGACCCGATTCAAGGGATTAAGGCGCTGGCGGACAAGTTAGCTCCCGGCGGCATTTTTCATATTTTTGTCTATGGGGAGTTGGGTCGTTGGGAAATTAAATTAATGCAAGAAGCGATCGCTCTACTGCAAGGGGATAAACGCGGGGATTACCGAGATGGTGTGGCACTTGGGCGAGAGGTGTTTGCGACATTGCCGCAGGGTAATCGGTTGAAGCAGCGGGAACTCGATCGATGGTCGATGGAGAATCATAAAGATGAATGTTTTGCGGATATGTATGTTCATCCTCAGGAAATTGATTACAACGTCAATACGGTATTAGATTTTGCAGCGGCATCAGGTTTGGATTTTGTTGGGTTTTCTAATCCAAAACTATGGGAACTCGATCGTTTAATTGGTCAGTCTCCCGAATTACTAGAACGAGTGAAAACGATGAGCCAGCGCGATCGGTACCGATTGGCGGAGATCCTGGACCCTAGTTCATTTACCCATTACGAGTTTTTCTTAAGTAAACCGCCGCTTACTAAATTAGATTGGGCAAACGATAATGATTTGCTGAAGGCGATTCCAGAACGGAGTCCTTGTATGGAAGGCTGGGAAAGTAAGATGATTTTTAATTGTGATTATCAGATTGTGAATTTGAGCGATGAGGGATTTGAATTTCTGAAAGCTTGTAACGAAAATACAACTGAGACGGTTGCAAGTATTGTTTCAGGTGTAGGAATTGGACTGGAAGAGGTCCGATCATTGCAGAATCAGCAATTAATTCTGTTAACCCCAAACCCTAACGAAGAATGCCCGATCGCCTGCTAAACTAAATCAGGCAAGAATGTTAAATTATACACCTTGAATAATAATTCATAAATCATGGAATGGACCGCTGAAGCTGAAGCAAGACTTAAAGAAATCCCGTTTTTCGTGAGGCCCGGTGCGCGAAAGAAGATTGAGAAGCTTGCTCAAGAAATGGGAGAACTTTCAATTACAGCGGAAATTTACGACAAAGCAAAAGCTAAGTTCGGTGAGAAGAAATAGTACTTCTAATCCGTTTGAAATAAACTGAGTTTATGGGCATGGACGAGTTGTTCCAATAAGAAAAGTCCACCGACTGAATTTCCAATGTCATCAATAGCTGGGCTATAGATTGCGATCGCTCCTGCCTTAGGTACGATCGCGATTAATCCACCACTAACCCCAGATTTAATCGGTAGTCCAATGTGCATAGCATACTGGCTAGAACTCTCGTACAGACCACAGGTCATCATTAAACTATTAACAATGTGCTGATCTTGAGAAGAAATAGTTGAATGAGGCAGCGCAATTAGAAGACCTAGACGGGCTAAATCTACGACGGTGCCGGATAAACAGCAAATCTGATTATAGGTTTCGATCGCCAAATCAATATCATCAAGATATCCAGCCCGCTTTAATAAATTTGCGATCGATCGATTGGTTTCATTTCCGAGCGATTCGACTGAAGCCAGCATTTCTTGATCTAGCGTTAGGTCACAACCCGCAGATTTATTCAACCAATATCGCAAAGATTCACAGCGCGCCGCTGGAGTATTTCCCGGTAGTAACGAGGCTAGAAAAATTGCCCCACTATTGATCATTGGATTACGAGGACGACCCCGATCGGCAGAAAGCTGGGCAATAGAATGAAATGCTTGATCAGAGGGTTCAATGCCAACTTTAGAAAATATTGCCTCATGACCTACCCGTGCCAATAAAAAAAGCAGCACAAACGGCTTAATTAAACTCATCAAAACAAATGATTTTGAGGCATCACCAAAGTTAATAGATGACGACTCAGTTTGAATTGTAACCGCCAAGAGATCGGGTTGAACCTGAGCTAAATGGGGAATATAAGTCGGGAGTTTACCCGATCGCGCCTGAACTTGAGTTGCAGTCAGCCACTGATTTAAATGCGCCTCGGTAATCCCGTCCAGACGATCGCGCGCATTCAATACCCCAGGTCTCGATTCCCATACGTGATTTGAATTCATTATGCTACAAGATGTTAATCTCCGATCGTTGCTCATCCCGCCCCCTGATCTTGGTCATTAAACGGCTGAATCCACTGCACCTTCAGGGCAAAATCTAACACCAATGCAGCAACCCCAAACATGACAAAGCTCTCCACAATAGCAATTCCCACAGCCCAAAGATTAGCGCGATAAACCCAAAAAAGTTCAGCTTGAGCTAGTCCACGAACCAAAGCAAAGGCTCCGATCGCACCAGATTTCAAATGTTCATCTTGACCTTGACTGACCAAATGGCGATAGGTAATGCCAAAAAGTCCACCCGAAAAACCTGCTATAGCCATATCCAATGCGATCGTGGGTCCACGCATAAATTCAGGATTGACCACCGCGCCCATCCCTGCAATAACGACGATCGCGAGTCCAGCTAGGATGCCTGCTTTGACCGATTCAATGCGCTCATATTGCTTATGGTCATATCTGTAATCAGATTCTTGCTTGGTTCTCACTCGTCACCTTCATCCTGTTATCATGATCAGTAATATTTGTTGTGTATTGTAAGCGAGACATTAAGACTATGGATATTCTGTCATTGGGTTGGGCTGGAATGTTGGCGGTATTCACCTTTTCGATCGCCATGGTCGTCTGGGGCCGCAACGGGATTTAAAGCGTCATGAGTAGTTCACTGTTCACCACGCTTGAGTTAGTAGCTGCTGTGTTGATGGGAGGCATTACCGTCGGAGTGATCTACATTACTACGTCCGAATGGCGCGATCGTCGTCGCCGAGAAGATGAAGCTCGTAAAGCACGACGGCGATAATTCGAGGCACCGTTGGTTATGAGTTAGTCAGCTACGGCTTAAACCATCAGACCATCACCCAAAAAGCCCCGATCGAAAAGTCGATCGGGGCTTTTTGCACTAAATCCAAATCTAGAAACTTACTTCACTTGGGCAAACCCAGACACGAGTTCATCCCCATACGCTTCTTCACCATGCTCGTTAATATCGAGACCTGAATATTCTGCATCTTCCTTGGCACGCAGTGGCATGATGAAACTCAAGAGCTTCAGGATAGCAAACGTACCAACACCCGCAATCAGATAGGTAATCCCGATCGCGGCAAGTTCAACACCGAGTTCGCTGAAGTTCCCTTTCAACACGCCATCCTTCCCGGCTGAATTAACGGCCGTATCTGCAAAGACTGCCGTCAAAATTGCACCGACGGTTCCGCCAACGCCATGAACTGGGAAAGTATCTAGGGAATCATCAAACTTTAGTTTTGCCTTTAAACTAACGGCAAAAAAGCAGCAAGTTGACGTAATCGCACCAATCAAAAGGGCAGATAACGGAGAGACAAATCCAGCAGCGGGAGTGATTCCGACGAGTCCAGCAACAATCCCGGTAGCAATTCCGATCGCCGTCGGATGACCGCGCAAAACCCACTCCAGAATCACCCAAACCAAACCTGCAGTACAAGCCGAGAGTGCTGTTGTCGTCACAGCAGCAACAGCCAAGCTACCAGACGCTAATGCACTACCACCATTAAATCCAAACCAACCGAAAAACAAAATCCCTGCGCCCAGCAGAATAAACGGAACATTGTGGGGCGGAGCAGGTTGATTGGGGTAGGTTTTTCGTGGTCCGAGAACCCAAGCTGCAACCAGCGCAGAAACGCCAGAACTAATGTGGACAACGGTTCCCCCAGCAAAGTCCAGAGCACCGATGCCACCGTACAAGCCCAAAAATCCACCCTTGGCCCAGACCATGTGAGCAAAGACAGGGTACAAAATGCTAGACCAAAGAACCATGAACCAAAAATAAGCCTTGAAGCTCATCCGCTCAACGATCGCCCCTGAA